>JAFNXN010000007.1 GCA_017379015.1 Alistipes sp.
CAACCACTTATCGTATTATTTTGCAAATACCTTGCCAAAGTATTTGACTAAATAATTCTTTTATTTACTCCTCATTTATACCCTCAGTGCAAAACTACTCTTTTGCCCGATTTATAAATAAATGAAGAAACCTAACTACGTGGTTTGACCAGCGTAGCTATACGATGAATGTGCAATCCTCGTGCCAAGATAACGTGTGGCACACTCAAAAAATTGTAATGCATCACCATTTTTCGGCACTAAGCACCAACAATGAGCCATTCGGGACATAAATAGAGTGATCGGACAAGATCGTCATGTGGCAAGCATGCCAGAGGGCGGCAGACAGCAGCGACACTATCTCACACAAAAATATTGACGAGCCTACCCTACTGCAGAGCCACGATTAACCATGCGCAGGTATAAAAAATCTGCCCGATGCCGAAGCACCGGGCAGAGATCTATAAGATAAGGTAGGATTACTTTGTAGGAGCTGCAGATCCTGGAGTCTTAACCCAGATCTTCTTAGTAGCTAGATCAAAGTAAACGTCATAAGTGCCAGAAGCAACCCTACAGTTACCACCACCACGTGACATAGCCTTACCAGCAGAGGCATTAACGGTAATAGTGCCACCGCAACCATAATCCTCACCCCATGAGTTATTAGCACGAACCTTAAACTCACCTGTGAGCTTTGCGTTCTTAGCTACATAAAAACCGATGGTGCCATCCCACTCCAACTTGGTATCAGGAGAGTTCCAACCGTTGTGAGCGCCGCACAAGCCCCAAGATGCACCAGAGAGGTCAGGAGCAGCACCATTCTTAGACTGCTCAACAGCAGATGCAAAGTCAACACCCTCGTTCATAACGTAGATGCGCTTGTTTGCGTTGTCGAAGTAGATGTCGTAAGTACCAGCGTTAATAACAGACAAGTTAGAACCAGCACTATACACCTTAGTCCAGATGTTAGAATTGAGGTAGGTGATACCACCACCATAGCTTGTGTTCCAGCTACCCTTAGTCTTAACCTTAAACTCCTTGTAAGCTGCAAACTTAACGCCCTTAGCTACAAAGACTTCTGATACGGTGGTTGTCACCATGGCAAGATCACCCCAAGAGTTGAAGTCACCAGCCAATGCCCATGTAGATGGCTGATCTGGAGTCTCGCCACCAGAGACAATCTGACCATTCTTTGTCTGCTCCTCAGCTGCGGTGTAATCGCCACCAGCCTCTACAAGATAGATCTTGCTGTACTCCTTACCCTCAGCATACTCGAAGTAGATATCGTATGAACCCTCGTTAACAACAACGAGATCTGCGCCATCCTTATATGTCTTAACCCAGATGTTGCTGTCGAGAGTGTTGATATCACCGCCACCATAGTTAACTGTCCAAGTCTTATCCTTACGAACCTTAAACGCATCGCCAGCCTTAAGAGCAACGTTCTTAGCTACGAAGAGGTTCTTAGCAAGAGTAGTAACCATAGCAACATCATCGTTCCACTGATTTGCGGTGAACGAACCAACAACAGACCATGCGCAAGGCTTGTTAGGGAATGAAGCAGGGAATACTACGAAGTTATCAGCACCAACGATTGACAACTCGCCCTTAGGAGCTACTGCCTCAACACCCTCCTCATACTCGTTAGAGGTCATTGCAATATCGTATGCACCACCGCGCTTAAGGGTATTCTCGCCCTCGAGAACGAGGTTGAATACTACAGCGTCGTCATTAAGTTTACGAACACATACTGGGATATAAGCCTCAATGTTGCAATTCTTGATGTTCACATCCACGGTGTATGATGTAGTACCATCAACACGAATACCATACTTTGAAAGACCTGGGAAGTTAACACCCTCGAGTGTGAGGTCCTTAAGAGTACCGAACGAAGCACCACGTACGCAGTTCTTAAGCTCGGTATCGCGTACAGCGAAGCCTGTGCAGCCTGTTGACTGAACCAATGAGTGCAAGCCCTCGCCCACGCAGTTCTCGATAGCGATGTTCTTACCCTGGTTAAGTCTTACAGCTACAACGTCAACCTCAGGGTTACCAACGAACTTACACTCCTTAAGAGTAAGGTTGTGTGGGTAAGAGTACTTATCGTTGATCTTAGATGGAGAGAGGATGAAATCTCTCTTCACAGATGACTCGAAGTTGATAGCAGTGAGGAGCAATGTCTCAGCACCCTCGAAACGAGCATTACCATTTACGGTGATTGTACCCTCATACTTTCTGCCGCGACCGTCGATCACAACATTTACATTCTCCTGCTGCAAGAGCTCGATATCGCCCTTGAGATCAGCAGCGAAAGCAGCCTTAACCTCAGCCTTAGCCTCGTTTACAAGTGCAGCCAACTGCTCAGCGGTCTTAACGAGAGTATAGCCATTCTCGTCAACAAAGCCGTAGCCATCCCACTTGAAGCCATCCATGTAAAGCTCTACGTTCTCACCACCCTCGATGTTGAACATAGGCTCGCCAGTGAACTCGCCAGCAGCGAAGCCCTCAACGGTGCAACGGTTGATGTTAACAACGTATGAGCTACCCTTTGAGCCGTCAACCTCAAGTGCTGCCTTCTTGCCCTCAGCGGCCTTGAATGTACAGTCGTTGAAGTTAGCAACACGTGCAACGTCGATCTTGTTACCTACGGTACATACCTTAACAGCACGCTCCTGAGCATTGAAAGTACACTCGTTGAAAGTGATCACATTAGCAGCACCAGTCCAGAAGTACTGACCCTCGTTTGTAAATGTAGACTGAGCAACGATAGTCTCGTCACCAGCAAACATATAGTAGTTCTCGAACTTACAGTTTGTATAGGTCTCCTTAACAGCCTGAACATAGCCGTTAGCGCTACCTGAGTACTTAGTACCCACGATCTTCAAATCTACGAAGTTAAGCTCTGCACCCTTCCAGAAAGCATCCTGGTGGCTAGATACTGGCTCTACGATAGTAGCATTAGCGTCGATACCAACGAAGGTAAGAGCCTTATTCTCGAAATGTGGAAGCTGAGCCTCGCAGTTAGCAACATAGATAGAATCGCCGCTCTCAGCAGTAGCTACTGCATAAGCAAGCTCCTCAGCGTTGTCAACCTTAACGATAACCTCAACATTCTCAACAGTGTTATTCTCAACAGTAGCATTCTTAGAGATGCGACCAGCAACCTTACCAGCGTTTACTGCTGCAACCTCACCATACTTAATAGTCTGATCAGCTGTGATAACGGCATTCTTAACGCTGTTGCCACGAACAACGCTACCATCATTAGCGCAACCAACAAGGCCTGCTACATCACGGTAAGCACTTACCTCAACATTCTCAGCCGAGCACTCCTCAACATCGAGGCGTACGGTGTAGCCAAGAAGAGCACCAGCCTTATCGCCGTTATCCTCATCAGCAACAGAGAGGGTAACTGTAGAGTTCTTCACGTGGCAGTTCTTGATCACACCACGGTTGTGTGCCTGAGAGTCTACCGACTGAACCCAAGCTGCCAAAGCACCAGCATAGTGGTTACCAACGATTGTAGCATCGGTGATTGTAAGGTTCTCAATAGCCTTAGGCGACACCTTGCCAAAGAGACCAGCACCCTCAGCCTCTACTACATAAAGACCTGTTACGGTGTGACCCTGACCGTCGAACGAACCACGGAAAGTTGCGTTGTGCTTAGTAGAACCGCCGATAGGAGTCCAAAGCTCGCCGTTAAGATCGATATCCTTAGTAAGCTTGAAGGTCTCACCGAGGAATGTCTGTGGCTCAGAAGCGCGTGAGATAGTACCGTTTACAGCAGCTGCCAACCAAGCAAGCTCAGAAGCCTCAGCGATAACGTAGTTACCCTCAGCATCCTTCTGTGGCTCAACAACGCTAAAACCATCCCAAACAGCAACATTGTGCTTACCAGCGAAGTTATCGTTGATAGATACGTCGATATGAGAAGCTGTAGTCATCACGTTACCAACGATTGTAGTGAGGTAGTTACGCTGTACAGGGATCTCGGTATCAAACTCAGTAGTCTTGATAAGATCACCGTTCTTCTCATATACGTTCATCTTGAAGTGTACTGGTGACTGCTCATCAGTAGCAAGGATGTAGTCAGTGAAGAGTGTGATGTGAGTATGACGTGGATTGCCGTTAGGATCATTCTCAGTCAAAGCATCGTAGTCAGCAGTGTAGAAGTGGTTAGCAAGCGATTTCTTGCCTACGCCCTCGTTGAACTCTGTTGTGTAGCTCTTAGTTGAGTAGGCAGTGCTGATCTTACCTGTCACAGCGTTGAAGAGTGACATGTGAGCCTCCTCGTAGATAACCTCAACCTTTGCAGGGTCAACATTAAGGTTAAGCTCAGCAAGGTCGGTAGCAATGACACGAAGCTTAGCGTAAGGACGCTTCAACACAACAGTCTCAAGGCGAGAGTCCTTAACCAATACATCCTTGATTGCGAAGTAAGCATCGGTACACTCGTCGTTAAGACCATCCTCCTTGATAGTGATCTCGCGCAAAGTCTCACCGATGTTGTGGTGCAAGCCAAGCTCAGCCTGAACAGCAACAGCAGAGTTATCAGTAGCATCCTGAGCTACGAAGTCTGCAAACACAACGAAACGGTAGTTACGACCTGGAACAAGGCGAAGGTCGAACTTAACTGGCTTGTACTCGTCCACGATCTGAACCATACGGTTCTTCACGGGGACTGCGTTAGAGTAGTCGTCAGTCTGATCGTAAACCTCCAACGAGTAGCGAAGGTCTACATCGGTCCAGTCAACGCGATACTGATCGCCAGCCTGACCAGCCTGAAGATAATCGATAGCACCATAGGCACTCTCGAGAGCAGCAATACCATCATCGGCACCGTCAAGACCTGCACGTGTTGCAAGCTCAGAGGCGTCGACAGATAGCTGGAAGTCAACCTCGTCGGCAACGCTTGGGCGCACCTCATCGAAGTTGTTCTGACATGATGCCAAACCAAGCACCAAGGCAGCAAGAGCTAAAAATCTTGTCTTCATAAAGTTAATTAAATTAAAATTGTTAAATGTTTTGTTTAGTATATTTTTCAATGATCAAGTCAACGATCAATATCTCTGCTAAAGTCTAAACACCTCTTCGCTACTAGCAAAAGGATCATGAGTGCAATTAGCTCCAGAATATTTCATATCTGCAGAACAAACTGCCTATATTACAGCCACCTACACGCTCTAAAGTCTAAAAGACATTGCAGATTCAAAGATCGTACCGCACTACGTGTAACGTAGAGTATAGCAAATTTACAAAAAATTGTATTGCATACCAAATATTTATGCAAAAAATATAGCCCTACAACAAAATAGTTAGCAAATATCGTCCAAACGGGGCTCTGACCGCAGATATACATAAATGTATAGCAAGTCAAATATTTTAATGCTCAGCATTGGCGATTATGACCAATTATATACTATAATGCTATATTCACAATGGCGTAAATATTCAATAAAAACTCACATGTAAACAGAGAAAAAAATACCCGCCAGAGAGCACTCCGGCGGGTAAGTAACGTTCTCAATTAGGCTACTTGCGGAAGATGAAATAGACGGCGAGCACAAGACATGCAAAGCCCGCAAGATGGTTCCATTTCAGAGGGTCGCCCTTGACAAATAGCACGGCAAAGAGCGTGAACACAACAAGCGAGATCACCTCCTGGATCACCTTTAGCTGCCAAAGGGTAAATGGACCTCCAAGCTCCTGGCTGCCTATGCGATTTGCTGGCACCTGGAAGCAGTACTCGAAGAGTGCTATACCCCAGCTTAGCAGCACGATAGCAACCATGCCATAACGCTGCAGCTGCGACTTAAAAGCGATGTGTCCATACCATGCCAATGTCATGAAGACATTTGAACAGACGAGTAGTCCTATTGTTGCAATACCACGTAGAAGCATACCTATTATATATTTAGAGAGGGCAAATGTACAAAAAATTATTAAGTATGTTGCCTCAAGCCGATAAAAGTTTTTGCTATCTCACATTTTCGTTGTACATTTGCACCAAATTTGCAAACTTTATATTTAGATCTAATGAACAGATTTTTTGTATCTTTGGCTATGGGAGTTATCGCATTGACTTCATGTAGTAAGGCTGTCGAGCAGGAGGCTGAGCAGCCATGGATCGTCGATCGTTTCGACGACATCAAGGTTATTCGCTACGAGGTACCAGGCTTCGAGAACCTAACACTCGAGGAGAAGCAGCTCGTTTACTATCTTGCTGAGGCAGCAAAGTGCGGTCGCGACATCCTCTTCGACCAGAATTTCAAGTACAACCTTGCTATTCGTCGCACACTTGAGTCTATCTACACCGCATCTGAGGTTCGCGAGGGTGATGAGTTCAAGGCATTTGAGAAGTATTTGAAGAAGGTGTGGTTTGCCAACGGTATCCACCACCACTACTCTAACGACAAGTTCAAGCCAGAGTTCTCTGAGGGTTGGTTCCGCGAGCAGCTTGCTCAGTATATCAACGACGAGAACCGTCAGATTGAGGAGGAGCTTCTCTGCAAGATCATCTTCGACGAGACTCTCTACGCATCACGTCTTAACCGCGCTGAGGGTGTAGATGTAATCACAGCATCTGCTGGCAACTACTACGAGGGTGTTACTCAGGCTGAGGTAGAGGCATTCTATGGCGGCATGGCTGCTGCTGACGAGGGCAACCCAGAGCCTATCTCATACGGTCTTAACTCTAAGCTTATGCGCGATGCCGAGGGCAAGATCTTCGAGAACGTTTGGAAGGTTGGTGGCATGTACTCTCCAGCTATCGAGCAGATTGTTTACTGGTTGGAGAAGGCTGCAACAGTTGCTAACCCTACACAGCGTGAGATCATTGGTGCGCTCATCAAGTACTACAAGTCGGGTGACTTGAAGGACTTCGACGCATACAACGTATTGTGGGTTAAGGACTCAGCATCAAACGTTGACTTCGTAAACGGCTTTATCGAGAACTACGGCGATCCACTTGGCTACAAGTCATCATGGGAGTCTGTTGTTAACTTCCGCGACGTTGAGGCTTGCAAGCGTACCGAGATCATGGCAGCAAATGCTCAGTGGTTCGAGGATAACGCTCCTATCAACCCTGCATACCGCAAGAAGGAGGTTAAGGGTGTATCGGCTAAGGTTATCACTGTAGCAATGCTTGGTGGCGACTGCTACCCTGCTACAGCTATCGGTATCAACCTTCCTAACGCTGACTGGATCCGCAAGGAGCATGGCTCAAAGTCGGTTACCATCGACAACATCACCTACGCTTACGACAAGGCTGCTCAGGGCAATGGCTTCATGGAGGAGTTCGTTCTTCGTGAGGAGGATCGCGAGCGTATGAAGCAGTACGGCAAGCTCTCTGACGACCTTCACACCGACCTTCACGAGTGCCTTGGCCACGGCTCAGGTCAGCTTGCAGAGGGTGTTAAGGGTGGCGAGTTGCGCACCTACTCTTCAACATTGGAGGAGGCACGTGCCGACCTCTTCGCACTCTACTACCTTGGCGATGAGAAGCTTATTGAGATTGGTCTTATCCCAACTTTGGATGTTGCATGGGCACAGTATAGCGACTACATCATGAACGGTATGATGACCCAGCTTTCACGTATCGAGCTTGGCAAGACCGTAGAGGAGGATCACATGCGTAACCGTAAGCTTATCGCAGAGTGGTGCTACGAGAAGGGTAAGGCTGACAACGTTATCGAGATCGTAAAGCAGAATGGCAAGAGCTATGTTGTTATCAACGACTTCGTTAAGCTTCGCGAGCTCTTTGGTGAGCTTCTTTGCGAGGTACAGCGCATCAAGTCGGAGGGTGACTACGAGGCTTGCAAGGCGTTGGTTGAGACCTACGCAGTACAGGTAGACCCAGAGCTCCACAAGGAGGTTATCGCTCGTAACACAGCACTTAACATTGAGCCTTACGGTGGCTTTGTAAACCCTGAGTACGAGCTTGTTACCGACGCTGAGGGCAACATCACAGATGTTAAGATCTCATACCCAGCAAACTACATCGAGCAGCACCTTCACTATGGCAAGGATTACTCATTCCTTCCTTCGATGAACTAGTGCTCAAGTAGCATAAATCAATAAAACTGCCAGACTCTCTAACGATTGTCTGGCAGTTTTATTTTCTACTACTCACTCCTATTTAGTATCACCAATGCTCCGATAATCCCCGGTGCCCAACCACAGGCAGAGAGAAGGAAGACGATAAGGAAGGATCCACACCCCTTGTCTATGACGGCCAGAGGAGGGAAGAATATGGCAAGCAGTACGCGGAATAGTGACATAGCATATAGGGTTTAAAAACATCACAAAGGTAGATAATATCGTGAAAATCTGCAAGCCCTATCACGATGCCAACAAAATAGGGATGACTAATCGTATTAGTCATCCCCATATATTTAGAGTTGAAGAAAAAATTACTCCTTGATATTAGGCAACTCAAGACCGTAAGACTTCTTGCGGTCCTCAACCTTAAGAAGCATGCCGATGAAGAGTGCTACAACGCCGAATGACGAGAAGATAACCATAGGCAATGTATAGCCGCCAGTAGCATCGAGAACCTTACCGATGATCACTGGAACAAGCAACAAGCCCCAGTTCTGAATCCAGAAGATCACGCAGTATGCTGAGCCAAGGATGCGCTCGTCGATGATCTTTGGTACTGATGGCCACAAGGCTGCAGGCACCAACGAGAATGACACACCAAGGATGGCGATGATAGCAACTGCAAGAACCTTTGATGGGAACATTGGGAGAAGGAATGCGAAACTTAGGTGGCAAGCGATCATGATGAGCGAACCAACCATAAGCATCGATGCAGCCTTACCCTTACGATCGATGAATGCGCCCAAGAATGGGGTGAGCACCATAGCAAGGATTGGGAAGCAGCTGAAGAGCTGTGAGCCATTCGAGATGTTGAGGGTCTTGTCGAGGAAGTCAGGAGCGTAACGCTGGAATGGGAAGATTGCCGAGTAGTACAATACGCAGAGCAATGCTACCAACCAGAACATCTTGCTAGTGAAGATCTTACCAAGGTCGCTGAACTTGAACTCCTCCTCTGAAGCCTCCTTAGAGAGCTCGCCACATGCCTCAAGCTGCTTGTCGAACTTGCGGTCGAGAAGTACGAATACGAAGTAGAAGATAAGACCGATCATGAGCAACACTGCGCCGAAAGCAACAGGCATTGACACCGACTCGTTGAAGGCGTTAGAGACCATAGGCGAGAGCCACATAGCCGCAAACACACCAAGACGAGCGATAGACATCTCAAGACCCATAGCCATAGCCATCTCCTTGCCCTTGAACCACTTAGCAATAGCCTTAGAGACTGTTGTACCAGCCATCTCACAGCCACAACCAAAGATCATAAAGCCCAAGCATGAGAGCTTTGCAGAGCCTGGGAGTGATACCCACCATGAGTTGAGCCACATCTCAAGACCTGTGCCTACGAACATATCGCTCATACCGTAGAACTTGATGCAAGCACCAATCACCATCAACGAAGCCGAGAGAAGACCAGTGAAGCGGATGCCCATCTTATCGAGGATGATACCTGCGAAGATGAGGAAGAAGCAGAATACATTGAGGAAGTACTCCGAAGCGGCATAGGTACCAAATGTGGTGCTATCCCAGCTAAGCTTGGTGTCGAGGAGCTCCTTAAGTGGCGAGAGCATGTCCACGAACATGTAGGCGAAGAACATCATCAGGGCGATGAGGATCAACGCTGACCAGCGTACAAACGCCGAGTCGTTGAGTTTTCGTTGAATTGTTTGAGTCATAATAATTTTGTTTAGGTTTATAAAAATTGTTATATGATTTCTCAGCTATCTAAATATCTAATACTCAGCAATACGGAACTCGCGAAGCAGGTCGTAGGCAGCCACAATGCCCAGCTCGCCCGCCTTCGATAGGTCCATACACCCCTTGCGCGTATCCTTCATATATATCTGCACCAAGCCGCGGTTGTAGTAAGCCTCGCCAAACGACCCATCGAGCTCAATGGCACGCGAGTAATCATCATAGGCAGCTGGCAGATCACCCGATATTGCCATCAGGTTACCTCTGTTGTAGTATGCCTCAGCAAACTCGGGATATAGCTTAATCACCTTGTTAATATCCTCTATCGCCTCGTCATAGCTATAGGTACGCTTGCTGGTATTATTCAGACGCTTAGCGGGGTCAGAGCCGTAGTTAATGGTGCTATACGAGTTATCCATCGACGATATAAAGTCGATCATCTCGGCACGCGTTGTCGCACGATTGAGATATAGAAATGGGTTTGTCGGGTTGAGCTGTATCGCCTCGCCAAGAGTGTTTACGGCAGATGTGTACTGCTTGATAAGTGCCTGGCTCACACCACGCTCAAAGAGCAACAGCCAGTCTGCCTCCAGCGTAGCGTGCTGACGAGCCTCTATTTGAGCATCTATGGCAAGGAGCGAATCGGGCGAGAGGTTGGACTCGCGGCAATCGAGGCTAAGGTATCTGTTTGCCACGCGCTCCTCGAAGTCACGCACACGCTGAGTGCGGTAGCGCACCTCGCGACGGTCGATACGCACCGAATCCTCCCTAATGAGCGTAAAACGATACATCGGGATTAGTGCCAAGTCGCCACTCTCCGCCACGGATGACGATGCTATACGCTCAAAGTTACGCTCCACGAGCTTACTCTCGAGCGATAGGAGCTTATCGAAACGCGCCGACGTGTCGGAGAATATCGAGTAGGAGGAGTCACGCAGACGTGCACGATGTTGCGCTATCTTGCGGTTAGCAATACGCTCATCACTCTCCGCACCACGCACATCGCGCTGCGAGCGACGCAGGATACTACGATTAAGGTAGGCATTCGCGAAGTCGGGATATAGCTCTATGGCACGCGAGTAGTCGTCGATAGCTGCACGCAGGTTGCCTAGACGCGTATGTAGCAGTGCTCGGTTATAGTAGACTAACACATTATCGGGTGAGAGGCGTGCCACCATATCAAAATCCTCAAGAGCACGGTTATAATCGCCTATGTCAAAGCGAATTAACGCGCGATTGAAATAGCCTATTGAGCTAAGCGAGTCGATGGCAATCACACGATCGAGATCGGCAATGGAGAGCATCGGACGATCCAGATAGTTGTGCACCAGAGCGCGATTGAAGAATGCTGGCAGGAATGTCGAGTCGCACGAAACCGCCATATCTAGATCTGCGATAGCCTCCTCGTAACGCTCCTGCGCCATGAGCAACGCACCACGGCGGTTGTAGGCATCGGGGTCCTCGCGATTGGTGCGTATAGCCAGGTCGTAGTTCTCGTAGGCACGCACCGTATCCTTGAGATTGAGATAGCAGATACCACGATTGATATATGCTGCCACATGACGCTTCTCGAAGCGGATGAAGAGGTCGAAATCGGCTATGGCAGCCTCGAACTGCTGGTTGAGTAGGCGCGTGACGCCACGGCTATAATAGGGGTCTGGCAGATCGGGACGAAGCTCTATGGTCTGACGGAAGTCATTGAGAGCATCGTCGTAATTGCCTAGTCGTGAACGTGTTATGGCGCGATAATAGTAAGCACCCGTGAACACGGGGTTAAGCGCGATAGCTTGCGAGAAATCGGCATCGGCACCAAGCAGATCATCGAGATTATACTTGGCAATGCCACGCAGGAAGTAGGCATCAAAGTCCTTGGCTTCGTGACGCAACAAGAGGTTAAGCACCTCGATTGCCTCATGGTAGTTGTTGTTTACCATCTTCTGCTGCCCCATCCAGTAGATGTAGTTGCGGTTGTACTGCGCCTCCGACCTATTGGTCGAAAGAGAGAGTACAAAAAGCAACATTATTATGGTAATCAACCTACGCATTGTAGCCATCAAACGTATTACGTCTAACCATTATTATTCGAGCTCGTAGCCAAAACGCTTGAGCTCTCTATCGTTATTACGCCAATCCTCGTTCACCTTGACATAGAGCTCTAGGAAGACTCTCTTGCCTAGGAAATCTTCGAGGTCGTGGCGTGCTGCCTGACCCACCCTCTTGAGGCGTTCACCCTTATGACCGATGATGATGCCCTTCTGCGAGTTGCGTGCCACGAATATTGTTGCCGAGATACGATCAATGGTAGGCTCCTCCTTGTAGCTCTCGATGGCGATCTCGCACGAGTATGGGATCTCCTTGTCGTAGTTGAGCAGGATCTTCTCGCGAATGATCTCCGAGGCAAAGAACCTAAGCGTCTTGTCGGTTAGCGTATCTTTGGGGTAGAATGGCTCGCCCTCGGGCAGACGCTCAAGGATGAGGTTGAAGACACCCTCGACGTTGAAGTTCTCCTTTGCCGAGCATGGGGCAATGATGGCATCGGGCAGGAGTGCCTGCCACTTCTCAACAAGAGCCGTTAGCTTCTCGGCATTTGTAAGGTCCACCTTGTTGATCACCACAATGGTAGGAATACCCGCGAGGCGCACCTTCTCGATGATCTCTGCCGAACGGTCGCTATCCTCCACCGTATCGGTCACATAGAGCAACACATCGGCATCGGTGATTGCGCCACGCACAAACTTCATCATCTTCTCCTGTAGCTTGTAGTTGGGCTTCAGGATGCCTGGAGTATCTGAGTAGACAATCTGAAAGTCCTCGCCATTGACAATACCCATAATGCGATGACGCGTAGTCTGCGCCTTGGAGGTTATTATCGATAGTTTCTCGCCAACAAGCTGGTTCATGAGCGTCGATTTTCCGACGTTGGGATTACCAATGATATTTACAAATCCACTACGGTGTGCCATAATTCCTTAATTATAGTATAATTAACTTACAAAAGTAGCAATAATTTGGCAAAAGAGCAAATCTACGCACCAAGAAGCCGTGGCAAGAGATGCAAAAGGGTGCAAAATATCGAAAAAAATTAACGGAGTAATGAAACAAATAGCACACTTCGTGCGTATATGTAGGCGTAAAAACGTGGAATAAAAGTTGTAAGAAGATATAGATTTATGCGTCAATTAAAGATTACCAAGTCGATTACAAATCGTGAGAGTGCATCACTCGACAAGTATTTGCAGGAGATCGGCAAGGAGGAACTTATCTCCGTTGAGGAGGAGGTAGAACTCGCCCAAAGAATTAGAAAGGGAGACCAGGAGGCTCTCGAGAAGCTTACCAAGGCAAACCTACGTTTCGTAGTATCAGTAGCCAAGCAGTATCAGAATCAGGGTCTTAGCCTCCCTGATCTTATCAACGAGGGTAACCTCGGCCTAATCAAGGCTGCCGAGAAGTTCGACGAGACACGAGGCTTCAAGTTTATCTCGTATGCCGTGTGGTGGATCCGTCAGTCTATCCTTCAGGCCCTCGCCGAGCAGTCGCGTATCGTGCGTCTGCCACTCAACCAGGTAGGCTCGCTCAACAAGATCAACAAGGCTTTTGCCCGCTTCGAGCAGGAGCACGAGCGTACCCCATCTGCCGAGGAGCTTGCCAACGAGCTTGAGCTACCCAAGGAGAAGGTTACTGACACACTGCGTGTTGCGGGTCGTCACATCTCTGTTGATGCCCCCTTTGCCGACGGCGAGGATAACTCACTGCTCGACGTGCTTGTCAACACCGACTCGCCAAATGCCGATCGTGGTCTTATCAACGAGTCGCTAGCAACAGAGGTGGAGCGCGCGTTGGAGACTCTTGCGGAGCGTGAGCGCGACATCATACGCTACTTCTTCGGCATCGGATGCTCGGAGATGACCCTTGAGGAGATTGGCGAGAAGTTCGACCTTACGCGTGAGCGTGTGCGCCAGATCAAGGAGAAGGCTATTCGCAAGCTCCGTCAGTCGGCACGTAGCGGCGTGCTGAAGTCTTATCTAGGCTAAACGTCAGACATAAATAGCTAAGGGGCACTTTCCTATTTGGGAGGTGCTCTTTTTTTTAATGTAAAGTGGCACGAAATATGCCACACTCGTTGCGAATACTTAAAACAAAAGAACTATGAGCAACGAAAAACACTCTACCGCAACAACGGCGGTCTACGGATCTCAGGAGATGGTACACCCAGCTCCGACAATGACAATCCCCGAGCACGCAACAACCCCTGAGATCGCCTATCGCATGGTCAAGGATGAGACATACGCCGAGACGCAGCCACGTCTTAACCTTGCCACATTTGTCACAACCTACATGGACGACTATGCTACACGTCTGATGAACGAGTCGATAGCGATAAACTATATCGACCAGACGGAGTATCCGCGCGTTGCGGTCATCGCCAGCCGCTGCATAAACATCATCGCCAACCTTTGGAACAGCCCCGAGCAGGGTGAGTCGAAGACGGGAGCTGTGGGCATAGGCTCGTCGGAGGCCTGCATGCTGGCAGGCGTGGCGGCATGGCTACGTTGGCGCAAGCGTCGCATGGAGGAGGGCAAGCCCTACGACAAGCCCAACCTGGTGATGAGCTCAGCCATGCAGGTGGTATGGGAGAAGTTCTGCCAGCTCTGGCAGATAGAGCTACGCCAAGTGCCTCTAAGCAAGGAGCATCGCACGCTATCGCCCCGCGAAGCACTGAAACACTGCGACGAGAACACTATATGTATCGTCCCCATTGCAGGTGTGACATGGAGTGGTCTTAACGACGACATTGCGGCCCTCGACCATGAGCTTGATGCCTACAACAAGATGACGGGCTACGACATACCAATACACGTAGATGCCGCCTCGGGAGGCTTTATACTCCCATTCATCAACCCCGAGCTAAAGTGGGACTTCAGACTAAAGTGGGTGAAGTCGATATCTACGTCGGGACACAAGTATGGCCTAGTATATCCAGGTCTTGGCTGGGTCGTATGGCGCGATCGCAGCCTTCTCCCCGACGAGATGTCCTTCTCGGTGAACTATCTAGGCAGCGAGGTTACACAAGTGGGCCTTAACTTCTCGCGCCCCGCAGCGCAGATCCTTGGTCAGTACTACAACTTTATACGTCTTGGCTGGGAGGGCTATCACGACATCCAGCATAACGCCATGGAGATTGCTCGCTACTGCCACGACCGCATAGGCAAGATGGAGTGCTTCGAGAACTACTCCGACGAGGTGGTCAACCCACTCTTTATCTGGAGCTTAAGCGAGGAGTATGAGCGCAAGGCACTGTGGACGCTCTACGATCTTCAGGATCGCCTACAGCAGAGTGGATGGATGGTGCCAGCCTATACGATGCCTAAGGACATCGAGGATATGGTTGTTATGCGCATCGTCATACGTCAGGGCATGTCGCGCGACATGGCAGATATGCTTCTTCGCGACATCGAGAATGCCGTCACCGAGCTCAACAAGCTAAAGCACCCAACGCTATCGCGCGAGGCTTTCGAGAAGCGGGTACACCAGCACGGACGTGTCTTCACGCACTAAACAGGGCTAGATAACAAGAGAAAGATGGGAATGACTAAATTTAATTTGTAGTCCTCCCCATCACTCTTCGGAGGCTCAGAACAGGGGTGTTCAGAGCCTCCGCTGCTCGAGGGCAAAGAGAGGGCAGAGGACGAGAGGGACGAGAGAGACGAGAGAGACGAAAACGAAGTCGAGCATCATATTTTTTTTGTTTTTTCTCCTGTTGTCCGCGCTTCTCTCTGTTGTCTCTGCGTCTCTGTTGTCTCTGTTCTCCCTGTTGTCCGCGCTACCATTCAACCATCTCTGCCCTAACACTCTCGTAGAAGCGCGCAAACACAGTCATGTAGTATGGCACGAGCCACAACAGAGGGATGCACAACAAAAATGTCGATAGGATAGCAAGCCCCCAAAAGCCAAGCATCATAAGGAAGAGATCCATCTTGTGTCCCTGCATCATCTTCATACTACGACAGATAGCCTCCTCGCTCGATAGTTGAGGGTTGTCAACAAGAATATATGGGGCAAGGAAGTATGACAAAGCCTTGATGACACCAGGCACGATGAAGAGCATCGTCCACAGAAAGGTGTAGATGCTGGTCAAGATGTTGAGCAGTATGCTCTTGGCATAGTATGTCGAGTTAAAAGCACCGAAAAGCCCCTCGACGGCGAGTTCCGAGCCACGCGAAGCACGAAGAAAGGTCATTGTGATGCCGAGGCTCACAGGCATGCCAACAAAGATGAGTGCCAAGAGATAGAGCAAGCTAGCCGACTCCGAGGGTTGCGCAAATGCCACCTGTGGCGACGCCACAAGACCCTGCAACAGACCCGCCACAAAGATTACGACAATAGCACTACCCCACCTATTAGCAAGTATACCCTTTGCCTCGTTTCTAATTTCAGCATTTGTTTTCATAGTCGTAGTAATTTGGTTGGTTTGAATTATCACAAAGGTAGTCAAAAAAGATGAAAAAAGCAAACTATCCAGAGCGAAGCGGACCTACCCACCCCACACGCTATCTGGGCGCATAAGACAAAAAAACAGATGACCTTTTTAGGTCATCTGCTCAGCAATCTCTTAACTTCGTCGGGATACCAGGATTCGAACCTGGGACCCCCTGCTCCCAAAGCAGGTGCGCTAACCGGACTGCGCTACATCCCGTGATCTCTAATTGCGGTGCAAATGTACGGCAAAATTTTCAATCCACCAAATAAATCGCAATATTTTTTCAAATTATTTTCACTTTCCCCCTATTTCGACACCCCGCGAGCCCTACTCGGCATATAAAAGATAGTCGCGACGCTCAATTTTGAAGCGTTCAACATCCTCTGCCCAGCGAGCCTCGATCTCATCGGCGGTAGCACCAGAAAGGATCATCTGACGCACATAGTCGACACCAATAAGCTTTTCAAACACCGGCTTAAAGAACTTCTCGCCAATGGCAAGGTTGTGGTAAGCCTCAACCAAGCACTCAAGGTCGATGCCCTCTGCCCATATATCCTCAACAGGGATGCCGCGCATATCGACGCCATGGCAGAGCTCTCCCTCGAAGGGAGGAGTCTTTGAGCCCGCATTAGGCTCAGGCGTAAACGTAAAGCTACAACCGCGCATATCGGGATGACCATAGATCTCAAAGGGGGCATCGGTGCCTCGTCCCATGCTCATCACAGTACCCTCAAAGAGGCAGGTCGTAGGATAGAGATAGATGGAGTGCTGCGTAGGGAGGTTTGGCGATGGGGCAATAGGGAGCTGATAGTGTGTCGAGTGGTCGTAGTTGCGACACCTAACCACGTGTAGCGACACCCATGGTGTCCACCCCTTACCAACAGCCATATTGGCTATCTCGCCCATCGTAAGACCATGCACAACGGGGATGGGTAGCCACCCCACGCCCGACTTATACCTCATATCTAATATAGGGCCGTCGACATAGTGACCATTGGGATTTGGTCTGTCGAGGATCACAACCTCCTGACCATATTCGGCACACACCTCCATAATTTGCAGCATGGTTATATAATAGGTATAGAACCTTAGACCTACATCCTGCATATCGACCACAAGCATATCGAACGAGCGCATAACCTCGTCCGAGGGTCGCTTCTTAGTGCCCGTATAGAGCGACAAGATAGGGACTCCTGTGCGCTCATCCGTAGAGTTGCGGACGACCTCTCCCGCCTCAATAGCACCACGAAAGCCATGCTCGGGGGCAAATATCCCGACAAGGTTAATACCCTCACGGTGCATCATATCGACGATATGCTCCTCGGGGCTAAACATAGCCGTATGGTTTGCCAGCACCGCCACACGCTTTCCACGCAGCAGCGGCATATATTGAGCCGTGTCGGTAGCACCCACCAGCACCTCGGCACGTGGCGCATCCTCAACATGTCTATCCCCCTTAGCCTCGGCACGTGAGCCGCACGCAAGGGTTGTCGTGATCAGTATAAGGGCAAAGATCAGTCGAGCCATAACACACTAATACTGAAGTAGATACTCCTTAATAAAGCCATCTATATCGCCATCCATCACCGCGTCTACGTTCGATGTCTGGTAGCCTGTGCGATGATCCTTCACACGGCGGTCGTCAAAGACATAGCTACGTATCTGCGATCCCCACTCGATACGTTTCTTGGTTGCCTCGAGTGCCTGCTGCGTTGCCATACGCTTGTCCAGCTCACGCTGATAGAGCTTCGAGCGAAGTATGCGCATAGCATTCTCGCGGTTCATCAGCTGCGAGCGCGTCTCCATATTCTCGATAAGGAACTCCACGGGCTCTCCCGTATCGGGGTCCTTGCCATGGTAGCGCAGACGCACAGCCGTCTCCACCTTATTTACGTTCTGACCACCCGCACCACTCGATCGGAAGGTGTCCCACTCGTAGTCCGCAGGCGAGATGTTGATCTCGATGGTGTCGTCCACAGCGGGCGAGATGAATACCGAGGCGAATGTTGTCTGACGCTTGTTGTTGGCATTGAAGGGGGATAGTCGCACCATGCGGTGCACACCACTCTCGCTGCGCAGATAGCCGTAGGCATACTCGCCCTCAAACTCCAAGGTGCACGACTTAACGCCCACCTCTTCGCCAGCCTGATATGCCGCAACCTTCACCGTGTAGCCATGCGCCTCACCCCAACGCGTGTACATGCGCATAAGCATCTCAGCCCAGTCGAGAGCCTCAGTGCCACCAGCACCAGCGTTGATGTCCATTATAGCACCCAGCTTATCCTCCTTTCCCGAGAGCATCTGACGAAGCTCCTCCTTCTCGACACCCTCAACGGCAGCAGCATACTGCGCATCAGCCTCCTCCTCGCTGAGCACCCCTTCGGCTAGGAAGTCGGGCACAAGGTCGAGATCGGCAACCATGCGCTGACACGCCTCGAAGTCTGAGATGAGGCTTTTGATGTCGGCAACCTTTTTAAGTTGCTTGCGCGCCTCGTCGGGATTATCCCAGAACGAGGGCTCCTCGGTACGCTCCTGCTCGTTTTGTAGATCTATGCGACGCTGCTCCACATCTATCGATGCGGAGAGCTTCGCCACACGCGCCTTTAGGTCGTTTATCTGTTCAAGTGATACCATCTACTCAATACTTTGGCAGTTAGCATAGTGAATTTAGTGAAGATAAGGAATTTAGTGAATCGTTAAACTCTCTAAACTCCTTAAACTCACTATTCGATCTCCCAGTCAAAGCCATCCTTACGATCCTTAACTCGGATGCCTATGGCTGTGAGGTTGTCACGGATCTTGTCAGATGTAGCCCAATCCTTAGCCGCCTTAGCCTCAAGGCGCATGTTAAGGAGCATATCTACGAGTGGTGACACCATATCCTTGCCACCAGCCTCGGCAGCCTTCTCGTTGCGAAGACCGAGAATGTCAAATACGTAGCGGTGGACGGTAGCCTTCAAGCTATCGAGGTCCTCTGCCGTAAATGTCTGCTGACCTTCGGCTGCCTGGTTGATGATACGCACCCAGTCGAAGAGTGCTGAGATAACCATTGGCGAGTTAATGTCGTCAGCCATTGCCTCGCTACAACGACGCTCCAACTCCTTGACATCTGCGGTAGACTTATCTGCGGGCTTAACCTTCGCCAAGGTCTCCACAGCCTTCATCATTCTATCGAGTCCCTTCTCGGCAGCCTGCAACGCCTCGTTCGAGAAGTCGAGCGTCGAGCGATAGTGTGCCTGAAGCACGAAGAAGCGGATGGTCATTGGCGAGTATGCCTGCTCGAGCATAGGGTGCGAGCCAGTGAATAGCTGCTCAAGGGTGATGAAGTTACCGAGCGACTTACCCATCTTCTGACCATTGATGGTGATCATGTTGTTGTGCACCCAGTAGCGTGCCGAGTCCTTGCCTAGAGCCGCTGTCGACTGCGCAATCTCGCACTCGTGGTGAGGGAACATAAGGTCCATGCCACCACCGTGAATGTCGAACTGCTCACCGAGATACTTTGTGCTCATCGCCGAGCACTCCATGTGCCAACCTGGGAAGCCATCGCTCCAGGGCGAGGGCCAACGCATGATATGCTCGGGTGAGGCCTTCTTCCACAACGCAAAGTCGAACGAGTGGTGCTTATCCGACTGGCCATCAAGCTCGCGAGTATTTGTCACGATGTCGTCGAGGTTACGACCCGAGAGGCGACCATAGTGGTAGTCGCGGTTATACTTCTCAACATCGAAATAGATTGAGCCATTAGACTCGTAGGCATATCCAGCATCGAGGATGCGCTTAACCATCTCTATCTGCTCGATGATGTGTCCCGAGGCGTGTGGCTCGATAGATGGCGACTTCACACCAAGCTCACGCATAGCATCGTGATAACGCTCTGTGTAGTAGTGTGCAATCTCCATAGGCTCAAGCTGCTCGAGGCGTGCCTTCTTAGCGATCTTATCCTCGCCCTCGTCGGCATCCTGCTCGAGGTGACCTACGTCGGTGATGTTACGCACGTAGCGCACCTTATAGCCTAGCGACTGAAGATAGCGAAACAAGAGGTCAAAGGTCACGGCAGGACGCGCATGACCAAGGTGTGGATCACCATAGACCGTAGGTCCGCATACATACATACCCACATGCTCGGGGTTGATAGGCTCGAACGTCTCCTTACGACGTGTGAGCGTATTGTACAAAACAATCTTATCCATACTCTATATTATTTAATTTTCTATTCGTTCAAACTAGATGTTGCCGCTAATGATACCACTTAGCTCCGGACGGTTGAGGAACCTCTCCATAGCATCAAGATAGTCGGCTGCGACATATCCCGACTCTGTTAATCGCTCCACAGGGAGTCTTTGATAGATGTCGAGGATGTTCAACACATGTGGCTCCATAACCACCATGTATGAGGCTTTTGGGTCGCCTGGTGTGAGGCGATTTACAAACTCAACATAGTCTGCTACGAGCTCGTCAAACGCCACCTGATTTTCAACCAACGACTTGCCCTCGCTAGGGTTTGCCACCCAGTCGAAGCTGCCCGATAGTAGGCTGCTATCGACAATCTCAACCATGTCGAGCATAGCGTCGTAGAGCTCCGAGCTTATCGTTGGCGAGAAGCTATACTGCGAGTCGTACTGCATATAGTAACGCACCCACTCGGCACGGTTAACTATGTTTTGCGCCGCCATCTTATCGCCCTTGCCAAAGAGACGATCCATGTTGTCGTGCGCCTCGTTGCTAAGCTGAAGGTGGCGATCCGCCTCAACACTTACGAGCGACTGCTTGCGCATGGTCGACTGCATGGCTGCTGCCAAATCAGATAGCTCATAGTAGCGCGTAAACTCGTCGCCCGACTCACTTAGGCTAGGCGTTGTACCCAAGCTCTCGCTCATAAGGCGTACTGCCTCCTCGAGCTCCACAGTTGCCTGGCGCAGGAAGTACTCTCCGGCAATATAGTAGCCATTGATATAGGCGAGTGTTGCGCTATGCAGATAGCCCACACGATCCGCAGGAAGTAGCTCTGTGCCTCTGTCGAGGAGTCTTTCGGCAGACAACACATCCTCGTTCGTAGCACGACGAACAAGTGCATGAGCAACGCGCGCAAAGTTATCACGAAGGCGCGATGCCGAGAGGTTGAAGCGCACAAAATAGTCGACATAGACCCTATCATCGGCGATATTACCATAGCGCAATGGCTGGTGAAGCTCCTCTGTAGCATCGCCCGAATAGAGAGGATAGACCTTATCGAGGTTCATCGCACCCACATCCCTACCACGCGAATATGGCGTCTTGATTGGGACAAACTGATAGCTATAACCGTTAAAACGAGCATAGTCCACAATGCCGTAATCCTGCATCATAGATGGCTGCGTGAAGGTCAACGGACGCTTCCAGTCGAAGTTGGCAAAGAGGTCCAGCATCATCAGGTGATCGCGTGTGATAACACTCTTATCGAGCTTGATCGCTACACGCTCAGCCACGTTGTCGAGGTCGCTCTCGTCGATAATCTTTGCCTCGAGTGCCGCCTCTGCATCGACAGGGATATAGTAGCCATTAGCCGCAAGGATATAGTCCGATAGCTTGCCGTCGATATGGCTATCAATCTTGGGGCTTAGCTTACCCACCCAGCTATAACCCTCAGGCAGTGCCTCGCCCTCAGCCAAGATACGAGGATTTCTACCATCGGTTGCCAAGTACATAGGCTCATCCGAGATGAATAGCTCGATAACCTCCTTAAGATTGAGATCGCCCGCAAGTCTACGGTTTACATCCCAGTATTCGTACATCGTATGATAGTCCTCCATGAACTTATCATTTGCCATGATACCCTCAAGGATATTGAACGACATCGAGTAGTTCCAAATGATGTCGTACTCCTCGTCGCTAGGCTCACTGGCTGAGTCTACAATATCCTGAACGTAGGGCTCGAGCTCCTTAACAGCATCCTCGGCCTGGATCATCGTATCGTAGATGGTGTAGAACGTACCATCCATGCTTCGCAGACGGTTCTCCATGTCGTAGTAGCGGATGGTGTATATCTCCATATTCTCAATCTGACGCTTCTTGAGGCGCAGATCACGAAGCTCCTTGGTGTCGAGCACATCAGCAAGCTCGGCAACAACAACCCAGTCGTTGACAAAGCTATGCTTGGTGGCAGGGATGGTAAATGGCACGCCAGCAGCATCGTTTGCCGCAAGCTTCATCTCGTCGATATACCACTCTCCACCCAGATACGATGAGTTCATCACACGCACATCCTTGCGCACGCCCTCAACCTCCTGACAGTACCACACAGGGAAGGTATCATTATCGCCGTAGTTTATCAGAATGCCATTCTCGGGCACCGTCTGGAGATAGTTCCAGCCAATGTCGCGGGCAAAGTAGCGATGCGAACGGTCGTGATCATCCCAGTTCTCCGAGGCAAGCACCACAGGGACACTACAACTGAAGATCAAGGCTAGCACAACAACGACACTCTGTGCTCTTGACGAGCGCAGCTTAAGTCGCTCTGCCATATCTGCAAAGAGGTCGGCAACCGCCAAGACCCCCAGACCAATCCAGATAGAGAAGGCGTAGAAAGCACCCGCATATACGTAGTCACGCTCACGAGGCTCATCGGGGGCTGTATTGAAGTAGACCACAAGGGCAATACCCATCATCACAAAGAGGAGCAACACCACAAAGAAGTTACGCCAATCGCGATTTAGCTGATAGATAAGACCCATCAAGCCAAGAAGAAGCGGCAAGAAGAAGTAGGTGTTGCGTGCCGCATTATTTGCCATCTCCGAGGGTAGATTCTCCTGTGTGCCGCAGAATATCTCATCTACGAAGTCGATACCCGAGATCCATCCGCCATGCAGATAGCGGCCATTCTCGTCCTTGGTTAGCTGAGTATCATCCTGACGACCCGCGAAGTTCCACATGAAGTAACGCCAGAACATATCGCCCATCTGATACCCCACGAAGTAGCGTATATCCTCCCATGCCGTAGGCTCATACCACTCGCCAGCACCCTCTGCCGAGCGTTTCACCGTAGGGTGTCGATCCTCGAGCGCAACCCAGCCACTCTCGTAGGATGACTTACGCGAGAAGAACCACATGCGAGGGAACCAGCGCATAGCCTCCGAGGGATACTTGTAGTTCTCGAACACCTCACGCTTCTCATACTCACCACTCTCAGGGTTATACCACACCATCTCCTGCGACTCATACTCGCCAGGCACAAACTGGTCGTCGCTCTCCAAATCGGGGTTTGCCGCCACAGCAGCAAGAGGCTGCGCCGAGTAGTATGGACCACGAATAAGCGGACGCTGACCATACTGATCACGGTTTAGCAGGCTGAGCAACGAGTGGGGATTCCATGGGTTATTCGAGTTCATCGGTGGGTTGGCATTGGCACGTATGATGACCATCGCATAGGACGAAAAGCCCACGAGGATCATCGTCAGGGCAAGGACCACCACATTGGCAATACGCAACGATCGCTTATGCGTAAAGAGTATTAACCAACCGAGCGCACCAAAGAGCAACGCAACAAAGAGTGTCATACCCACATTCACAGGCATGCCAAGACTATTCACCGCAAAGGTATCTACCGCCGCACCAAGTGCCACGGTATATGGGATGATAACACCGTTTATCACACCTAGGATAACCATCGAGACAACTAGCGCGATGAGGATCTTAAGCAAGTAGTCCTTCACTGAGCGCATCTTAAAGCGACGGAAGAAGTAGATCATCACCAACGCAGGGATGGTCAACAGGTTGAGGATATGAACACCTATCGAAAGACCCATTAGGTAGGCGATGAGGATTATCCATCGCATAGAGGTCGGACGATCGGCATTCTCCTCCCAGCGCAGCATGAGCCACACCACAAGCGAGGTAAACATCGACGAGAGGGCATACACCTCGCCCTCGACAGCCGAGAACCAGAAGGTGTCGGTATAGGCATAGGCAAGAGCACCAATACCACCAGCACCCAACACAAGGATCATGCGCTGGAGGCTCATCTGCTCGCCTTCACGCGACATGATTCGACGTGCCAAGTGGGTGATGGTCCAGAAGAGGAAGAGGATGCAAAATCCGCTTGCCACAGCGTTCAGCCCATTGATCATCATCGGCACATACTCAGGCGAAGGGGCCAAGAGTGCAGCAAGACGCGCAAGCATCATGAACAAGGGTGCTCCGGGAGGGTGTCCGACCTCAAGTTTGTATGATGTAGCTATAAACTCGCTACAGTCCCAAAGGCTCGACGTAGGCTCAATGGTAAGTATGTAACTAAGTGTTGCAATGGCGAAAACACCCCACCCCACATAGTTATTCCAACGCTTAAACAAATCCATAAAACAAATCGTTTTCCGATGTTAACTGATTAAAACTCGCAAATATAATATATTTGCCCGACAAAACAAACTATTCTGACGAGATTTTATTGTATAGCACAATCGAACTACTGTCGTCACCTATCAAGATGCTCCCGAGCATTTAGCCTTGCATTGCGACGCAGACGCTCAAGACCAGCACGCATCATCGGCGTAGCACCAGCCACTGCGCGAAACTCCTCGTCGCCCATAGAATCAAGATTCTCGAGGCTCAACATATCGGGGTTAAGTATAGGGTCGAACTTGGAATTTGCATGCATCGGCGCATGGCGATTAAAGGGACATACCGATTGGCAAATATCGCAACCAAAGATCCAGCCATGCAGAGGAATATGGTCATCTGCCTCACGCTCAATCGTGCGACAAGAGATGCAGCGTCGCGTGTCGATAGTCCTATCATCACGAATAGCACCATTGGGACACGCCTCAACACAGGCACGACAACTGCCACATCCCACACCCTCCATAGGGGTATCATACTCATCAACATCCTCGTCGATAACAAGCTCACCAAGATGCATCATTGAGCCCAATTTAGGGTTGACAACCAGCGAGTTACGACCTATCCACCCGATACCTGCACGACGTGCCAACGACTTCTCTGCCAAGGGTGCCGAGTCGGTAAAGGCTCTAAAACGAAGCTCTGGCGACACACGACGAAGCTGCTCGGCGAGCGAGAATAACATCTCTTTGATTGTTACGTGATAATCACGATTTAGGGCATACGACGCAACCTTCGTCACAGAGCCCCCGTCGTAGTCCCACGCGTATGGCGGCAGGTACGAAACAGCACAAATTATAACGCTG
The DNA here is from genome assembly GCA_017379015.1 of Alistipes sp. Classification (GTDB taxonomy): domain Bacteria; phylum Bacteroidota; class Bacteroidia; order Bacteroidales; family Rikenellaceae; genus Alistipes. The sequence continues at coordinate 25,429 of JAFNXN010000007.1, forward strand.
CGCGAACCCTCCACTAAAAGTCTACTATCAAAGCGTTTTTCGATATTGCGACTGAGATACTCAAGCGTCGAAGCGTTACCACCCAACAACCACTCATTAAAGCGGTTACGCTCCTCTGTCAACTCCTCCGAGCGAACCACTCCCACAAGGTCAAAACCGGCACTAAGTGCGGCGTTAATTATAACTTTTCGACTGATCATTGAAAAATATTTTGTAGCAAAAATAGCAAATTTTAATAAATTATTGGTAACTTGCACCCGATTTTTGTATCACACAACAGAAAATAAGACACAACTATGACATTTAACACTCTTTATGAGATAGTAAAGCATAGCGTGGAGAAGTTCTCAAAGCGCATAGCTTTCTCGATGATCGGTGGCGAGGATGTGACTTACGAAGAGGTTGGTGAGCGTATCGAGAAGGTGCAGGAGATGCTCCTCGATGCTGGCGTAGGTGCTGGCGACAAGGTGGCAATCCTCAGCTCTAGCATGCCCAACTGGGGCGTATCATACTTTGCAGTGACTACAGCAGGCATGATCGCCGTGCCAATCCTCCCTGACTTCACAGGCGAAGAGCTCGACCTGATCATCGAACACTCCGAGGCAAAGGCAATACTAGTATCCGACAAGCTCTACACCAAGCTCTCAAAGAGCACTGTCGAGAGGATGAACATTGTGATTCGCACCAAGGGTCTTAACATCATCTCGCAGAGCGTTGAACAACGCGCCGAGAAGCAGATACCTCAGGCAGACGACCTTGCAGTGATCATCTACACCTCGGGAACAACATCGAAGCCTAAGGGCGTGATGCTCACCCACTACAACATCGCGGCACAGACAACCATCGTCTCGCCACTCTTCGACTACAACGAGAACGACGTGCTACTCTCGATCCTTCCGCTAGCACACACCTACGAGTGTACGCTCGGCATGATCTACCCCTTTGCACGCGGTGCTCGCATCCACTACCTCGACCGTCCACCTACCGCCTCGGCACTCATGCCAGCCTTGGCTGCCGTGCGCCCTACGGTGATTGCCTCTGTGCCACTTATCATGGAGAAGATCTACCGTGGCAAGGTGTTGCCAACATTTGAAAAGCGCGCCATAACCCGCAAGCTATACAGCTGGCGTTGGTCGCAGAAGCTGCTACACAAGGTTGCTGGCAAGCAGCTTAAGAAGCTCTTTGGTGGTCGTATGCGTCTATTCGCCATTGGCGGCGCGAAGTTCGACTCGGCAGCCGAGCAGTTCCTCTTCGATGCTGGCTTCCCATACGGCATTGGCTACGGCCTTACTGAGACAGCACCACTCATCGCCGGTTCTGTAGGTAACATGTTACGCGTAGGCTCGACAGGTCCTTCGCTCCCCGCCGTGAAGATACGTCTTGATGATGTCAACCCAGAGACGGGACAGGGAGAGATTGTGACACTCACACCATGCTGCATGCGTGGCTACTACAAGAACGAGGAGGCTACAAAGGCGGTATTCACCGAAGATGGTTGGTTCCGCACGGGCGACCTTGGAGCAATCACCGAGGATGGCTGGATCTACATCAAGGGCCGCTTGAAGAATATGATCGTTGGTCCTTCGGGCGAGAACATCTACCCCGAGGATATTGAGGAGGTGCTAAACTCTAACCGTTTTGTTGCAGAATCAGTTGTAACTGAGGAGGATGGCAAGCTCATTGCCCTTGTACATTTCGACACATCGGCACTCGAGGAGGCGTACGATGAGTTTAAGCATAAGGTGGCTGTCAACAAGGAGCAGGCGAGCCTCAAGATGGAGGAGATCAAGCGCGAGGTGTTGGAGTATGTAAACTCGAAGGTAAACCGCTTCTCGAAGATCTCGAAGGTGGTAGACAACGAGGGCGAGTTCGAGAAGACTCCAACAAAGAAGATTCGCCGATTTATCTACGATCGTAGCAATAAACCTAGCGAGGGTAAGAAGTAAACCGCAGACAGCTATTTAAATAGGTATCAAAAAAAATATGTGGCTTGGCGTACAAGTCACATATTTTTTTCTTATATTTGCACCAGCATTGGTTCTTTGGCGTGCCACAAGCACTCCGGAAGATTAAAAGGGAATCGGGTGTAAATCCCGAACAGTTCCCGCTGCTGTGAGTCTCATAAAGCTCTACGACATCAAGTTGTCACTGGGGTAAATCCCTGGGAAGGCATCGTAGAGCGAGACAAGTCAGAAGACCTGCCAAGCTAGTTATTACGAGATTATGCCTGCGGCGAATGGGCCAATCCGACAACTTGATTTTATCAAGATCTACATTGTATCCAAAGCTTCCCGCGAAGGGAGGGCTTGGTGGCATCGTATAGGTAGTGTCGAGTGCTTATTGTAGCATAATCTTGTAGTGTTAAAGATTACGGAGAATGACCTTTTAACAACTAGATTATGAGACAGTTTATGTACTTGGCTCTAAGCATAGTAGCTATGCTTTTTGCCGCAACAAGTTGCTCGTATGATGACGGAGCAGTTTGGGACAAGTTTGAGGAGTTGGAGAGTGATATCGAGCAGAATCGTGCCGACATCAAGACTCTAACCCAACTAATGGATGCACTTAGTGGAGGCAAGGTTATCGTCGCAACCGAAGCTACCGAGGAGGGCATAGTGCTGACATTCAGCGATGGCTCGCAGGTAACAATCCGCAACGGCAAGGATGGTGCGAATGGCAAAGACGGTGAGGATGGTGAGGACGGCAAAGATGGTGCGAATGGCAAGGATGGTAAAGATGGCAAGGACGGCAAGGACGGCGACTCTATGTTTGAGTCGGTAGAGGAGACCGACACCGAGGTGATCATAACGCTCACCGATGGTCGAGTAATCCGCCTACCAAAGGCTAGCAGCGAGGGCGGCAGCGAGGGCGAGGGCGATACTTACACCCTACGCACTCTTTCGTTCGAGGATGTTGATGCACAATTTACGGGCTACACGCTCTACGGTGGTGCTGAGATCAACACTTGGAGCGACCTCATCGACGACATGCAGTATGGTGGTTCGCTGACCTACACCGACTACACGACCGATGTCTACTACTGGTACGACGAGGGTAACACCGAACTATACCACGCCTTCGCAACACCTTACTGGGGTGGTGGTCACGTCATCTCGAACTACGTTATCGAGGACTACTCTACCCTACCCGAGGGTCACTACGGCTGGTACGAGCTACAGATGTCAAATCCCTTAGGTGGACACAACGGCTCAGCAAACTTTGCTGTTCACAACGGATATAGCGACTTCTACAACTCGCAAATCTACGACTCGTCGTTGCAGACTATCGAGTTTGCAGATGGCGTAGAGAGAGTTATTGACCACATGTATGTCACCAACACCTGCTATGTGCTTAACTCTTTAACCTATGGCGATGGCTTTAACTCGCCAGCCACAGAGGAGACCTTCATCAAGGTTGTGGCATACGGCTACAACGCCAACGATGAGGAGACAGGCTCGGTAGAGTTTACGTTATGCGAGAATGGTGTGCTTGTTACCGAGTGGACAAAGTGGGATCTATCGTCACTGGGCAAAGTTATGCGCATTGCCTTTAACTTCGCTGCATCGGATGATCAGATCGGAAGCTATGGCCTTAACTGCCCTGCATACTTCGCCTACGACGATGTAGCGGTGCGCTGGGAATAGAGTTTTTAAGGGGCAACACTAGTGCCTCAAACCGAAATATATGAGAGTATTTAGATTTTTATTGTTTTTAAGTGTGGTGATGGTAATCGCCTCGTCGTGCAACCGCGACGAGGTGATAACCACCCAGCCTGCCCCCGAGATTGTGCTCGAGGGCGATGGAACATATAGTGTGATGATAGGCGAGGAGATTCGCCTTAAGCCCGACTACCGCAATGCCGAGGGTGCTACGTTCGAGTGGCGCATGGACGAGGAGGTTGTCGGCACGGAGCGCGCCTACGTATTTATGTCTGAAGAGGTTGGCGAGTACTACGTCACCCTGACTGTGACTACTGATGCTGGTAGCGACAGTGAGGAGATGCGCATCGACGTTACGGCGCACGAGACCCCTGCAATAGACATCGCAATGGAGGATATTGTCGTGGCAGTAGGCTATAAGCAGACTATCATGGCTACGCTACGCAAGACAGAGCACGAGTGCGAGGTGCGATGGACGGTAAACGACGAGGAGGTAGCCACAGATGTCACAACCTATGAGTTTGAGGCTACCGAGGTAGGCACATACCACATCGTGGCAACGGCAACAAACCCACACGGCGAGGCGAGTGACAGCGTGACCATAGAGGTGGTAAATGCCGAGGATCTCGACCTTATCTATGAGTTTGCAACTACCGAGTATCACACCACGGAGGGTCGCACACTACTTATCAGCCCAACAGCATTAAACAAAAACGAGGGTGTAACCTACACCTGGACCTTAGATGGCGAGAGCAATGCCACCGAGTGGAACAGGCCACACTTCGTGTTTAACTCTACGGAGGTGGGCACGCACACCTTGGAGGTGACAGCCACAACATATATCAACCAACCAATAGAGGTTAGCCTGAGCTTCACCGTCGAGGTTATCGAGGAGGGCAAATATCGTCGTGAGCGCACCGCTAGCTCAACAGGAGTATTCAGCGAGGTGATCGAGTATCTCCCAGCACCGGGTCAGTTTATCGGCGATATGAAGACCGGAGGTTTTACGGGCGAGGAGCTTACGGCAGAGGATGCTGCCAACTATGCTGAGAGGCGTCTACGTCAGAATAATTGGGTGTCGCTCGGAGCATTTGGCGGCTACATCATCGTAGGCTTCGACCACAGCGTTGAGAATATCTCGGGAGCTGATATTGCTATCACGGGCAACTCTTTCGATGGCTCATCGGAGCCTGGCGTGGTGTGGGTGATGCAGGATGAGAATGGCAACGGTAAGGCGGACGATACGTGGTACGAGCTACGAGGCTCGGAGACAGGCAAGGGAACGACCATTCAGGAGTATGAGGTTACGTACTACCGTCCAATATCGCCAGGAATGCCCGTGGGCTGGATAGATAATAGAGGTGGCAGCGGCACGGTGGACTACCTCTCATCGTTCCACAACCAACCATGGTACTACCCAACATGGGTTACGGAGGATAGCTACACGCTACGAGGCACACGTCTTGAGCCACGCAACTACGATCGCTCAGGCAACGGATCGATGTGGGTGCTACCCGCCTACGACTGGGGATATGTCGACAATGCCTCACCAAGGGATTGTGCCGATGCCATAAACAGCCTCGACATAGCTAACGCAATAGATATTCTCGGCAGAGCTATCGAGTTGGAGTATATCGACTTTGTGAAGATCCAGTCGGCAGTACAGTCGAAGAGTGGCTGGTTAGGCGAGCAATCGACCGAGGTATGCAACATTGTAGAGATCTTGAAATAGCATGATTATGAGGTGGTTAATATTAATATTGTCGCTACTTGCCGTCGGCTGCATGGAGTGGGACTACGCCCTTGACGAGGAGTTTTCGATCGACAGCTCAGGGCGCGGACTCTTCATCTGCAACGAGGGTAACTTCCAGTATGGCAATGCCACCCTATCGTACTACAACCCCGAGACATGTGAGGTTGAAAACGAGGTCTTCTTCCGTGCTAACGCCATGAAGCTTGGCGACGTGGCGCAGTCGATGACCATGTACAACAATCGCGGATGGGTGGTTGTAAACAACTCGCACGTCATATTCTCGATCGACCTCGACACCTTCAAAGAGGTGGGACGCGTCACGGGACTCACCTCGCCTCGATACATACACTTCTTATCGGACCAGAAGGCCTACGTAACGCAAATTTGGGACAACCGCATATTTATCATCAACCCAACACGCTACGAGATTACAGGCTACATCGAGGTGCCAAATATGACCATGGAGCAGGGCTCTACGGAGCAGATGGTGCAGAAGGGCAAATACCTCTATGTAAACTGCTGGTCGTACCAGAACAGAATACTTAAGATAGATACCGACACGGATAGCATAGTCAGCGAATTGGAGGTAGGCATTCAGCCCACGTCGCTTGTCCTAGATCGTAACGGCAAGCTATGGACGGTGACTGATGGTGGCTATGAGGGCTCGCCATACGGCTACGAAGCCCCAGCACTATACCGCATCGACCCCGAAAGCATGACCATCGAGCAGGAGTTTGAGTTCAGGCGTGGTGACGCACCATCAGAGATTCAGATAAACGGCTCGCTGGATACCATCTACTGGATTAACGACGACATCTGGGCGATGAGCGTAGAGGCCGAGAGAGTGCCAGTGCGACCATTCCTCGACAGCCGCGGCACGATATACTACGGCCTCACGGTAGACCCTACAAATGGTGATGTCTACATTGCCGATGCCATAGACTACACCCAGCAGGGCAAGATTTATCGCTACTCCTCTGACGCAGAGCTCATTGATGAGTTTTACGTGGGCATAATACCTGGAGCATTCTGCTGGAAATAGACCTTATACGATGAGAAGAGCCTACACCATACTACTATTTATGCTATGTGTCACACTCACGGCGGTGGCGCAGGAGCGTCATTTCGACATCGACGCTGTGTCAATCGTGGGTAGGCGCACAATCAAGGAGATTGGCGTGCAGCAGACACGCATAGACTCCACACAGCTGCGCGAGAACATATCGCTATCTATGGCCGATGTGCTGACGTTCAACAGCTCGATATTTGTCAAGAGCTACGGTCGCGCCACACTCTCCACAGTATCGTTTCGAGGCACTTCGCCATCGCATACGCAGGTGACGTGGAACGGCATGAAGCTCTCGAACCCCATGCTCGGCATGACCGACTTCTCGACCATTCCATCCTACTTTATCGACGACGCCTCGTTGCTACACGGCACCTCGTCGGTAAACGAGACGGGAGGTGGTCTGGGTGGTGCTGTGAAGCTCTCGACAACACCTGCGAACACCCAAGGCTTCAAGCTTCAATATATTCAGGGCATAGGCTCGTTTCGCTCGTTCGATGAGTATCTACGCCTTACGTGGGGCAACGACCACTGGCAGACATCGACACGCCTAAGCCTTGCCACCTCGCCCAACGACTTCAAGTACGTAAATCGCGATAAGAAGCTCAACATCTACGATGATGAGATGAACATCATCGACCAATACTACCCCACAGAGCGTAACCGCAGTGGCGCATATCGTGATCTGCACATCCTCCAGGAGGCATATTACAATACGGGGCGTGGCGATAGATTTGGTCTTAGCGCGTGGTACGTGAACTCCAACCGCGAGCTACCGATGCTTACTACCGACTACGCCGAGGATACCAAGTTTGAAAACCGCCAGCGTGAGCAGACCTTCCGTGGCATCCTCACATGGGATCACCACCGCTCGTCGTGGCGCATAGGTGCAAGTGGCGGCTATGTACATACCACGCTTAAGTACGACTACCTACGCGACCCTGGTAATGGCACGATGACACCTATGACACGTTCACGCTCACTGGTGAACACCCTCTATGCACGTGCCGAGGGCGAGTACTATATCGGCAGCAAGTGGCTCTTCACGGCAAACCTCGCAGCACATCAACACTTCGTCGAGAGCCGCGATAAGAATATCATCCTACAAGAGGGCAACAAGGCTATCGTAGGCTACAACCAAGCACGCGTCGAGCTATCAGGCTCAGCATCGGCAAAGTGGCGTCCTAACGATAGGCTCGGCTTGTCGGTGGTGCTACGCGAGGAGATGTTTGGCGATAGGTTTGCCCCCATCATCCCAGCACTCTTTGTCGACGTCGTGGCATCACGCCGTGGCAACGTCATAGTCAAGGCATCAGCATCACGCAACCACCGCTTCCCCTCGCTTAACGATCTCTACTTCCTCCCCGGCGGCAACCCCGAGCTGCGCAACGAGAGTGGCTGGTCTTACGACGCAGGTGCAGAGTTCACCATCGGCAAGGAGGGGACATATAGCCTTCATGGCTCGGCATCGTGGTTCGACTCCTATATCCACGACTGGATTATATGGCTACCTACGACTAAGGGCTTCTTCTCGCCCCGCAACGTCAAGGATGTACACGCATACGGCGTGGAGCTTAAGGCAAGCGGATATGTGGCTTTGGGTCGTGGCTGGAGGATAGATGGCGATGCTAACTACTCGTGGACACCCTCGATCAACTGCGGCGAGAAGCTCTCTGAGGCAGATCGCTCGGTAGGTCGTCAGCTACCCTACGTGCCACTACATACCCTAACCATCAACGGACGCCTCTCGTGGCGCGGCTGGTCGTTCAACTATAAGTGGTGCTACTACTCGGAGCGCTACACAATGTCGTCGAACGACTTTACGCTTACAGGCAAGCTCCCCGAGTACTTTATGTCGAACATATCGCTCGAGAAGTCACTCACTCTCACATGGGCAGATCTTACCGTTAAGGGCAGCGTGAACAACCTCTTCGACGAGGAGTATATGTCCGTCCTATCGCGCCCTATGCCCGGCATCAACTTCCAGCTCTTGGTCAGCATCACCCCAAAGTGGTAACACACAGCATAGGGTGGTTGGCAATCATACGAAAAATAATTAAATCTTGCTTATTTACTTTGCAAATAGAGATTTATTTCTAAATTTGCAATTAGAAATAATATCACAAAATCCAATATTATGAGAAAATTTATCTATTTACTCCTTGCATTGCCACTCTTCATTGCAGGATGTAGCAACGATCCTGAGACATTAGCACCTGAACAGCTTACCATAACATTGCCCGCCAAAGGTCTTACATTTGACGCAGAGGGTGGAATTGGTGCTATTGCCTACACTATTACTAATGCCGCAGAGGATGCTACGGTTGAGGTTACATGCGATGCGGACTGGGTGACAAACATCAAGATTAACAAAAACATTGTATTCTCGGTTCTGCCTAACGACGATGCGGAGCGTAGCGCACAGATGACTATTAGTTACAAGGATCAGTCATTCACGGTGGACATCATGCAGGTAGGACAGGTATATGACTATGACATTTCGTTCAATAATGCAATCCGCATTCCAGTCATAAATGAATACCCTGACAACTACTGCTACTTATATCTATCTAATGATTCCGACGCTGCATTTGCCCGATTAATGATGATCAACGAGCAGAATGAGATTATCCTCAAGGCTGGCACATACAGTGATTCACAATCAAATATTGAGGCTGAATACAGTGTTTTATCAATAAATGCAGACACTATTGTTGACCTAGCGGCTTGTGATGCTTCGATTGTTGTTGGTGGCGACATCAATGGCTATACCATTGATGCTAAGTTTGTAAACGCGGAGAATCGCAGATGCCGCTTGCGATTTAGCGGCGTAATTGAGGGCATGGCTGACGCCTACAACCACATATCTACTGAGCCATCATCAATGGAGGCACATTTCATTGATGGTACTTACTATGCCTTGATGTATAGCCCAACATTCAACTACACCATCTATATCTCGGATGTAGGCATCGAGAATGACAAATTCATTAGTAACGGCACATACTATGTATTGGACCTATATGGCGTTATGCCTGAATTTGACAAGGATGGCTATCTTATCATCCCTCAGGGCACATACACCTTCGATCCGACAAATAGTCTTAATGAGATGACTATTAGCAATGAATATTCTTCATACTTTGTTATGAACGAGGTTGCTAATGGCCAGTATGCGTATGCCCTATATGACGATGCCAAACTTGTTGTTACAGAGGATGGCTTAACTCTTGATGCAACCATCAATGGCGCAAAGCATACGGTAACCTACAGTGGCACCACCAAGTTCTTTGTTGGCACTTCTGAGGATCGTACATTTGATGCAGATCTCTTGCTTGGTGAGTACTATAGCACCCAGTATTCACAGACATACAATTACAATATATTCCTCACAGACTTGGGCTTTGATAATAATGGCAACCCAGTACCTGGTAGTACACACTATTCTATTGACCTCTATGGCTTGGAGCCAGAGATTGATGCAGATGGCTACCTTCATATTCCATGCGGCACCTACACACTCGACTCAACAGGCACCTACCCTGAGTGGAGTGTGGGTACAAGCTACACTGCATACTACAAATTTGACAGCAATGGCAATTTTGAGGAAGAGAGCTCATTTGATACAATGACAGTAGTAGTCTCTGAGGGTGGCATCACTGTTGATGGTTATAGCCTTGGTGCTCATCACACTGTCACATATAATGGAGAGCCAAAGTTCAGCATGGAATAAACATATACAACATAGTGTAAGAGTGGTTGGATTGATGCACGACCATCCCACTCTTCAGCCTACACAAAATGGGGATGACTAAAAGTAAATTAGTTATCCCTATTTGTTGAGTTGAAGAAAAGGTGCAGTCTTAGGCTTAAGAACCTTTCACCGCTAACGCTAGGCACAAACAACAAGCAGTCTCTGCGCTCACTTAATCGCAGTGCTACGAAGTCCGGAAAAGCGCAGTTTAGTACGCCTAAATGATCATTTTGGGAACGAGCAAATTTGAAGTCAGAAGGGACTTACTTGACCTCGGCATTGATCAGCGAGATAACTTTTAGCGTCAGAGTGGTGTAGCAGTGGCGCTGATATGAAAAAGCCCTGGATGGACGGGTGTCCGCCTCGTTTGATGTCAGAATGGGTTAGGCTTGTGTTGATTAGCGAGAGGGGATTTATTGTCAGAGCGGTGTGGGAGTGGTGTATCACAAAAGAAATCACCCAAGGGATAGTACTTGACGTACATTCCATTCAGGGCTCTTGTGATAGAATGAGTTAGGTTGGGGAGTGAGAGGGGATTTTGTGTTAGAAGGCTGCAGATACAACGCGCAGCAGAAATCCCGACGATGGGCTGCGTGAGGGCACGTTTGATGTCAGAAGGGGTTAGGCTTGGCCTCGGCATTGATCAGCGAGATAACTTTTAGCGTCAGAGTGGTGTAGCAGTGGCGCTGATATGAAAAAGCCCTGGATGGATAGTACTTGGCGTACATTCCATTCAGGGCTTTGATTGAAGCGTCGCTGATGCGCCGCTATCACGCTAAAAGCCTACTCCCACTCAATCGTTGCTGGTGGCTTCGACGAGATGTCGTAGACTACGCGGTTGACGCCGCGGACCTTATTGATAATCTCGTTTGAAAGACGTGCGAGGATCTCGTATGGGATGTGTACCCAGTCGGCGGTCATACCGTCGGTAGACTGCACAGCACGAAGTGCCACGCAACGCTCATAGGTACGCTCATCGCCCATAACGCCTACACTCTGCACGGGGAGGAGGATAGCTCCTGCCTGCCAGATCTTATCGTACCAGCCTGTCTCACGAAGGATGTCGAGGTAGATCTTATCAACGTTCTGAAGGATCTCAACCTTCTCGCGAGTGATATCACCGAGGATGCGGATAGCAAGGCCTGGGCCTGGGAATGGGTGACGGCCGATAAGGTGCTCAGGCATGCCCATAGAGCGACCTACGCGGCGCACCTCATCCTTGAACAATAGGCGCAAAGGCTCAACAACCTTAAGACCCATCTTCTCGGGAAGGCCACCTACGTTGTGGTGCGACTTGATGACTACGGCAGTGCCGTTAACCTGTGCCGACTCAACAACATCGGGATAGATGGTACCCTGTCCGAGCCACTTAACGCCCTCGAGCTTCTTAGCCTCCTGCTCGAATACCTCCACGAAGTCACGACCGATGATCTTACGCTTGGTCTCAGGGTCTGAAACACCTGCAAGGTCGCCAAGGAACTTATCCGAGGCATCAACACCCTTAACATTAAGACCCATACCACGATACGACTCGATAACCTCGTCGAACTCGTTTTTGCGAAGTAGACCTGAGTCTACGAAGATGCAGTACAGACGCTCGCCAATAGCCTTATGTAGCAACATTGCGGCAACTGATGAGTCTACACCACCCGATAGTCCTAGGACAACCTTATCCTCGCTAAGCTGCTCGCGTAGCTGCGCCACGGTGCTCTCCACGAAGCTCTCAGGAGTCCAGCTACCTGCGCAACCGCAGATGCCCATAACGAAGTTACGCAACATCTCGAAGCCCTGCTCCGAGTGGTAGACCTCTGGGTGGAACTGAATACCCCATGTCTGCTCAGCCTCGATGCGATAAGCAGCTACGGCAACATCCTCGGTAGAGGCAACTATCGAGTAGCCCTCGGGTATTGTGGTGATGGTATCGCCATGCGACATCCACACCTGTGACTCGGCATTTAGACCCTGCATGAGAGGATCGGCAGCATTCACCACGCGCATCTTAGCACGGCCATACTCGCGGCTAGGCGAAGCCTCAACCTTGCCACCGAAGAAGTGAGCAAGATACTGAGCACCATAGCATACGCCGAGTAGTGGCAGCTTACCCTTTATTGCGTCGAGGTCGAAATGCGGAGCGAACTCATCGCGCACCGAACGAGGTGATCCTGAGAGGATTACACCACGTACCGACTCATCCAACGCTGGAGGGTTGTTGAATGGGTGAATCTCACAATATACCTGCATCTCACGAATGCGTCGTGCGATGAGCTGCGTGTACTGCGAGCCGAAGTCGATAATTAAAATCTTCTCTGTCATATTGTGTTTATTGTTTCTCTTTTTTAGCTCTACGGAAATATTACCCACACGCGTTGCATGTCTTGATATTTCCGACACTGGCAGATGCCAAATCAGCCTTACTCATTAATCACGACAGCAGCCTTACTAACTCCACCTAGTTTGGTCGTGGTTAATAGGAAGAGATGATTTGAAGCTGCTCTGTGGCGGAAATACCGGAGCATACTTGGCGTATGTGAGGATTTTCCGACACTGGCAGATGCCAAATCAGCCTTACTATTCACCACGAGAATAGTTAGGAGTCTCGCTAGTAATAGTAATATCGTGTGGATGGTTCTCCGTCACACCGCTTGAAGTAATGCGGATGAAGCGAGCTGTCTGCAAGGTGTCAATATCCTTAGCACCGCAGTAGCCCATACCTGCACGAATACCACCAACAAGCTGATAAACAGTCTCAGCAAGCTTACCCTTGAAAGGAACGCGACCCACGATACCCTCTGGCACGAGCTTCATGATGTTGCCCTCAGAGCCCTTCTGGAAGTAGCGATCTGCAGATCCAGCCTTCATAGCGTCGATAGAGCCCATACCGCGGTATGCCTTGAACTTACGACCGTTGTAGATGATGGTCTCACCTGGTGACTCCTCGGTACCAGCGAACATTGAGCCTACCATCACGCAGTTACCACCAGCAGCCAACGCCTTAACAATATCGCCCGAGTAGCGCAAGCCACCATCAGCGATAATAGGCACACCAGCCTTCTTTGCCTCTGTCGAAGCATCGTAGATTGCCGAAAGCTGTGGCACGCCAACACCTGCGATGATACGTGTAGTACAGATCGAGCCTGGGCCGATACCCACCTTGATGCCGTCAGCACCATTCTCGATGAGATACTTAGCTGCCTCAGCTGTAGCGATGTTACCCACAACAACGTCGAGGTGAGGATATGTCTCCTTGATCTGACGAAGAAGACCCACAACACCCTTAGTATGACCATGTGCCGAGTCAAGAACTACGGCATCCACCTCCTCATTTACGAGTGCAGCCACACGATCCATAGCATCAGGTGTGATACCGATACCCGCAGCTACGCGAAGGCGACCCTTAGAGTCCTTACAAGCGTTAGGGTTATCCTTAAGTTTGGTGATGTCGCGGTAGGTGATAAGACCCACAAGCTTACCATTGTCGTCAACCACAGGGAGCTTCTCAATCTTGTTTGCAAGCAACACCTCAGCAGCAGACTTAAGGTCTGTCTCGTGTGTTGTCACGATATTCTCCTTGGTCATCACCTCGTCGATGAGGCGGTTCATATCGCTCTGGAAGCGGAGGTCACGGTTTGTGACAATGCCGATGAGCATACCCTCGTCATCAACCACTGGGATGCCACCGATCTTGTTCTCCTGCATCAAAGCGAGGGCATCACCCACGGTGTTATCCTTGCGGATGGTCACAGGGTCGTAGATCATACCGCTCTCGGCACGCTTCACACGGCGAACGTGCGCAGCTTGCGCAGCGATAGACATGTTCTTATGGATTACGCCGATACCACCCTCACGAGCCAGTGCTATGGCTAATGTTGCCTCGGTCACGGTATCCATTGCCGCAGAGACGATAGGTATGTTCAGCTGAATATTGCGAGAGAAACGACCCACAGTCGATACCTCGCGAGGCAAAACCTCAGAATAGGCAGGCACGAGCAACACATCATCAAATGTGAGACCTGTTGTCAGTACCCTTTCATCGATAAAAGACATAGCAATCAGGTTTATAATTTTATGTTGCGCACAAAATTACGAAAAATAATCGTAAAGTGCAACATGTATCGTTATTTTTTTAACATATACGAATATTCGGTTATCGCTACATGCCGAAATCCGCTAAAAGTTTTTAAACGTACTCCACGATCCATTCTGCTCAGCCTCAGCCTCGAGCGCATCGGGCAGCTCGGGGAAGTAGTCAAATCCGGTCCACTTCTCGATCTGGTCGACACTCACCGCATAGTTGGTATATGAGTCCGAATATGCGCGATGCTCGAACCAGAAGCCTACCGTAGAGGCATCGACAATGGCTCCCGAGGAGTCAGTCTTCACCTTAAGCACCACCTTGTAGAAGTAGTTAGGCACGGGGACCTGCTTTGAGTCATCCTTTGCCTTGGTGTAGTTTATCGTCTTGCTCTCGCCACTCTTGTTGAACGCCACACCAGTGACGATGTAGAGCGTCTTGCTCTCAGCCATATCCTGCAATGCTGCCTCCAGCTTCTGCCATATACCGCCATTGAAGCCAGCCTGAATCTGTGGCACAGAGTTAGTTACGTAGAATGTCTGAAGCTGCATCTCGCGAATACCGTTACGCGAAGCATTAGGTATAAGATGTCCTCGCGAGTAGTCCCCCGCATAGCTTCGCGAACAGAGGTTTACCTGATCCGAGGTGCTGATATATGGGTTCCAATCCCAGCTGCCGGGGCGCGAGTAAGAGCCCATGTGACGGCTCTCAAGCGGATACGCCACCCAGAGCGACGTATAGGTATCTACGTCGTAGAAGTGGGTATAGTTACGCTCAGCACCCACCTTGATAGGCACTGTCAGGGCATTGGGATATGCGCCATCTGTTCGCTCGGCAGGGAGCTCCAAGAAGCCCTCAACATCGGGGGTTACTGGGGGCTCTGGTTTCTCGATAACAAGTTCGCCATCAAGCTCATAGAGTACAGGAAGCACACCTCCACTCTGAAGCGAGGCGTAGCTACCAAAACTATCATAATCCCTATGATACTGCACAAACTTTGCAACCGAGAGGTTCTCGATGCGAAAACGCCCCTCACCCTCGTGCTTAACACTCCATAGCGCACCCTCCTCCTGGTTGGTGCTCACATTGAAGCTATTGTAGTTGCCCTTCTGATAGAGGTAACGACCATCGACAGCCTGACAAATAGTGTAACCATTTGCCGCCGCCTCGAACACAAAGGCATTCTCGCAACTCTGAACTTTAATCTCGCCATCGTCATCGAGATCGCCCTCAGCGGTATCAAGATAGCCGTATGACGAGAGCACGGGGAGTGCCACACAACGCTCAGCACCAATAAGATATGCCTTTCCCGAAGTAACCTTATCGACACGTCGGAAGGTATAAGTTGCCTTCTCAGGCTCAGGATCTGGCAGTGTTACAGGGAGTTCGGTATAGCCTCCAGCCGCAAGCATCAATCTATCATCCTCATCTATCACTACGCTCTGCTTAAAGCTCTTATCGCCAGAGACAACCTCTACTGTATAGTTGTCGCCACCACGCAACTCGAGAGGCATCGCAACGAAGTATATTGGGTTGGTGGCCAACAGCGGCTCCGAAGGCTTAAGGGTTATGCTGCGCGAAGCACTCACCGAGCTATAGTCTACAACGCCTTTAACTAGGTCGACGCAGCACTTGCCAGCCAACGAGCGACCACTCATCGTAAGAGTTATCTCGTCGACAAGCATTCCCTCCTCAACATTTTTCAGTATTATAGCTCCATGGGCTGCAATGCGCTGAAAGGAGACAACAAGCTCCTCGGGACGCTCCTCACACATCTCATGACGAGCTATGCGCAGATCGGCATTCGAGTCATAGCACAAAGCTGTAGGATGCTGCACCTCGGGGATTTCAATGTAAACTTGATTGATATTGAGCTTCTCACTGGCAATATATGCCGAGTGTGGGTATATAGCATCGTAGCTCCACGCCTCAGTCTCAACATCTTGCTCAGGGTCAACATTGAAGATAGCCTGACCCTTCTCATCGACCGCAGAGCACGTCACCTCGTAGCCACGAACACCATTCTCAATAAACAATATCTCATCACCCTCGCACCACGACACCTCGCCAACAAGTGAGGGGGCAACAACCCTCATCACCAAGGAGTCAGCCTCAACGGTGGGTGTTGACACACTTGCGTTGCACGCCGTAACAACTACAAGGAGTACCGATAATATAAGCTTAACAATAACTCTCATATTGATAAAGATAGATGCTATTTAAATAGCAGTGTTGCAAACTCTGAAAGGTATATTCGCCAGTTGCGCCATACGTGGCCATCCTCACTCTCACGATAGGTGTAGGCATAACCCTTAGCGTCGAGAAGTTCGCGATAGCGCACATTCTCATCGAAGAGGAAGTCCTCCTTGCCAATAGCTATCCAATATAGCGACACACCCTCCTTAAACTGACGCTCAAGTTTAGCCTCAAGGTTATCGTATGTCGACACGCCAGCCTCGCCACGGAAGATAGCGGCTGAGAACAATCCGACGTAATCAAACATCTCGGGGTACTCCTTAGAGATCTGCATCGAATGAAAACCACCCATCGAGAGACCAGCAATGGCACGACTCTTAGCCCTATCCAACGTGCGATAGTGCTCGTCGACCCAGTCAACAATAGATGGGAACATACGCTCGAATGATCCATCCATCGATCCTGTCATATATGGTGCCCACATACCCTCATGCGAGTAGCCAGGGGCAGAGACATGCTTAGTACAGCCATTGGTCATAACAACGATCATAGGCTCTGCCTCGCCGCGTGCAATGAGGTTATCCATAATCTCGGCAACACGTCCTGTGGCCGCCCATGCCTCCTCATCGCCACCCATACCATGAAGCAGGTAAAGCACAGGGTAACGACCCTTGCCCGACTCGTAGCCCGCAGGGGTATAGATCGTCATGCGTCGATGGCGACCATCCTCAACCTTTGCCCACACGCGCGTCATGCTGCCGTGGGGCACATCCTGCGCTGCATAGAGATCACCACGACCGCCAGGGATGATAAAGTAGTTCATCTGCGAGCCCACGTCGCGCATAACATAGCTATTCGAGGGGTCAGCAACATGGCCTATGCCATCGACCATAAACCAGTAGTAGTAGAGCTCCGAAGCGAGTGGCTCGGAGTGATACTCCCAAACACCATCATCGCCTCTTCTCATCTCCATAGGTTCGCTCTTAGAGCCATGTGCAAAGTCGCCAAAGAGCAATACCGACTCGGCCTTAGGGGCATATAGACGCAGCGTGACGCTATTATCCGAATGTACCTCTGGCGAGATTATTGATCTATGCTGCCAAAGATTTTGCTGAGCCGAAGCCCCAATATGAACCATACAGAGTGTAACAAGGAGTAACAGACTCCTCACGAAAGCATATTTATTCATAACCAATACCGTTTAATAATATTACAAAGGTAAGATTTTTTTCGTATATTTGCTACCCAACCAAGACATATTATATGAAAATAGGAATTATCTCAGATACTCACCTAACATTCGACGATCAACTACGCGAATTTCTTGCGCCGTGCGACGAGATATGGCATGCAGGAGATATAGGCTCACTCGAGCTTGCCGACGAGATCGCCCAATTCAAACCTCTGCGCGCCGTCTATGGCAATATCGACGGAGGCATCATACGTCGCGTCTACCACGACTTCACACTATTCGAGGTTGAGGGCGTTCGCGTGCTGATGACACACATTGGCGGTAAGCCACGCAACTACTCGCCCAAGGCACTGCAACACATCCACGCCTCACGCCCAAAGATCTTTGTTGCAGGTCACTCCCACATACTTCGCGTCGAGTATGACAAGATCTACGAGATGCTATTTATCAACCCAGGAGCTGCTGGAAACTACGGAATACACCACCTCCGCACCGCAATACGCCTCGATATTGAGAATGGCGAGATAAAGAATATGGAGATTGGTGAGTGGAACAAACATGTAGGATAAACCATTAACAATAAACGATATGCGAAAAATAGCTCTTCTCATATTCACTGTGCTGCTAACTACTTTAAGCTATGCTCAGGAGGTAGTGTGCGACACCTATCACTATGCCACGCACCACGGCGAGAGACTTCTACTCGACCGCTACATGCTTTGTGACGAGAGTGACGAGCCACGCCCATGTATGATATTTGCCTTTGGCGGTGGCTTTGTGCAGGGGTCGCGCGACGTGGACTACTATAAAATCTACTTCGAGCATCTGGCGCGTGAGGGTATTGTGGTTGTTTCGATCGACTATCGCCTAGGTCTGAGAAATATTCCAAAGATAGAGGGTGCAAAGGCTATGATCTGTGTCTTTGACAATGCCATAACCATCGCCGTAGAGGATATGTACTGCGCCACGAACTTCGTATACGCCAACGCAGAGGCGTGGGGCATTGATCGCACAAAGATTATGCTCAGCGGCTCGAGTGCTGGTGCTATAACCGCGTTACAGGCAGAGTGGCTACGCGCCAACGGCAGCCCTTTAGCTGAGGTACTTCCCGAGGGATTTCGCTATGCTGGCATAGTATCGTGCGCTGGGGCAATCTTCTCGCTCAACGGCAGACCCAAGTTCGCCACACCACCTGCACCGATGCTACTGTTCCACGGCACGTCGGATAGCAACGTGCCCTACGACCACGGTTCACTCTTTGGCATAGGCTTCTACGGCTCAGCATATATCACCCGTCAACTAGATAAGATCAAGTCGCCCTACTGGTTCTACAGCGTGGAGTATGCCGACCACCGTATTGCCGGCACACCACTCTTCGAGCAGTGCGACATTATCGTGCAGTTTATCAAGGAGTTTGTCATTGCTGGCAAGCGCGAGAGCATCTTAACAACAGTGAAAACGATCGATGGCGAACGCCGCCGCACTCGCTTTAGCCCAATGGATTATATCAAGGCTAACTACCAGAGAAAGAATAGGTAACAGCGAAAGAGAGTAGTAAAGCGTAGAGCGAGAGCATAAGCTCTCTAAAGGGGAGTGCGCAAGCGTTGCTTGCTAAAGTGTAGTGCGCTCGCCTTCGCGAGCTAAAGGGAAACACGCAAAAAACTACCCTTTAGCACCGCAGGTGCGAACTACCCTTCGACTACCCTTTAGCACCGCAGGTGCGAACAACCCTGAAAGGCTCCCTGACGACTGCGACGATGAGGCGGACAACGACAAAAGGACAAAGGGACAGAGGAACAAAAGATTGGTCGCGGACCAGACAAAAATGACTACCGCAGGATTGTACTTTGACGTACAGCCTGCGGTAGTCTACTTTTTGGGATGTGCCGCAGATGCGGCCTTATCATCAAAAATTACTTGTTGTAAGCCTTCATCACTGAGATAAGATCAAGCACCTTGTTTGAGTAACCCCACTCGTTGTCGTACCAAGAAACAACCTTCATGAAGGTATCAGTGATTGCGATACCAGCAGTTGCATCGAAGATAGAAGTGCGAGCGTCGCCAAGGAAGTCAGAAGATACTACAGCCTCGTCAGTGTAGCCAAGGATACCCTTGAACTCACCCTCAGATGCCTTCTTCATAGCAGCGCAAACCTCCTCGTAAGTAGCTGGCTTAGCAAGGTTTACAGTAAGGTCAACAACAGAAACATCCAAAGTAGGAACACGCATTGACATACCAGTAAGCTTACCATTGAGCTCAGGGATAACCTTACCTACAGCCTTAGCAGCACCTGTTGATGATGGGATGATGTTGCCGCAAGCAGCGCGACCACCACGCCAGTCCTTCAATGATGGACCGTCAACAGTCTTCTGAGTAGCAGTCACTGAGTGAACAGTAGTCATAAGACCATTTACAAGACCGAAGTTGTCGTTAAGAACCTTAGCGATAGGAGCCAAGCAGTTTGTAGTACATGAAGCGTTAGAAACGATCTTCTGGCCAGCATACTCAGATGTGTTAACACCGCATACGAACATAGGAGTTGCATCCTTAGATGGAGCTGACATAACAACATACTTAGCACCAGCAGTGATGTGAGCCTCAGCCTTCTCAGCTGTAAGGAACAAACCTGTAGACTCTACAACGTACTCAGCCTCAACCTCATTCCACTTAAGCTGTGCAGGATCCTTCTCAGCAGTTACGCGGATAGAGTTACCGTTAACGATAAGGGTGTTTGACTCCAAGCAGTAGTCAACAGTACCCTCGAACTTACCGTGCATAGTATCGTACTTAAGCATGTAAGCCAAGTAGTCTACTGGGCAAAGGTCGTTGATACCTACAACCTGATACTTGTCAGCCTGTGAGCAAGCAGCACGGAACACCATACGGCCGATACGACCGAAGCCGTTAATACCAATCTTAATCTGTGACATAGTTGAATTTGTTTATATTAATAGTTGATAAATCTCTATTATTGAGTTTCAATTCGCAAATTTACTTACTTTATAGTGAACTTACAAATAAAATTTAAAATTTTTAAATAGAATTCGCAACTTTGCTATTTGCCTACACTCTTAGCACGCTTTGCCATTGCCGATGCGAAGACAAAGTCATTAAGTTCGGGATTATCGGACTGAAGAATATCATCCTTGGAGCCCTCCCACCATTTATGACCTTCGTGGATATAGACAATTTTCTCGCCAATCTCCATCACCGAGTTCATATCATGGGTATTAATAATGGTCGTTATGTTAAACTCCTTGGTAATATCGTAGATAAGGTTGTCGATAACAACCGATGTCTGTGGATCGAGACCCGAGTTAGGCTCATCGCAGAAGAGATAGCGAGGGTTGAGCACTATGGCACGTGCTATAGCCACACGCTTGATCATACCACCACTAAGCTCCGAGGGGTATAGGTGGTCGGCACCCACCAAACGCACACGCTCGAGGCAGAAGTCCACACGCTCACGCTTCTCAGCATCCGATAAATCGGTGAAGAGGTCCAGCGGCAGGCGTACATTCTCACGCACGGTTGATGAGTCGAGCAGTGCACCACCCTGGAAGATCATGCCAATATCCTTACGTATCTTCTTACGCTCCTTGAAGCCAAGATCGGTGTAGCACACATCGTCGTAGTAGATCTTACCTAAATCCACATCGTGGAGTCCCACAAGGCTTTTGAGCAACACGGTCTTTCCCGAGCCACTGCGTCCGATGATAAGGTTTGTCTTGCCTGTCTCGAACTCTACGCTAATATCGTCGAGCACCTTACGTCCTTCAAATGTCTTTGATATATGGTCTGCACGTATCATACTCGCATAATCTGTGTTAGGATGAGGTCAAAAATCATGATTGTCACCGAGCTTGCCACAACGGCAAGAGTAGAGGCGCGTCCCACCTCCAGAGAGTTGCCCTTAGCATAGTAGCCACAATAGGCCGATATTGAGGTGATGATAAAGGCAAAGACAGCACCCTTAACTAGGGCATAGGTAAACGAGAATGGCTCGAAGTAGTAGAACAAACCCTCGATGTAGTCACCCGTGAGCACGATACCCGTGAGGTAGGCTATGGCATAACCACCCACAATACCCACAAAGATGCTAAAGAGTGTGAGTATTGGGAAGAAGATCACCGTAGCCACAATCTTTGGCAGGATGAGATACGACGCCGAGTTTACGCCCATGATCTCTAGGGCGTCGATCTGCTCGGTAATACGCATAGTACCGATCTCCGAGGCGATGTTCGATCCCACCTTACCTGCAAGGATAAGGGCAACAACCGTAGAGGAGAACTCGAGCACCATAACCTCTCGCGTAGCGTAGCCGATCATAAACTTGGGAATGAATGGCGACTCGAGGGTGATAGCCATCTGAAGTGCCACAACAGCACCAATAAATGCTGAGATGATGGCAGTGAGCGATATGGAGTTAAAGCCCAATGCCTCGATCTCAAACAAGACACGACGCGAATAGATACTCATCTTCTCGGGACGCGAAAAGACCTTGCCCAGAAGCATGAAGTATCGTCCTATGTTTTCAAATAGTTTAATCATCGTCCTTTTTTATCAGCTTGGTATAGAGTTATAAACTTATTTTTGGGGTGATCTACTCAACCTCCTCGAAATCTACATAGTCGCCAACCTTATCATTGACACGCTTCTGCTGAGCAGTTGACGACTGAGTGGTGGTTGACGAGTAGGTATCCTGCGAACGACGCTTTGCCTCAGCCTCCGCCTGCATGCGGCGCACCAGTTCCTCGAGGCTCATACCCTGAGCCGAGCTAAATCCTGATGAGAAGCCTCCAGACGAGAAGCCTGCTGACGACGTGCTACGAAACTGATCCTCAACCTGCTTGCGCATCTTGTGCATACGAAAAGCAGCAACGCCAACTATTAGAAGAAGCGCAAACAACACCGCTACAATCACCCAACCAATAGCCTTCCAAACCACAGGTGCAAAGATGCTTATCAAGATGATAAAGAGCGTGAAGAGAGGATGACGCTCAATAAAGGCGAGTATCCCGTAAAAAATTATCTTAAGATATACCATTTTTTCAAGTTAATATACATTAAAAGCCTATCTACCTAATAACATAAGGTAAGACGCTATACGCGGCAAAGATAATAAATTAATGCCAAATCTAAAAAACTATTGCCCTAATAAAGGTTTTTATGAGCCATATAGATTAGTTTACGCAGGGTCGTTTAGAAAAAATTTGCATAATTAAAATAAAATATTTAAATTTGCACTAACATCAAACTACGAGAATGAATCGAATTAGCAACATAACTATCACTGACAAGGCATCACACGGTGTCAGAATGACTATGGTTATGTCTATGCGAATGTGCCGCTAGGCACGCGACTTCATCATGCAGACATAGGTATCTGCACCTCCCCACAGATTAAAACAAAAACAGCTCCTCACTCGTCACTAATAGTGCGAAGGAATGAGGCATTATTACTAATACGCATTACTATAACAATATGGACAACAAGGATTTAAAGTTCGAGACTAGACAAATACACGGAGGCTATCACGTCGACTCATCACAGGCAAGAGGCATCGCCATACACCCTACGGCAGCATACCACTTCCCAACGTGCGAGTATGCCGCTAACCTCTTCACACTCAGCGAACCTGGATATATCTACACTCGTCTACACAACCCCACCACAGCGGCCTACGAAGAGCGTATAGCTGCACTCTATGGAGGTGTGGGTGCTCTGGCAACATCGTCGGGCATGTCGTCGATACTCCTTACGGTAACCGCGCTATGTAATCATGGCGAGAACATCGTTGCCTCGCCATACCTCTACGGTGGAACACACAACCAGTTTGTCATATCGCTCAGAAACGTGGGTATCGAGTGTCGCTTGGCTAAGAGCGACTCGGCTGAGGACATGGCGGCTCTCGTAGATGAGAATACACGCGCTCTGTTTGTCGAGTCGATGGGCAACCCAACATGCCGAGTAGCCGACATCGAGGCACTTGCCAAGGTTGCACACAGCAACAACATACCTCTTATTGTCGATAACACGTTTGGTGCAGGAGGCTACCTCTGTAACCCATTCGAGTGGGGAGCAGACATCATCACCGACTCGGCGACCAAGTGGATTAATGGTCATGGCACAGCCATGGGAGGCATCATCGTAGATAGCGGCAACTTCGACTGGAGAGCATCGGGCAAGTTCCCACAGATAGACGGACCATCTGAGGGCTACCACGGTCTTAACCTCTGCGATGCGTTTGGCTCACAGGCATTCATCGTCAAGTGCAGAGTGGATGGCATGCGCGACTTTGGTTGCTGCCCCTCGCCCTTCGATGCTTATCTAATGCTCATCGGACTAGAGACCCTATCGCTACGTGTCAAGCACGAGGTAGAGTCGGCATACAAGCTTGCTGAATATTGCCGCCAGCACCCTAAGGTTGAGCGAGTTAGCTTTGTGGGCTTCGAGGACCACCCAAGCCACGAGCTAGCCAAGAAATACTATCGCTTCGGTGCATCGGCGGTGCTCACCATCGAGCTTAAGGGCGACCTTGAGTCGACTGTACGCTTTGTCGAGAGCCTCAAGCTATCTGGCAACATGACGATGATTGGCGACTCAATATCGGTTGTTACTCACCCCGCCTCGACCACTCATAAGCAGCTCTCGGATGAGGCTAAGCGCGCTGCAGGCATAACTCCAACGCTGCTACGCATATCACTAGGATTGGAGAATGTCGAGGACATCATCGCCGACTACGAGCAGGCACTTAACAACATCTAACCATGGCACAAGTATATCACCATAGAGCACCTATAACACTCGAATCGGGGGAGGTACTGCCAGAGTTGGAGATCGCCTACGACACCTTTGGCACTCTCAACGAGGCAAAGGATAACGTCATCTGGGTATGTCACGCCCTCACGGCCAACTCTGATGTTGCCGACTGGTGGCCACATACTGTTGAGCGAGGCAAGTTTCTCGACCCAGAGCGATACTTTATCGTATGTGCCAACTTTCTCGGCTCGCACTATGGCACCACGTCGCCACTGTCGGTAAACCCCGCCACAGGCAAGAAGTACTATTACGACTTTCCTCGCATCAGCGTGCGCGACATGGTGCAATGCCACAAACTGCTTGCCAAGACACTGGGCATCGAACGTGTTAAGCTACTCATAGGCAGCTCGATAGGCGGTTTTCAGTGCATGGAGTGGGCAATCAGCGAGCCTCGCTTCATGGAGCGTTTGGCACTTATCGCCACCACATGTTGCTCGGAGCCATGGGCAGCAGCCTTCAACGAGTCACAACGCATGGCGATACGCCTTGACCCTACATGGGGAGAGCTTCGTGACGATGCTGGCATAGATGGCATGGCAGTAGCACGCTCCATGGCCCTCATAAGCTACCGAGGAGGTGCTGCCTACAACGCCACACAGCAGGACGAAGAGCTCAACGAAGCGTCGTTCGAGCGTCGCGCACACAGCTACCAACGCTACCAGGGCGAGAAGCTACGCCGCAGGTTTAACGCCATCTCCTACTACCGACTATCTGAGGCTGTCGACTCGCACAACATAGCACGCCATAGAGGGAGCATAGCCGAGGCGTTACGATCAATCGAGGCACGCACACTCATAGTTGCCATCTCCTCGGATATACTCTTTCCACCCGAGGCACACGACCCTATGCGTGAGCACATTGCGAACAACGAGTATCACCTCATAGAGTCGTCGTTTGGCCACGACGGATTTCTTGTCGAGCACGAGAAGCTAAACAGAATAATTGAGAATTTTATGAACAAATAAATATACCAAACTATGAAAAATCTAAATATCGGACTCTTCGGCTTTGGTAACGTGGGACGCGGTCTATACGACGTACTACAGCGCATCAACTCCGACAACGTACACATCAAGCGCATCTGCGTGCGCAACATCGACAAGGAGCGTGGCATCAAGGCGCAGTTTACGGATAACCCAGACGAGATATTCAACGACAAGGATATAAACCTTATCGTCGAGGTTATCGACGATGCTGAGGCTGCCTACGACATCGTCAAGCGCGCGCTCAAGAGCCGTATTCCAGTTGTTTCGGGCAACAAGAAGATGCTCGGTCACCACATTATTGAGCTTATCGACCTTCAGGAGCAGTACAACACTGCCCTACTCTACGACGCCTCAGCCTGTGGCTCGATACCCGTTATTCGCAACCTCGAGGAGTACTACGACAACGATCTGCTATGCTCCGTGAAGGGTATCCTCAACGGCTCGTCGAACTTCATCCTCTCGAAGATCTTCAACGAGAAGATGGGCTACAAGGAGGCTCTTAAGCTGGCTCAGGATCTAGGCTTTGCCGAGAGCAACCCTACGCTCGACATCGACGGCTGGGACTCGCTCTACAAGCTAATCATCATCACTATGCACGCCTTTGGTGTCTACGTCGCTCCAGAGGAGATATTCACATACGGCATCTCAACGATGAATGACTCGGACATTCGCTTTGCCGAGGAGAAGGATCGCCGCATAAAGCTTGTGGCTCACGTCGAGAAGATCGACGACCGCCTTATCATGTGCGTAATACCGCAGCTCATCTCGCGCAACAAGTATATCTATAGCGTCGAGGACGAGTTCAACGGCGTGGTTATCAAGGGTCTGTTCTACGACAAGCAGTTTATGTTTGGTCGTGGTGCTGGTGGTCATCCTACAGGCTCGGCTGTGCTCAGCGACATTACGGCATGTGCCTACAACTACCGCTACGAGTATAAGAAGCGTAACGACTCGGTGCTTCCACGCTACACCATGGAGCACACCTTCCGCGTCTACTTCCGCTATAAGAGTGCCGAGCAGCGCAACTTGCTCAACTTCCTCAAGATCCGCGAGCAGTACACCTCGGACGAGTATAACTACATCGTAGGCGACGTTACGATAGCTAACCTCAAGGCTCATCAGGAGGAGCTACGCACGGCAGATTGCTTCGTAGCGGCATATCCGTTTGACTAGGCGGAAGTGTAAAACAAATGGGGGTGACTAAAAAGTAAATTAGTCATCCCCATATGTTTAGAAGTTGAAGAAAAAGATGTAGTTTTAGGCATGCGAAGCCCGAAAAACCGGAGTTTATTAAGCGTAAATGAGGATTTTGAGGGCAAGCATAACGACAAGATACACTTTTTATTCAGCTTCTGTTTTTTAGGCTACTACCTCTTTCTATCAAGCGCATCCTCAGCCGACATCGTCGTGATGAGCACAACGCCATTCACACCCCTGAAGCCATACATGTTGGAGCCCTTGATGATCTCCACAGACTTTACGTCGTAGAGGTTGATAAGCTCGGGGCGAGTCTCCATGCCATCGCATAGCACCAACACCGCCGAGGAGCTACCCAGCGAGTTTTGGGTAAGTAGGCAGAGTTCTCCGTTGATATATCTTAGACCTGGATAGCACATCTGAATAGCCTCAATAATGCCCTTTGCCCCCGTAGCACGAAGCCTATCGCCCGATATTCCCGAGGAGTAGTCCGTCGACTCACGACGCTTGACATAGCCATAGCCATAGTTCATCAGCTCCTCAGACTCGGTAGCCTCGTGGCTAAATTCGCTAATATTCAGACGTATATCGATGCTACGTCGCCCCGCCACATCAATACGCAACGTGTCGCGCTTATAGATCACAAGTAGAATATCATCTGCCTCAATGTCGGTAAGACCAAAGCGACCCTTGCCATCCGATATGGTCTGCTTATTGCGACCCTCGACGACAACACGTGCACGGATACCCTTGCCATCCTCACGCGTGATACGTCCGTTGAATGGTTGCTGAGCACTCAGGCTCGAAACAACAACAACAAGAGAGATCAGAAGAGTATATAATCTTCGCATGGTTCAAAATGTTTTGATGCTTAACACGTGTAAAGTTAACTATAATTTTGCGAAAAATTGGAATAGTGTCATAAAATTTGTTATTTCTTAAAATTATTTATTATCTTTGTGGTATAAAACTAAGAAACTTAATCAACTAAATATAACGCACTATGAAAGAGGCTATTGCAATTCTCACCGGTGGCGGTCCTGCGCCTGGCATGAACACTGTTGTTGGCTCTGTTGCAAAGACATTCCTTGCTAAGGGCTATCGTGTTATTGGTCTACACTACGGCTACTCGGGTCTTTTCAACCCAAATCCACGCTACGAGGATCTCGATATGTTCCGCGTAGACTACATCTTCAATCAGGGTGGTTCGTACCTTACAATGAGCCGCTTCAAGCCTTCAAACGAGGACTTCGAGAAGAACTTCAACCTTGACTTCTTCAAGGAGAATAACATCAAGCTTCTCGTTACCGTGGGTGGCGACGACACAGCGTCAACAGCTAACCGCATCGCTAAGTTCCTCGAGGCTAAGCAGTATCCTATTGCAAACATCCACGTTCCTAAGACCATCGACAACGACCTTCCATTGCCCGCAGGTATGCCTACATTTGGCTACCAGTCAGCAAAGAATGCTGGTTCGGTGATCGGTCGTGCTGTATATAACGATGCTCGTACATCGGCTAACTGGTTTGTGGTAGCAGCCATGGGTCGCTCAGCAGGTCACCTTGCGTTCGGTATCGCTTCGGCTTGCCACTACCCTATGATCATCATCCCTGAGATGTTCAACAAGACAAAGATCACTATCGACAAGATCGTGAGCCTCATCGTGTCGGCTATCGTTAAGCGTAAGCTCCTCAACATGGACTACGGCGCAGCGATGGTATCGGAGGGTGTATTCCACTCTCTTGACGAGGAGGAGATCCTAAAGTCAGGCATCCACTTCTCATACGACGACCACGGCCACCCAGAGCTTGGTAAGGTGTCGAAGGCTGAGATGTTCAACACTCTGCTTGAGAAGCGTTGCAAGGCACTCGGCCTTAAGGTTAAGTCGCGCCCAGTAGAGATTGGCTACGAGGTACGCTGCCAGACTCCTTGCGCCTTCGACCTTGTTTACTGCTCACAGCTCGGTATGGGTGTCTATAAGCTCTTCTCGGAGGGTAAGACAGGCTGTATGGTCTACATCAGCCAGGAGGGTTACGTATCGCCACTCTACCTCAAGGACTTGCAGGATCCTGAGACTGGCAAGATTCCACCACGCTTGGTTGACATCAACGCCGATAAGATCCACCAGGTTATCGACAACCTTATGCACTACATCACCCCTGCCGACTACGAGGCAGCTAAGGCATACCTCCCAAATCCTGAGGAGTATGACTTTAAGAAGATCCTCGAGTGGTAATTTGTCGTGATAGTGGAGCTACTGCGCCACTTCAACTATTAGGCGAAAGGGAAATACTATAAAAGCGGGTATTGTTTCTAATACCCGCTTTAGTTTTATGTGAATAAAAAGCTGTAGTTTAGGCTTGCGAAGCTCGAAAACCGCAGTTTACTGAAGCGTTAATGAGGATTTTGAGGGCGAGCGTAACTACAAAATAGACTTTTTATTCAGCATCAATACGCAAATAATTCTAAGCCAAGATAGGCTCAAACTAATTGCTGAATACCAGGCCATCTGCATCTGCATCAATCCGAATAGGTGTCGAGCGGTTGACAGCACCAGCAAGGATACGTTTTGAAAGAGTGTTGACCACCTCACGTTGGATAGCACGTTTGATAGGACGTGCGCCGTAGATAGGGTCAAAACCAACGTCGGCAATATGGCGGCGTGCATCGGCTGTATAGATAAGCTCTATGCCATTCTCGCGCAACATACGCTGCACCTCACGAAGCTGGATATCGACGATCTTCTCGATAAAGCTTCTACCAAGAGGCTCAAACATCACGATCTCGTCGATACGGTTGATAAACTCGGGTTTTAGCTGCTGCTTCATAAGCTCGATGACCTCCTGCTTAACACTCTCGCGCACCTTGTGCGAAGAGTCATTACCCGCCTCGGCAAAGCGCTCAGCGATGATCGGCGAGCCGAGGTTCGAGGTCATGATAACTATGGTATTGCGAAAATCTACCGTGCGCCCCTTATTATCAGTGAGTCGACCATCGTCGAGCACCTGAAGCAAGATGTTGAAGACATCGGGGTGTGCCTTTTCGATCTCGTCGAGAAGCACCACAGAGTAGGGCTTACGGCGGACAGCCTCGGTAAGCTGACCACCCTCGTCGTAGCCTACATATCCCGGAGGCGCTCCCACAAGGCGCGACACGGAGTGACGCTCCTGATACTCCGACATGTCGATACGCGTAAGCATCTGATCGTCATTGAACAGAAACTCGGCAAGTGCCTTAGCAAGCTCGGTCTTGCCAACACCCGTTGTGCCGAGGAAGATAAACGAACCTATAGGGCGACGAGCATCCGATAGCCCTGCGCGTGAGCGGCGCACAGCATCCGAGACCACCTCGATAGCCTCCTCCTGACCCACAACCCTACGTCGCAGCTCCTCCTCCATGTTGAGCAACTTCTCGCGCTCTGAAGCCAACATACGCTTTACGGGTATACCCGTCCAGCGTGACACCACCTCGGCGATATCCTCCGAGTCTACCTCCTCCTTGATCATCGCCGTATCGGAGATTAGTCGTAGCTCCTCCTCGAGGGTGGCTACACGCCTCTCGAGTTCAACGATGGTGCCATAGCGAAGCTCTGCCACACGACCATAATCTCCCGCACGCTCCGCCTGCTGAGCCTCGATCTTTGCCTGCTCGATAGACTCCTTGGCATGTTGCAGCTCTGCGAGTCTATCGCGCTCCGACTGCCACTTAGCGCGTAGCTGCGCACACTCCGACTTACGATCCTCGATCTCGGCATCAAGACGCTCTATGCGCTCCTTGTCCTTTTCGCGACGTATCGCCTCGCGCTCGATCTCCAACTGGCGGATATGTCTATCGAGCTGGTCTATCTCCTCGGGCACGGAGTTCATCTCTAGACGCATACGTGCTGCCGCCTCATCAATGAGGTCTATCGCCTTGTCGGGCAAGAAACGATCGGTAATATATCGGTGTGAGAGCTCTACCGAGGCAACAATAGCCTCATCCTTGATGCGCACGCGGTGGTGGTTTTCGTAGCGCTCCTTCAGACCTCGCATAATCGAGATGGCATCCTCCATCGTAGGCTCAGCCACCATTACCTTCTGGAAACGACGCTCCAGCGCCTTATCGTTCTCGAAGTACTTCTGATACTCATCCAACGTCGTAGCACCTATGGTACGTAGCTCACCACGTGCCAAGGCTGGCTTAAGGATATTGGCGGCATCCATCGCGCCATCTGACTTACCAGCACCCACAAGCGTATGTATCTCATCGATAAAGAGTAGTACACGACCCTCTGCCGAGATCACCTCGCGCACAACGCTCTTTAGTCGCTCCTCGAACTCTCCCTTGTACTTGGCTCCCGCGATGAGTGCTCCCATGTCGAGCGAGTAGATTATCTTGTCCTTAAGGTTTTCGGGGACATCGCCATCGACGATACGATGGGCAATACCCTCGGCAATAGCTGTCTTGCCGACACCCGCCTCACCTACAAGTATCGGATTATTCTTGGTGCGGCGCGAGAGTATCTGCAACACTCGACGTATCTCCTCGTCACGACCTATAACAGGGTCAAGACGCCCTGAGCGCGCCTCGACATTTAGGTTTACGGCATACTTGCCTAGGGCATCAAACTCAACCTCCTCGGTTTGCGAATCAATGGTCTGACCCTTGCGAAACTCGCGTATCGCCTCGAGTAGCATATCTTCACTTATGCCCTCGCGCTTAAGGATATCGCGAGCCGAAGAGCGCTCGTGCGCCATGGCAGCAACGATATGCTCGACCGAGGCGTAGCGATCCGAGAGTTTGCGTGTGAGGTCTACCGCACGCTGAATGAGCGCTGATGTCTCGCGCGAGAAGTAGACATTATCGTCCGATGTCTCGACACGTGGCAAACGCTTAATGGCATCTGTCACTTCGCGACGTATCGACTGAAGGTTACCACCCACACGACCAATAAGATAGCTCGCTACGGAGTTATCGTCGGCGGTAGCCACCTCGAGTATATGCAGCGGCTCGAGCGCCTGTTGCTTCTGCTGGCGCGCAGTGGCGATTGCACTCTGCAACAGCTCCTGCGCTTTGATTGTTAGTGTGTTAACGTTCATATTTCGTTTATTTAGCTTTTGACTATGGAGGCGACAAAACTCTTGCCAATCGAGAAAATAAGAAATTATGTCACTCGCGAACGACACCTCGACATGAGGGATAAGACACTGTACGCCAAATTGACGACAATAAAATGCCACAATGTCATGGGAGTGGGTCGCATGTGACAAATGCGACGGAGCGAGGAGAATTCAGGGAGGGGGTTAGGAGGAGCAAACAAATTAGGGGGATCAAGGAGTAAACCATCAACTCCCTAATCCCCCCTAGGCTCTAATCATAAACCCTGAAGGCAGACAACGCTACTTGGCTGACCACTCATCAAACAGACGCTTCCACTCGGCTGGTGCGTCGCTATCGAGAGTAAATATATATACTATCCTTCTATCGGCATAGTTATCGTTCCATACATCATCAATACCGAGAATGCCATCAAAGATCACAACATTATCCTTGAAGTATATCACCTTTGCCTGATAAGTATAATCATGGCAGATGCTCTTGGAGTAGAGCGTAGCTGAAGCTATGTCGTAAGAGTAATCATACTCAAGGCAGAATTTCTCCATATCACCGAGATGGTTCACTAAATCACCATAGATATGGTAAACCTCGTCACCAAGCGCAAAGCCATAGTAACATGGCATACCAGGCATATGAAAGTCATGCCACCCATTACCGGTGTCGAGGAATCTCGCTTTGAGGACTACACCACAAGAGGTAAGCGACTTGTAGAGAGCGTCAACGTCATACTCTTCGTTGCATAGCTCAAGGAGCTTGTCAACATTCTCACACGTAACGTTGTCAAAGTTAATCTTATCGCCATCCATCAAGTCTGAAACGAGTTCATCTTCGTGGGTGACATTACCGATATTATCGGTATTACCATCGTTCAAATTCAAATCTGAATCGCTATCGCATGCAACAACCATCACTGATGCCGCGAACAAAATTGCAAATAACTTTTTCATAATCATCAGTATATTAAAGGTTAACAAACAAATTAATAACAGTGATAGTTCTCTAAAGTACACTCTGTTCCTAAACGGTAATTATACTACAAAATAGTGTGGAACAATCCATATATATATAATACATAGAAACACTCATGCGTACACTAGGAAACCTATTTACCTACAAAATTAGGTATTTAGATCGTATTTTCAAAATTTTTGGATAAAAGTTTTTCATTGTGAGGGGTTGATAAAGAGTAGAGCGAGAGCTTTAAGCTCTCTAAAGGGAAGAGCGCAAGCGTTGCTTGCTAAAGAGCAGTGCGCTCGCCTACGCGAGCTAAAGGGAACAAGCAAAAACAACCCTTTAGCACCGCAGGTGCGAACTACCCGCCAACTACTCTTTAGCACCGCAGGTGCGAACTACCCTTCAACTACCCTTTAGCACCATAGGTGCATCCTTATCATCAAAAATAATTTTGTTCTATCGCAAAAAAAGACCCTTTGGGATAGTAGTTTTAACTACAGCCCAAAGGGTCTAATTATTAGGGATAGGACGAAGATGCCCTATACAAATCGAGAATTACTTGGTGCGGTTGATGTATGAGTTGTAACGCCACTTAGCATTCTCCTCAGCAGCCTCGAAGAGCTGCTCAGCCTCAGCTGGGAAGGCCTTCTTGAGTGAAGTGTAGCGCACCTCCTTCATGAGGAAGTCGCGGAACTTCGACCAGTCAGGCTCCTTAGAATCCATCACAAATGGGTTCTTACCCTCTGCCTCAAGCTGAGGATTGTAGTGCCATAGGTGCCAGTAGCCACACTCAACAGCCTGCTTACCTACAGTCTGTGTACGTGTCATGCCGCCCTTGATACCGTGGTTGATACATGGTGCATAGGCAATGATAAGCGATGGACCAGGATATGCCTCAGCCTCCTTAAGAACGTTGAAGAGCTGCTGCTGTGATGCACCGATAGATACCTGAGCAACATATACGTAGCCATAGGTCATAGCGATAGCACCGATATCCTTCTTGCGGATGCGCTTACCTGCTGATGCGAACTTAGCCACAGCACCTACAGGTGTAGACTTTGACGACTGACCGCCAGTATTTGAGTATACCTCAGTATCTACGATAAGGATGTTAACATCCTCGCCCGATGCAAGCACATGATCAACACCGCCGAAGCCGATGTCGTAGCCCCAGCCATCACCACCGATGATCCACTGAGACTTCTTAACCAACCAATCCTTATACTCGAGGATGGTCTTGCAGTAGTCGCAGTCGCAAGCCTCAACCAATGGGAGAAGACGTGCAGTAACCTCGCGTGAAGCAGCTGCAAGGTGGCGAGCATCGATCCACTCCTGCATAGTAGCCTTAAGCTCCTCAGAGCAGCAGTTGCACTCGGCGATAGCCTTGCGCATAACATCCTCAAGACCCTGGCGAAGCTTCTCAACACCTACACGCATACCAAGACCGAACTCAGCGTTATCCTCGAAGAGCGAGTTAGCCCACGCAGGACCCTGACCCTGAGCATTGGTGCAGTATGGAGTAGATGGCGCTGAGCCAGAGTAGATAGATGTACAACCTGTTGCGTTAGCCACCATCATGCGGTCGCCGAAGAGCTGCGAGATAGCCTTGATATATGGTGTCTCACCGCAACCAGCACA
Source organism: Alistipes sp. (assembly GCA_017379015.1). GTDB lineage: Bacteria > Bacteroidota > Bacteroidia > Bacteroidales > Rikenellaceae > Alistipes. Next base: position 59,816 of record JAFNXN010000007.1, read on the forward strand.
AGCACCCGAGAACTCGAAGAGTGGCTGTGCAAACTGGAGGTTCTTAACAGACTTAGTCTTATCTACATGCTCGGTGTAGCCGATATTCTTAGTGATGTAGTCCCAGTTCTTAGCCTCGGCAACCTGCTCAGCCAAAGGACGCATAACGAGAGCCTTCTCCTTAGCAGGGCACACGTCAACACAGTTGTTACAGCCTGTACAGTCGAGTGGCGATACCTGGATGCGGAACTTAAGAGCCTTAGTCTCGCCCAAGCCCTGCTTCCACTCTACGCCAGATGCTGCTGCCTGCTCCTCAGTAGCGAGGAATGGGCGGATAGCAGCGTGAGGACATACGTAGGCACACTGGTTACACTGGATACAGTTCTCGATCTTCCACTGTGGCACTGAAGTGGCGATACCACGCTTCTCGTAAGCGGCAGTACCGTTATCCCAAGTACCATCCTCACGACCGTTGAACGCAGATACTGGGAGCTGATCACCCTTGAGAGCGTCGATAGGCTTGCAGACATTGCGAACGAAGGCTGGGATGTTCTCATCGACAACATGTGCTGACTCAGCAACCTCGATGTTAGCCCACTCGGCAGGAACATCTACCTTAACAACAGCCTCGCAACCAGCATCTACCGCTGCGTAGTTCATATTAACGATATCCTCACCCTTATTGCCGTATGATTTGTAGATAGCCTTCTTCATCTCCTCGACAGCCTTCTCGATAGGGATGATGTCGGCAATCTTGAAGAATGCAGCCTGCATGATGGTGTTGGTACGTGAGCCAAGACCAAGCTCTGCAGCAATCTTAGTAGCGTTGATGATGTAGAAGTTGATCTCCTTCTTTGCCAAGTACTGCTTCATGTGCGCTGGAAGTGTAGCACATGTAGTCTCAGCGTCGTTCACCGAGTTGAGCAAGAACGAGCCACCGCGCTTCAAGCCCTTAAGCACGTCGTACTTGTCGACGTACGAAGGCACGTGGCAAGCTACGAAGTCAGGCGTAGTAACGAGGTAAGGCGAGGTGATTGGGTTATCACCAAAGCGCAAGTGCGACGAGGTGTAACCACCAGACTTCTTAGAGTCGTATGAGAAGTATGCCTGGCAATACTTGTTTGTCGAGCCACCGATGATCTTAATAGAGTTCTTGTTAGCACCCACTGTACCATCAGAGCCAAGACCGAAGAACAACGCCTCGAAGGTACCCTCCTTAGCCATCGAGATCTCCTTGCCCACAGGCAACGAGAGCATTGTCACATCGTCGTTGATACCCACTGTAAAGTGGTTCTTAGGCTGCTCACTCTCGAGGTTAGCAAATACTGCCAACATCTGTGCTGGAGTGGTATCCTTTGACGATAGACCGTAGCGACCACCGATGATCATAGGACGCTCGCTCAACTCGTAGAACGCATCGCGGATGTCGAGCAATAGTGGCTCGCCGTTAGAGCCTGGCTCCTTAGTGCGGTCGAGAACGCAGATGCGCTTAACCGACTTAGGCAACACGTTGAAGAGATACTTTGCCGAGAATGGGCGGTAGAGGTGTACGGTGATAACACCAACCTTCTTGCCCTGGGTGCGGAGGTAGTCTACGCACTCCTTGATGGTCTCGGTAACAGAGCCCATGGCGATGATGATGTTCTCAGCCTCAGGGTCACCATAGTAGGTGAATGGCTTGTACTCGCGACCGGTGATCTCCGAGATCTTAGCCATAGCCTCAGCAACCATGTCGGGCACAGCGTTGTAGAACTTGTTAGATGCCTCGCGAGTCTGGAAGTAGATGTCGGGGTTCTGCGCAGTACCACGTGTCACAGGACGCTCAGGGTTGAGCGCACGACGACGGAACTCCTTCAACGCCTCACGGTCGAACATAGCTGTGAGCGATGCCTCGTCGATAAGCTCGATCTTCTGGATCTCGTGTGAGGTGCGGAAGCCATCGAAGAAGTGAACAAATGGAATACGAGACTTGAGTGCCACGATGTGAGCAACACCTGCAAGGTCCATAACCTCCTGAACAGATGATGTTGCAAGCATGGCAAAACCAGTCTGGCGCACTGCCATCACATCCTGGTGGTCACCAAAGATTGAGAGTGACTGCGCTGCCAAGGCACGTGCTGAGACGTGGAATACGCCTGGGAGCAACTCACCCGAGATCTTATACATATTTGGCACCATGAGGAGCAAGCCCTGCGAAGCGGTAAAGGTAGAGGTGAGAGCACCACTCTGCAAAGAGCCGTGTACTGCACCTGCTGCACCCGCCTCCGACTGCATCTCTACAACCTTAACGGTGTCGCCAAATATATTCTTTTTGCCTTGTGCTGACCACTCATCAACAAGCTCTGCCATGGTTGACGATGGTGTGATGGGATAGATGGCTGCTACCTCCGAGAACATATACGCGATATGTGCCGCAGCGTAGTTACCATCACATGTAATAAATCTCTTTTCTGCCATACTTTATTACTATTAAATACTCAATTTCAAACGATATTTGCGTGGGCCCCATTGTAGCTACCCCTAAGGGGTAAAATCACCGTGTTGCCAGATGGTTGCGGGAATAGACCAAAACAGTCTCTAACTCCCCAATCAACAAAAATCGTGGCAAAGGTACACATTTAGAATTAAAAATCATAGCATTTTAACTGTTAACTTTTTAACACTAAGATACAACTACAAACAGCGATTTACAACACCCGAGGAAACTGTTCTTTTTTTCCTATTTGCATGCAACTACTGAGTGCCCTAAAAAGTTATAAAGCCTCAAATGGGATACTCCATTTGAGGCTCTACCTAATTAAGTTTCGCAGCCCAATTCAAAGCTTCAGAGAACTACTGAGCAAGACCGTCGTAGAACTCGAGGACGCTACAGCTAAATCTTCCCTGAACCTTATAGCCGAGGTCATCGACACAGTCAACGGTGAGGACATAGTTGCTACCATCCTTCTCAATCTTGATCTTACCACCGACCATAGGAGCTCCCGATGTCTGAACGATGTAGTTATCCTCAACAACGCGATACCACGAGAATGTCATCTGACGATTATCCATGCCACCAGCGAAGAATACGCCATTGGCAGCCTCATCCTCCGTAGCTACACAGGTGTACTCGCCACAAATATCCTCGAAATCAGTGCCTGTGTTTGCTGTCACGATATCGAACATAAAGTAGTCACCGTTGATAGGCTCAGGGCACTCCATAGCAGAGATAGTCCAGTTAGTACCACCAGTGTTGTAGAAATCACCGTAGTAGGTCATACGCATAACACCAAGATCGTGATCGAACGAATAGTCCTCAGTAAGGTATGAGTAGTAGTCAGGCTCAGGAATCTCAACCCAGCCAAGCTCGAGCGAGCCATCGTATGTCACGTGGTGAACCATGCCATTCTCCAAAGTAAGAAGTGCATCGATATGGTTCTCAGTAACTGTGACTGTACCATCTACAAAGTGCTCCTCGGTGAGGTTACCATCAGACATAGGCTGAAGACGAACGCTATACTGATTGCCAAACGTACCAGCCTGACCCATGCTAAATGGATCAAAGGTATATGTACCGTGTGGTATTGTGATTGTGTCTCCAGTCAAAGCAACATCAGAGTAGAGGTCAAGGCGATAGTAGATGTCTACATACATATCGCTAAAGCCTGTAGTACCATTCTCCGAGAGCACAACAAAGTAGTTGTGGCCAGGAGAGTATGTGGTGCCGTAGTAGTCACCATTTAGGGTCTTAGCAACGTGCTCAACATCAGCCTTTACAGCTGCTGCCTGCACGATAGTGACCTGAACCTCATCCTCGTTGTAGCTAAGGGTGATCATCGCCATACGCGACTCCTCAACATCATTAGCATCGACGCTAAATGTCACCTTGTCGCTCACATTGATGTTGTTAACCCAAGGCTGAGAGCTCACAGCAGTAGGCACATCACCTGGCTTGCCACCCTCGATGGTGAAGGTAATCTCGCCAGCACCACCAACATAGCCAAAGTCGAGCTTTTTGGCAGAAGTAACAGTCATCTTGCCAGATACCTCAGGAGTATCTGGAGTCTTAGACTCACAAGCCACCATAGCCACAAGCGCAGCTACAGCAAACAAAAGAAACTTTTTCATCTTAAAGTAAAGTATTTAGTTAGTATATTCTTCCTTCGCGCAAAGATACATATTTTTTATAATATATGTGTGTATCAAAAGAAGAATATTTAAGAGTAGAGAGTTTGGGTGACTACACGAGAAACAACCACACACGCAATTTTAGCGTTAGTTGGGGGTAAATACAACACTCGCCAAAAAAAACAGGGATGGGCTGTACTTGGTCGTACTACCCACCCGCATTTGTTGTCAGAAGGGGTCTAGTTTGGTGCCGACACGAGAAATGGCGGATGGGACATACTTGCGTATTTCCCATTCGCCATTTTGACTGAGGTGCCGAAATAGACCCCTTATCACAACAAAGGCTATGCGCCGAAGTTATCAAACAAGATATTCTCCGCAGGCACACCGAGGCTGTCGAGGAGGTTTACTACCGACTGTGCCATCATTGGAGGACCGCACATGAGGTAGATGATGCCCTCTGGCTCATCGTGCTGCTTGAGATATGTCTCGTAGAGAACATTGTGAACGAAGCCTGCAACATAAGGTACACCTGCCTTGTCAGCCTCAGGATCTGGACGGTCAAGGGCAAGGTGGAACTTGAAGTTAGGGAACTCCTTCTCGATCTGATAGTAGTCGTCGAGGTAGAATGCCTCCTTGAGTGAACGAGCACCGTAGAAGAAGTTAACCTTGCGACCTGTCTTAACAGTCTTGAAGAGGTGCATGATGTGTGAACGCATAGGCGCCATACCTGCACCACCACCGATGAATACAAGCTCCTGATCATCCGAGAGGTTATCTGGCAAGAAGAACTCGCCGAAAGGACCTGACATGATGATCTTATCGCCTGGCTTGAGAGAGTAGATGTATGACGAACATACACCAGGATTTACATCCATGAAGCCACCCTTAGCACGGTCGAATGGAGGTGTTGCGATACGCACGTTTAGCTTGATGATATCGCCCTCAGCAGGATATGTAGCACATGAGTATGCACGCACCTGAGGCTCTGGGTTAACCATCTTAAGGTTGAAGACACCCATCTTCTCCCAATCCTCGCGGTACTCAGGATCAACGTCGATATCCTTATAATCTACAGTGATTGCAGGCACGTCGATCTGGATGTAACCACCCGAACGGAAGTTGAGATGCTCGCCCTCAGGAAGCTTAACAACAAACTCCTTGATGAAGGTAGCCACGTTGTTGTTCGACACAACCTCGCACTCCCACTTCTTGATGCTGAGCACAGATGCAGGAACCTTGATCTGCAAATCCTCCTTAACCTTCACCTGGCAACCAAGACGCCAGCCGTCGTTGATCTCGCGACGGTTGAAGAAGCCACGCTCGGTAGGAAGGATCTCGCCACCGCCCGATACTACCTGGCACTTGCACTGACCGCAAGCACCCTTACCACCGCATGCCGATGGGAGGAAGATACCCTGCTCAGAAAGAGTGTTGAGAAGTGTTGAGCCAGCCTCAACCTCCAACACCTTGTTACCCTCGTTGATGTCGATCTTCACCGATCCCGACGAGGTCAGCTTTGCCTTTGCAAAGAGTAGCAGCGCCACTAGCAAGAGTGTGACTGCAAGAAAGGCAACAACTGCCCATAAAATAACTGTGAAACTCATATTTCTTACTCTTTTTAAAGGTTACAACTGAATACCTGAGAAGATCATAAATGCGATACCCATCAAACCTGTGATGATGAAGGCGATACCTGGGCCCTTCAATGCTGCAGGAACGTGTGAGTACTCGATCTTCTCGCGGATAGCAGCCATCATGACGATAGCCAACCACCAACCAATACCCGAGCCAAGACCGTAGACGATAGAGTCGCCGACGTTGTTGATCTCGGTGCCCACCATCTGCTGCATGAAGAGCGAGCCACCCATGATGGCGCAGTTCACAGCGATAAGTGGAAGGAAGATACCAAGCTGATTGTACAACGATGGTGAGAACTTCTCAACAATCATCTCCACGAGCTGAACGAAGGCAGCAATCACGGCGATGAAGAGGATGAACGACAAGAAACCAAGGTCAACGCCCTCTGCCAAGGCATTAGGAGCCAACACATACTGGTTCAAAAGGTAGTTCAATGGCACAGTCATAACCATAACGAAGGTTACGGCAGCACCAAGACCCAAAGCGGTCTTCACGCTCTTCGACACGGCAATGTAAGAACACATACCGAAGAAGAAGGCGAACACCATATTCTCGATAAGCATCGAGTTAATAAACAAATTTAACATACGCTATCCTCCTATTTTTCCTGTAAGTCCTTGTTAATAGAGCGATGAATCCAGATAATGACACCCACGATGATAAGCGCCATCGGAGGGAAGAGCATCAACGAGTTGTTGACATATCCGAAGCGTGCCAATACGTCGAAGCCAAAGAGAGTACCCGAGCCAAAGAGCTCACGGAAGAAGGCTACGATGATGAGTATCAATGCGTAACCAATACCGTTAGCAACACCATCGACGAAGGCATCCCAAGGCTTGTTACCAAGAGCAAACGCCTCAACACGACCCATCACGATACAGTTGGTGATGATAAGACCAACATATACCGAGAGCTGCTTAGATACATCATACATATACGCGCGCAGGAACTGGTCAACAACGATTACAAGTGTAGCGATAACGACCAGCTGAACGATGATACGGATACGCGATGGCACACCATTACGCAATAGTGACATCACGAGGTTTGAGAAAGCAGTAACGAAGATCACCGAAAGACCCATAACACATGCTGGCTCGAGCTTAACAGTGACTGCCAACGCTGAGCAGATACCCAAGATCTGGACGATAACTGGGTTGTTAGCTGCCAAAGGATTTGTAAAATTCTTGCTTAGTTTCATAGCTTACTCCTCCTTATTTTCTGGTTCAACATTATTATTCTCCTCAACAGGCTGCTCCACAGCAGTAGTAGCCTCGGCTACAGCCTCTGTGAGAGTGTTAAGGAATGACTCATACTTGCCAATAGAGCTCTCAAGCATGGCGTTAACACCGTCACAAGTCTTAGTACCACCTGTGATGGCATCTACCTGATGCTCGTTCTGAGCACCACCCTTCTGCATGCGTACAGCGAACTCGCCAGCCTCGTTGAAGAGAACCTTACCAGCGAAAGCACCCTGAACATGAGGTGTTGCGATCTCAGCACCAAGACCTGGAGTCTCACCAGCGTGGTCCATAACGATACCTGAGATTGTGAGCTTAGCATCAGCTACGTAGAGTGATACATAACCCCAGATGTCGCCCCAAAGACCCTTACCTACCAAAGGAAGAACATACTTCTCAACGCCATCCTTCTCGAACTTAAAGATTGGGAGATTGTCGGTAGCCTCGCCAAGAGCCTTGCGGTTGCCAAGCAGATCGAAGACGCCCTGCACTGCTGCAGCGTCACTCTTGTCAACCTCAACAAACTCGCCCTCGACGATACGACCCATGGTCACAACCTCATCGAACGAAGCATCGGCCTCGCCAAATGCCTTCATGATAGATACCTTCTGCTCGTTGAGGACGTTAGCATCCTGCTTAGGCTTGAGCCATGTAGCCAACGTAGCGAGCAAAGCACCTACGATCACCACCATTACTACTGTATAGGTGATGATATATACGTTTGAATTCTTATTAATTGCCATAGCTCCGATTATTTAACGTTCTTAATGAGCTTCTTACGACGTGCAATGTTACGCTCTACAACGAAGTAGTCGATGAGTGGAGCCAAAGCATTCATAAAGAGGATCGAGAGCATCATACCCTCAGGATAAGCTGGGTTGACAACACGGATGAGCACTGCAAGAGCACCTACCATGAAACCGTAGATCCACTTACCACAGTTGGTCTGTGCTGAGGTAACAGGGTCGGTAGCCATGAACACAGCACCGAACGCGAAACCACCAACCAACAAGTGGTAGTATGCTGGGTAGTCGGTAACGCCAACAGCATCGAAGAGGTAGCCAAAGGCAAGACCACCAACGAATACTGAGAGCATGATACGCCATGAAGCAACACCTGTGAAGAGGAGCAATGCTGCACCGAGGAGGATGGCTGCTGTAGAGGTCTCACCAAGTGAACCTGGGATCAAACCAAGGAATGCATCCATAACGCTCCACTGCATATCGCCTGTTGTTGCGAGCTGCTCAAGAGCAGTAGCACCAGTCTTACCATCGGCATACCATACAGCCTCACCCGACATCTGTGGTGTGTAGGCGAAGAATGCGAAGGCACGTGCTAGCAACGCTGGGTTGAAGACGTTCATACCAGTACCACCAAATACCTCCTTACCGATGATCACGGCAAAGGCAGTAGAGAGTGCCACGATCCACAAAGGCACAGTAACAGGCATTACCAAAGGAATGAGAAGACCTGTTACAAGGAAACCCTCGTTGATCTCGTGCTTGCGCTTCTGAGCGAAGGCAAACTCGATAGCAAGACCCGTTACATACGATACGATGATCGTAGGCAGAGCCTTGAGGAAACCGAACCAGAATGCTGGGAGGATACCCTCGATGCCAGCCTGGTAACCAACATTATACATACCCACCAACATGGCTGGCACCAATGCCAACACGACCATGATCATCACACGCTTGATGTCGTTACAGTCGCGAACATGAGCACCACGCTGAGTGGTTGTGTTAGGAACATAAAGGAATGTCTCGAAGCCCTCGAATGTCGAGTGCAAGAAACTGAGCTTACCGCCCTCTGAGAAGGTAGGCTTAATCTTATCTACAAATTGACGCAATCCCATAGCTTAGCTCTCCTTAATCATTAGGTTAATACCGTCGCGCAAGATCTGCTGCATCTCGATCTTAGAAGGATCGACAAACTCGCAGAGTGCCAAATCCTCGGGAAGCACCTCGTACAAACCAAGATTCTCCATCTTGTCGAGATCCTTAACAAGGCAAGCCTTGAGCAAGTAAGAAACATATACGTCCATAGGCAAGTAGTTCTCGTAAAGACCTGTAACTACGAATGGACGCTCACCACCGTTGAGGTTAGTATCGAGCTTGTACTCCTTCTTTGGGCAGAGCCATGAGAAGTAAGCGCGCGACACTGAGAAGCGGTGGAAACGAGGCATTGCCCAGCCGAGAAGCTCGTAAACATTACCCTCTGGGATGAGTGTGAGCTGGTTGGCATCTGCCGAGATATAGCCGTCGGCAGCTGTTGTACGACCAGTGAGCACGTTGCCCGAGATGATACGCACGTTCTCTGCAGTCTTGCCCACGATAGACTCTACTGCAGCACCAGCGATGATGCGCTTGTAGCATGGCTTTGCCACCTCGCTACCTGTCACAGCAATAGTCTTCGACATGTCGAGCTTGCCTGAGAGCAACATACGACCGATGATAGCCACATCCTGGATGTTTACGGTCCACACGATGTCGCCCTTAGCAATGCGGTCGATGTGGTGGATCTGCACGCCCACGTTACCTGCAGGGTGCTTACCCTCGAATGTGTGATACTCAACGCCCTTAACCTCTGACATGTAACCCTCAGCACTCTTACGAGCAGAGAGGTGTACCTTGCCCTTGGTGAGGCGAGCGAGAAGTGCCATACCTGCCTCTACTGCAGCCTTCTCCTCCTTGAGGATGAAGTTGTAGTCAGGAGCAAGAGGTGCTGAATCGAACGCCGAGACGAAGATAGCCTTAGGCTCTCGGTCGGGGTTAGCGATGATGCCATAAGGACGCTCTACGATGCGAGTCCAAAGACCCGACTCGAGCAACATCTCGACAATCTCCTCGCGTGAGGCTTTGGCGGTGTCGACCACCTTGATAGCCTTAGCCACCTGCTGCTGGTCTGGCTCTACGGCAACGCTAAGAAGCTTGCGCTTCTCGCCACGGTTGATGGCTGATACCACACCGCTGACGGGCGAAGTGAACAAGATGCGTGGGTTGTTCTTGTCGAAGAACAAGGCGCTACCTGCCTCCACCTTATCGCCAACCTTAACCAACAGCTTTGGAGTAACGTTCTCGTAATCTAGTGGGCTCACAGCATACGACTTCGCCATAGGAGCTACCTCCAAGCGAGCCTCAGCCTTACCAGCTAGATTGATGTCGAGACCTTTACGTAATTTGATGTTTTTCGACATAAAAACTGTTTGTTAGATTTGTTGTTTTTTAACTATATTGTTTATGTTTGTGTTTATGCAACGCGCACATATTCTTTGAATAGATGCTAAAATGCGCACGAAGATACGACTTTTTTTCCACACTGCCAACCATTTTGACCGATATTTCGAGCCGCAAGAAAAAAAAGATGGAAGATGGTCGATTACAACAAATAGCTGAGGCTAAATATTGCTCTAAAGCTGGGCACTATAAAGACTCTGGGCAATAGACAGAATAATCTCGTCAAACTCACTTTCATCTCAGCACTTTCAACTTTCAACTTTTTTCCCTATCTTTGTAGTTGCTATGCAGATGCTCGTAGACATACACACCCACCATCCCCGCCCGGGAGTGCTCTCGCCAACAATGGCGGGAATACATCCGTGGGATGCTGAGAGCCATGCGCCACTTCCCGACCTTACAACATGCGACATCATCGGCGAGACGGGTTTAGATGGCGCGTGTGGCGTTGACCTAGGGCTTCAGGAGCAGCTATTTCGCGAACATCTGCGCGCAGCAGAGGCTCTTAAAAAACCCGTGGTGCTACATGTCGTACGATGCTTTGAGCGCGTGATGCAGATACTCGCCGACTATGCGCTTTGCGGCGTGGTATTTCATGGCTTCATAGGCTCTTTAGAGCAGGCAGCAAGGGCAATTTCCAAGGGCTACTACCTCTCCTATGGCTATCGCTCGCTACGCTCAAAGCGCACACTGGAAGTCCTCAAATCAACACCTCTTGACAGCCTTTTTGTCGAGAGCGACGACGACCCTAACGCCGACCTTGAGAGGCTATACAGCGTCGTAGCTGAGATAAAACGAATAGGCATAGAGGAGCTAAAAACAGAGATATTGAAAAACTATAAACAACTAATAAACAGATGATTACCGACTGGTTAGAACGCACCGAGCTACTTCTCGGCAGCGAGAAGCTGGAACGCCTACGCCAGGCAAATGTCCTCGTTGTGGGCATAGGCGGTGTAGGTGCCTACGCTGCCGAGATGATAGTGCGCTCGGGCGTGGGTAGCCTAACAATCGCCGATGCCGACGTGGTGTCGCTAAGCAACATCAACCGCCAGCTCGTAGCACTTCACTCCACCGTGGGGCGCGCCAAGTGCGACATCCTCGCCGAGCGTCTTCGCGACATAAACCCCGAGCTGAAGCTAAACACCGTGAACCGCTTCATCAAGGACTCCGAGACCGACGCACTGCTCGACAGCGATAAGTACGACTACATAGTAGATGCCATCGACACCCTCTCGCCCAAGCTCGCGCTAATCAAGGGGGCACTCGATCGCGGCATACCACTAGTCAGCTCGATGGGTGCTGGGGCAAAGACCGACCCCACGCTCATGGAGATAAAGGATATATCGAAGACACACCACTGCCCACTGGCGCACATGCTACGCAAGCGACTACACAAGATGGGCATACGTCACGGCTTCAAGGCGGTATTCTCGCCCGAGGCGGTGCGCGAGGGGGCAATGATACTATGCGAGGAGCAGAACAAGAAGTCGAACGTAGGAACCATATCGTACATCCCCGCCCTCTTCGGCATAGGATGCGCCTCGGTGGTCATCCGCGACCTTATAGGAGAGAGTAACTAACAACAAACGAAAATATGAAAATAGTCTTTTTGGATGAGTATAGTGTCGCAGGACGCGACCTTACCACAATCAAAACACTGGGCGACTACACCGCCTACGAGAACACTGCAAAATCTGAGGTCGTTGAGCGTCTTCAGGGTGCTGACATCGCCATAACAAACAAGGTTATGATCGATGCCGAGGCGATGCGCGCGCTACCCTCGCTTAAGCTAATATGCGTGGCTGCCACAGGCATGAACAACGTAGATCTCAACGCCGCAGCAGAGCTTGGCATCGAGGTACGCAACGCCGTGGGCTACTCGACAACATCTGTTGCCGAGACCACCCTTGCCTCAGCCCTAGCCCTAGCGCGCAACATCGTCTACTTCGACGAGTACTTCCACGATGGTCGCTATGCCAAGGCGGATCGTGCCTTCTGCTACGACAGACTCACCTTCCAGATTAGCGGCAAGAAGTGGGGAATTATCGGTCTGGGAAATATCGGTCGTGAGGTGGCACGCCTAGCCTCAGCCTTTGGCTGCGAGGTGCGCTACTTCTCAACATCGGGCACAAAGCGCGAGGAGGCATACGCAGCAGCAGAGCTCGACGAGCTACTAGCATGGAGCGACATAGTATCGGTACACTCGCCCCTCAACGAGCGCACACGAGGCCTTGTGGGTGAGCGTGAGCTACGCCTCATGAAGCCCTCGGCCATGATCATAAACGTGGCACGCGGCGGCATCATCGACGAGGCAGCCCTCGCCGAGGCACTCAACCAGGGTTGGATAGCTGCGGCAGCCCTCGACGTATTCTCCGTAGAGCCACTCCGCGAGTCGCCACTCTACGACGTTAAGGATCGCTACCGCCTCCTCGCCTCGCCACATAACGCATGGTCGGCAGCCGAGGCGATAGACCGCCTCATAGAGTGCGTAGCAGAGAACATACGCGTGTGGAGCGCAAAGCAATAGCCACACTACGCCGAGGCATAGCCTTACTTATTGTCACACTGCTCTGGGTCGGTGCTTCGTGGGCATCGACACCAGGGTGGCGCGACTCGCTAAGCCATGCTCTACAATTTGAACTTCGCACCGCCTACAGCCTACCCCCGCACCTAGTTATGCGCAACAGGGAGTTGGCAAACTCGCTGCATGCGCGCTACATGGTATCGTTCGACCCCGCCACACGCCTCGGTGGAGGCTACAAAGCGACATATCAGGGCATAGGCATCGCAGCATATACACTCTACTCTCCCACTGTTATTGGCACTCCTTGTGCTCTTTACATCTTTCAGGGCGCACGCCTTAGCGACCTAACTTCGCGCCTAGGCATCGGCTACGAGTGGAACCTTGGCCTCTCATGGGGATGGCATCCCACCCAAGCCATAAGCACGCGCTGCAACGTCTATATCAACGTTGCTCTACCAATCACATACCACCTTACACCCCACTGCCACCTATCGCTAACGCCCGACTATACACACTTCTCGAATGGCGACACAAGATTTCCAAATAGCGGTGCTAACCTCTTCGGGCTGCGTCTAGGTGCCACATACCTCTTCAACGACACCAGAACAGATATATCCATCCGCCGCTTCATAGAGCCAAGCGACGAGCTTATGCATAAGCCTATACGCCAACGCATTAGCTACGACATAGTGGCATACGGAGGATGGCGTGCCGACCGCTTTACCGAGGAGGGTCACTTCTACCTTATCAACGAACGACTCCCACTCGGGGGCATACACCTACAGCCTCACTACCACCTGAACAACTACTTCAGCCTAGGCTGCTCGCTCGACTGGCAACTAGACAGTAGCCTCAACCTACATCAAGCCAGCAGGAACAACGACAATAGCATCACCTACTCGCGTCCGCCGCTATGGCAACAGATGGAGCTGGGTCTATCGCTACGCGGCGAGATACGCGCACCGATCTTCACCCTTGGCATAGGCTGCGGCATCAACGCCCTAAAGACGGGCTACGACAGCTCACTCCTATACACCACCTTCTCGCTCAAAGCCTTCGTCACAGAGCGACTATTCCTATACTTCGGCTACCGCTTCAACAGCGTGCAGTACACCCAAAACCTTATGTGTGGCATGGGCGTAAGGCTATAGCATAGAGTACTGAGTACAGATCAAAGAGAGCAAAAAAAGGAGAAAGCAAAATGCCTTCTCCCCTATTAACATATATACACTCACTACTTACAATCCTCATAGAGTGCGTCACTCTCCGAAGATCGCTGTGCCTCGCGGACCACCTCGCGGTGTGCCTGACGCTGTGCTCTACGCTTTACGCGGTCGTCGTAGCGTGCCTCACGTAGTGCTCGCGCGCGGTGCACGATGAAGCGTGGACGCTTAAGATTGAATGCCACACCTGCATATATAGAGTGCGATGCGGGGCGTGGGAAGATATAAGCACCACCCTCCTCGCGTATAAACTTATAGTCGAAGAAATCAGCACCTACGAAGATATTGATGCCTCGAGGGTGGAAGTTGAGTGCCACACCGAAAACATCACGTGCATCGTCGGCATAGAGAGTCTTGCTCACAGTAGCCGAGAGCCAGCTATTAGGACGTATATTCAACGATGCTGTGAGGTCGCGGAAGAGCGAACCATCGCTACATCTTACACCATGTGCCAGCACACCTAGCGAGAGGTGATTACGCAACATAACGAGCTCAGCACCAATGTTTGCCGAGAAGTTGAGCATACGCGTATTGTCGGGCTTCGCAACGTCGCGGCCGACGAAGCTAAACTGCGGATCGCCACCCTTGACAGCCTCCTCGATCGAAGCATCCTTAAGGCTATGTGTAGATGTTACGCCCACGCCAACCATGCGGTCATCGCTCCAGCGTATGAAACCAACATCGGTAACAGCAGCCGAGAGGCGCAAGTGATCTCTGAAGAGGCGCACCTCACCACCAAGGTCGAGGGCTATACCCAAGCTATGCTTACCCTTAAGTAGATACGTAGGCTCCTTGCTGAATATCTGACCTCCTGTGTAGCTCTGATCGGGTCTAATCGTCTCACGCGTTACGGGCATACCTGTAATAAGATACTCGCCATAGACGGTACTACGCTGCGACGATGCATCATAGCCCGCCTCAAGCATCTTACCATGCACGTTCATCACACCCACAAGAGCCTTAACACGGAAACCGACGCTAAAGATCCTGAATAGGCGTATTGACGAACCGACATAGGCCTCGAGATAGCTTGTAGCATCGTAGTAGGACGACTTAACCTTCTGAGGCTCATTTAGCACCATGCTACCTAGCATATCGCGCGATACGTTTGTAGTGCTCTGATGACGAGCGTTGATGCCGTACGACCAGAACATCTTTCTCTTATAGTGACCCGCGCCAAAGATATTCACCGTGGCATTCTGGTGCACTCTCAGCACTTCGGGGAAGCCCTTCATGACCTCTGAGGGTGGTAGCACGCCACTAAATATTGAGTTATAGACATTACCACTACGCAAGAACATATTCTCGAACGATAGGAAGTTGCTGTTGATGTTAACACCAACACCACTAACCAAAGGGAGAGCTATGTAACCACGCGTGGGCACAAGAGCAGGGTTTAACTCCGTACGAAAGTAAGTACCCTCCATAAAGTAGGAGGTACGTAGCTGAGCACTAGCATCGACAGTAAAGAGTAGCATCAACGATAGTGCAGCAAACGATATGACTTTTGGGAGTCTCATATTTAAAATCAGTTTAATTTACAATCACCGGTGCAGCAGCTCAGTGGCTACTCCACTACCTCAGCGGCAGCCTCAACTACCTCTGCGGCAGTCTCCTCAACTACCTCAGTAGCAGCCTCCTCAACTACCTCAGCAGCAGCCTCAGTAACCACCTCTGTAGCAGCCTCAGTAACTACCTCTGTAGCAGCCTCCTCAACTACCTCAGCAGCAGCCTCAGTAGCAGATGCCGCAGCCTCTACGCTCTTAGCTAGCTCAGCAGCCTGTGCGAGCTCCTTTGCCAACGCCTCGGCAGTCTCTGTAGCCTCAGCAGCCTGTGCCTCAGCCTCCATCTTTGCCTCACGCACCATCTCAGCCTGAGCAGCAATAGCCTCCGACTCAACCTTGACAGCCTCAGTTGCAGCAGCCTCAGCAACAGCTGCCTTCTCTGCCTCGGCACGCTTTGCCTCAGCCTCAGCCCTTCTTGCCTCAGCCTCACGAGCTCTGTCAGCAGCCTCAACGGCACGTGCAGCCTCCTCGCCCTGTGTACGAGCAATCATCTCGAGCTGAGCAGCCTTAGCTGCAGCCAACTGCTCGGCAGCAACTCTCTCCAAACGCTCCTGTTCACGCTGCTGCTGGAGAGCTATGCGAGCCTCGCGGCGTGCATCACGCGCAGCCTTAACAGCCGCACGCACATGCTTTGGTCGCGCAAAGTTAAAGCCGAAGCCAGCATATACGTTCACACTATTCTGGAAGCGAGGAACAGGAATTGTTCCGAAACGACCATACTGAGTATCCACGAAGTCTGCACCCACGAAGATATTGAATACGCATGGGTGAATATTGAGAGCTACACCGTAAACACTTGCTGCGTTATGCTCAAGGAATGTGTGGCTCACGGTGGCTGTCATCCAGCTATTAGGACGGATGTTGAACGACGCTGTGATCTCCGAGAAGAGGCGGTTGTTGTAGAGCTCCGTACGTGACATCACGCCCAACGCAAAGTGATTACGCAAAAAGTTATACTCAACACCGGCATTCAACGAACCATTAAGCACTGTGGTGTAGTCGCGTGCTGAAGGGGCATCAGAGGTAAAGTTAAAGCTCGACTTCATAAACTTGTCGCCAACCTCAAAGTTCTCATCAACGCTAAGACCGTCGAAGGCAAAGTCTGCCGCAGCAGTTGCCGAGTAGTTAGTAGAGTGGTGCCACTTGATGAAACCGAGGTCGGTCACCGCAGCAGATACCTTAAGGTGGTCGTGGAAGAACTTAAGCTCAACACCAAGGTCGACAGCCGCACCATAGCTCTTAGCACGATCGAGCATTGCATTGACATCGTTATAAGATAGCATATCCATCGAGAATGGCTCATCAGCCTTAATCTTCGACTGGTCGATGACGATGCTATTTGCCACAACTCTACCGCGCAACGTTGCGGTCACCTTGTCGGCACCAACAAAGGCCTCAACCTGATTAAAGTCGCTATGTAGGTTAAGGATACCCACCAACACCTTGGCACGAAGACCCACGTTCACATGCTTACCAATAGGGAACGAAGTACCGAGGTAGGCCTCAAGATAGCTATTCGAATTAATCGACGTGCTAGAGAGGTCGTAGGTACGATTACCAAAGCTCTTAAGTGCAGAGAAGAGCTCCTTAGAGAGTGTAAGATCGGTATTAGAACGTAGGCGAGCACCTATATTCCAATAAACCTTGCGGGTGTAGAAACCCAAACCGAGGATGTTTACATTTGCATTTACACCAAGACGACCCACCTCAGGAAGCTTCGAGAGAAACTCCTCGGGCGATACAGACCCGTGAAACGCAGTAACCATCTGACCCTCCTTCTGGAAGACAAAGTTGTCGATAGAGAGGAAGTTGTTAGGAATATCAAGACCTATACCACCGATACCAGGTAGTGCTAGGTAGCCGCGCGTAGGCGCAAGCGCAGGGTTCAAATCGGTACGGAAATAAGAACCCTCCATGAAGTACGATGTGCGCGACTGTGCAAAGGCACTGCCAACAAACGCAACAAGCGCAATGACGAGAATAGATAGTCTCTTCATAGTGTTTAAGTTATTTATTTTATTTCATCAATCATAAACTTCTCAACATCAATGGTGATGCCTCCAGCAAGCTCCAACTGAAGCTTAGCACTAACCCACTGATTCTCATTCACAGCCACAGGGGTCTCACCCGTAGCACTCGACGCCATGAGGCTGAGCTCCACAGCATCAATCTCAGCGATATTCGACACAAGACCATCCTCGCCAAGGTCGAGAAGCAGGCGCACCTCGCTGGTTGCAACGCTACTACCATCTCTAGAGCCATTCACAATGAACTCATCGACAAATACCACTTGGGCATCGGTCCTGTTGCCATTAACATCTTTCAGCGTCACATTAGCACCAAACTCGAGTGGTGTAGTGTTCTCGATGGTAGCAATAAGAGTGATGTCTCCAACCTTGATGTCGTACTCAGAGAGCATCTTAAACTGCGACTTAAGATCTGAGATCTCATCCTTGTACGAGATACCAAATCTATTATCTATGGCTACGGGAAGATCTATAGCATAGTCATACGTGATGGCCAACGAGTCGTCGAAATAGAGCGTCTGCACCTCACTAGGATCTACACCCACAGAGAGTGACACGTTGAACTCGTCGGGGAGTGTACCACTAAGCAGCTTGGTAACGTCGCAAGCCACAAACTTGTACTCCGACTCAGGATATTGAGACTCAAGGCTTTCGTCAGCAATAATAAGCTGCATCTGGCAAGGTGTTATGTCACCACCCGCAAATGTTGCCGCTGGGAGCACCACATTATCAAAACGTATAGCATTCTGCGCCACTGCCTCACCATCCTTCATAGGGGTAATCTCACCATTAAGGGTGATTGGCACCGTAAGAGGGTGTGTGAGGTTGAGCTGAAGCACAGGCTTCAAGCCAAGACCCTCTATCTCAAGATCAATATCGCCGATACCCTTAAGCTCAAACGACTTATCGAAAGCATAGCTATAGTCAACCTTACCGCTTACCGACTCGATTGAAAGCGTTGACTCCTCGATACCCACCTTCACGTGCAATAGCTTCTGATCAGGAATTAGGTCCGAGATCAACACTGGGCTGTTATCGCTCATCCTAATAGCGATTGATGGTGCAAAGAATAGCTTTATCGTACCATTCTCGTCAGGCTCAAGACCCGAAGCACCAAAGTCGAGTGCCTCAAGCTTGACATCAAGACCGTCGAGCAGAGTGCCAAGCGATGTTGAGAGCGTATGCTCCGCAGCATTAAACGCGTAGCTACCATCGCTACTCTGACTCAAAAATAGGTAGTCGGGCAGCGTGATCACCACGTCTATATTCTCGTTAAACTTACCCAAGCCATCGACAAAGAATGATATTGTCGACTTCTCCGACTGGTTCATGGCTATGCGCTTCACCATCTTAAGCTCCTCGGGGAGGTTCTTAATCTCGATAGGCTTAGTGTCGCTCTCGGCCATAGTGTGCTCGATGATGTTCATATCGGAATTAACCACAACCTCTGCATCCTTATACTCGAAGTCTGCCAAGATCTGCACCTTAGGCTTGTCGTTAAGGTTGTAGTAGCCCGACTTAACTTGGATGTCGAACGATAGATCGTAGTCGATGCCGAGTGGGATGCTTAGGTGGTGCTTATCGTCGATAACGTTGCTTGGCGTAAGGCTCTCTACGTAGATCACAAAGTCCACATGATCAACACCCTCCTCAATCTCGAGCGTCTGCTCAAAGACATCGCCCTCGACATACTTGCCATAGGCGTCGTAGATCTTAAACACACCGCCCTTGAGCGTAAACTTCACATTAAGATCACCTCCGCCATTGATCTCCTTAAGACCATTGAGGTCCATCTGGAAGTGTACAGGAGCACCTGGATGGCCCTCATCAATGTCATTAAAGTAGATGTGATTAACATCATCAATCTGGTCGGGCAGCGCAATGTCGATCATCGCCGTTGCAAGCGAGGCCTCAAAGCCACCGGTAAAATTGATGTTATGCTCACCCAATGGTACGTAGCCCTCGGTAAATTCCAACGCTCCAGAACTAAAGCCATCCAACGCGAGATTTACATAAGCCACATCGTCGTAGATAACCTCAGCATTTGTAAGCTCAACAACCTGACAATCGACATCGAAGCCTTGGCTAAGCTCAGGGATGGTAAACTCCGTCATCACATTCTCAAGCTCAAACGAGCTGCTATCGCCCGAGTAGTTAATCGAGAAGTTGCCCTCCTGGTCGCGAACGAGCATCCCGTCGAGATCCTCATCACCAAGCATGTCGGCAACAGTCAGCTTCTCGAGCTTACCGAGGGGCAACACCGTAGTTCCCTGAAGAAGTGTAACCTCTGTTGACACCTGGTCAACACGATAACTCTCGTCGACACAACCCACTATGAGGAGTGCCAACATCACACCTAAAATGTGACGACTAGTTGAAAACAATTTCATATTTTGTAGAGAATTAATTTACCAGCATTAATACACGGTACTACAAAAGTAGTAAAAAAGAGCTATTTAAACAAGCATTATCGAGATTATTTCAAGCAATTCAACAAATTTGCAATCCTCTGAGAAACATATTCTTATCACAAAGATGACTTATATAGCCATGTTAAAAACTATATTAACCATGAAATAGACAAAAAAAATGGCTGACCGAGGTCACCCCTCAGCCAGCCACGCATCTAACTAAATAGTCGCTACTACTTATTGATTTTTGCCCATGTATCCTTGAGTGTCACCGTGCGGTTGAACACTAGGTGATCGGGCGTTGAATCCTTATCAACGTTGAAGTAACCGATACGCTGGAACTGCAAGTAGTCGTAAGGCTTAGCCTCAGCCAAGAACTTCTCCACGTAGCACTCCGAGAGCACCTTCAACGACTCCTCGTTGATCATCTGCTGCATAGCCTCGAGTGCCTCGCAGCCCGTAGCCTTACGGATAGCTGCCATCTCGTCGCGAGGGTTCTCCACCTTCCAAAGACGATCGTAAAGGCGTACCTCAGCCTTGATGCAGTGGTCGCAGCTCACCCAGTGGAGCGTACCCTTAACCTTGCGGTTGCTACCTGGCATACCTGTCTTAGTATCAGGATCATACTCAGCATATACCGTCGTCACATTACCCTCAGCATCCTTCTCGCAACCGGTACACTTAACAATATAGGCATTCTTAAGACGCACCTCCTGACCAGGGGTCATGCGGAAATACTTCTTTGGGGCATCCTCCATAAAGTCCTCACGCTCCATCCAGAGCTCGCGGCTGAACTCTATGAGGTGTGTGCCCGACTCTGGATCCTCAGGGTTGTTCTGAGCCTCCATAGACTCAACCTGACCCTCTGGGTAGTTGGTGATAACCAGTTTCACAGGGTCAATAACGGCACTCACTCGCGTAGCGCGCTTATTTAGGTCGTCGCGCACAGCACTCTCCAAGAGCGCCATATCGTTCAACGCATCGTAGGTCGTATAGCCGATCTTATCAACAAAGTTGCGGATAGACTCTGGCGAGTAGCCACGACGGCGGAAGCCACACAACGTAGGCATACGTGGATCGTCCCAGCCATTTACCAAGCCCTCCTTAACAAGGATGAGCAGGTTACGCTTGCTCATAAGCGTATAGTTAAGGTTGAGCTTGTTAAACTCATACTGACGTGGACGCTCATCCGATGGATCAACACCCTCCTTCACCCAGTCGACAAAGAGGTCATAGAGTGGGCGGTGAGGCACAAACTCAAGGGTACACAACGAGTGTGTCACACCCTCGAAGTAGTCACTCTGACCGTGGGCAAAGTCGTACATAGGATATACCTTCCACTTATCACCCGTGCGGTGGTGAGGGTGGTTTACAACACGATAGATGATTGGATCGCGGAAGTGCATATTCGAGCTTGCCATGTCGATCTTAGCACGAAGCACCATGCGGCCCTCCTCGATCTCGCCATTTGTCATCTTCATAAACAGGTCGAGGTTCTCCTCGATAGGGCGATTACGATAGGGACTCTCGACACCCGCCTGTGTAGGCGTACCCTTCTGCTCGGCAATCTGCTCCGAGGTCTGCTCGTCGATATATGCCTTACCCTGCTTGATAAGACGCACCGCAAAGTCCCACAACTGCTGGAAGTAGTCCGATGCGTAGTACTCAGCACCCCACTTGAAGCCTAGCCACTCGATATCCTCCTTGATCGCCTCTACATACTCAACATCCTCCTTCGTAGGGTTGGTATCGTCGAAGCGCAGGTTACACACGCCACCATAACGCTGTGCAACACCAAAGTCGAGACATATAGCCTTAGCATGGCCAATATGAAGGTAGCCGTTGGGCTCGGGTGGGAAGCGTGTCTGCACACGCGTTTTACCCTTGGCTATCGCCTCCTCGACAGCCTCTTCAACGAAGTTCAACGACTTCTCCTTTACCTCAGTCTGTTCTATTACCATAATCTAGTATGTTTTAATTATCTATTATTCACATTCTTAACTCTCCCAAACGCTGCCTTATAGTCGAGATCTACGCTCAGCTGCAACCACTGGCGCGTGCCCCAGCCCGTGCCCTCGTAGTCGACAGTGATACCTGCCTCTAGCGCAACAGTATCATCGAAAAACCTGCGACTGTAGGATAGCTCTAGGCTCTCATATATTTTCTGTTTAGAGCTATACAGCGGCATACCATAGTAGAGGTCAGCACCATAGCGATCATAGTATGGGAATATCACTCCACGACCCACATAGTAGCGATTTGACAATCTAATGTCGCACCACTCGACAGCAACATATATCTCAGCTCCACTCGGAGAGAGCCACCTATTCTCATTTACTCTATCGCGCTGCAACGACTGCACATACTGCAATCGCAGATCGAAACGCACCTCTCTTGAGGGGGCACCAACCTTACACCTATAACCGAGATATGGCATAAGAAGCAGGTTGTCGACAACGCCATCACGCGTTGATGGGTTGTAATCCTTAGCATAGTGACCCATCGAGAAATCGTAGCCAAAATAGAGCCACTTAGCATCCATACATCCCGACGACATGATAGAGAACGACTCACGCGTATCGAAGTCGCGCATGCCCGTATAGTCCATAGCAAACTCAATGTATGAATCGCCACGACTATGATTCTCATAGCGTGCCAGAACACCACTTATACGGTTATGATAGAACCTATAGCTACGATCGAAGAAGAGTTGCGACTGCAAGCCTCGCATCTCGCTACGGGGGAAGATACCCGCAAGGGCAGTCACACGG
This sequence comes from Alistipes sp., assembly GCA_017379015.1. Lineage (GTDB taxonomy): Bacteria > Bacteroidota > Bacteroidia > Bacteroidales > Rikenellaceae > Alistipes. Next base: position 82,544 of record JAFNXN010000007.1, read on the forward strand.
GGCGCACGAAAGGCGTAGTAGAGCTGCATATCGACATCCGAGAAGAGTCGCGTGTCGTGGCCAAAGTTCTGCAATAGGTCGACAGCAACCATAAGCTCGTTGTGCTCGTCCCATGCAACACCCAGCTTGGGCGTGAGGCGCGAGCCAAAGAGCGTACCAGAACTTATCCCCTGCATCGAGGCGTACTCCGTATTGTCGAAGAGCGTCACAAAGTCGGCACCCAGGCGCAACTCCTGAGCCGAGAGTGCGTACCCCCCCCCAACAGTAAACGCCACAACAGCCACGATGTATCGAATTAGTCTAAGCATACGCCTCTATGGAGAAAAACATTTGGTGCAAATTTACTCAAAATATTTTATATTTTATTACTTTTGTGGCGTAATTATTAAATTTACTTAAAAAAGGTAGACCCTTTATGCGCAAACTACTTAACGAGGAGCTTGGACGCCCCACCATCGAGGAGTACTCGACAATGGAGAAACTGCCCGTTGCTATTGTCCTAGACAACGTTCGTTCGGCACAAAACGTAGGATCATTCTTCCGCACTGCAGATGCCTTTGGCATCGAGCGCATTGAGCTTTGTGGCATCAGCTCCACACCTCCTAATCGAGAAATACACAAGACGGCACTAGGATCGGAGCTTAGTGTCGAGTGGCACTACCACCCCACCACACGCCAATGCGTCGAGGAGCTACGCGCTGCGGGATACACGATTATCGCCATCGAGCAGATCGAGGGGGCTACGATGCTCAACAACTTTGAGGCGCAGCCAGACATAAAGTATGCTCTTATCTTTGGCAACGAGGTGGAGGGTGTAGATCAGGCGATAGCCGACATCGTGGATGGCGCGATAGAGATTCCACAGGTTGGCACCAAGCACTCGCTCAACGTATCGGTATCGGCAGGTGTGCTTATGTGGGAGATGTTTCGTCAACTAAAATAGAGTAATTGGGCAAAAAGATAGCCTGAAGATAAAATTATCAGGTAAAATTTTGCAGAAACCAAAATTAGTCGTATATTTGCATCGCTCTTTTAGAAAAAATGGTTTAAGGAGGGTTGGGTGAGTGGCTTAAACCAGCAGTTTGCTAAACTGCCGATATCGTAAGGTATCCGCTGGTTCGAATCCAGTGCCCTCCGCTTGTAAAAGAGAAAATGTCAATGACCGAGCATCAGCTCGGTCTTTTTTTATTCTCTATTGTAGTGTTATGCAAGCATACTCCACAATAGAGAATAAAAACGTGATACTCGATTGACATTTTCACGTGAGCACTGAATCTCTCTTAAGACTGGTTGAGCCGATATGAGAGATATTTATTGCTCGGCTAATGCCTACGCTTTTTCTATAAGGTATCGGCTCTACGGCTTTAGCCGTCCGAATCCAGTGCCCTCCGCTTTTTTGAGCATTTGTAGCGACCAAGTTTCTCGGTTGTTTTTTTAGTTACCGCAGTAGTTTTGACATAGGTGTTCGAGTGAGTGTAGGTAGACTATGAACTTCTTACACATCCATAAAATCTCCCTTGTGAGGGTAAATGAGTACCGTCCCAAGGGAGATTATTCTAAGTATGATAGGGTGGTTAACCCTAATTCAGCATATTAATAATTTGAGTTATCGTACATTTCAAGACCTGAACAAGTGAATGTACCAGCAATTTTGTGTCCGTTGTCGTCCATACAGTCAAATGTAACAACGAAGTTAATACCCTCCTCTGCAATAGTAATAGTACCATCAACGATAGGTGCAACGTCGGCTGTACCGTAGTAGTTGTCTTCTGCTACAAAGTACCACGAACTACCGAAACCTCGGTCATAGTAACCTGCAATAAATGTGTTCTTTGCTACATCAGCCTCTGCAACACAGTTGTATGTGCCAACGATATTAGAAGCATTGA
>JAFNXN010000028.1 GCA_017379015.1 Alistipes sp.
CTAATCTCCCTAATCTCCCTAATCTCCTTTTATTTTCAGAAGACGTTAGATGTGTTGCCAAGTGCTGCGCTCGACAACAAAAATGCCACCTATGGGTAGCACATGACATGCATCCCATAGGTGGCATCATTTGTTGGGGAGACAATCTACCCCTATCGCGACAAAGAACTACAAGTTCTTCTTGCGTACTGCCTCAAGCATATCCACAGTCATCGACTCAAGATCCCACTGTGGCTTCCAACCCCACTCCTCACGAGCACATGTGTCGTCCAAAGAGTTTGGCCAGCTGCGAGAGATCTGATCCTTAACAGGGTCAACATTGTACTCCATCTGGAAGCCAGGAACGTGACGCTCAACAACCTCGCGGATGATCTCAGGAGTGAAGCTCATAGCAGCAATGTTGAACGAGTTGCGGTGCTTAAGCTTAGCAGGATCAGCCTCCATAAGCTCAACAGTAGCACGCAAAGCATCAGGCATGTACATCATATCCATATATACATCTGGAGCGATGTTACATACGAACTTATTGCCCTTAACAGCCTCGTAGTAGATCTCAACAGCGTAGTCGGTAGTACCGCCACCAGGAAGTGTCACGTTAGAGATGATACCTGGGAAACGTACCGAACGGGTATCAACGCCAAAGCGTGAGTGGTAGTAGTTAGAGAGCAACTCGCCAGCAACCTTACATACACCATAGATGGTGTTAGGCTGCATCACAGTATCCTGTGGGGTCTTGTCGCGTGGGAAGTCGCCACCGAAAGCACCGATAGAGCTAGGGGTGAAGACAGCACAATTCTTCTCACGAGCGATCTCCAAAGAGTTCTCCAAAGCACCCATGTTGATGCGCATAGCAAGCTGAGGATTCTTCTCGCCAGTAGCCGAAAGAAGAGCTACAAGGTTGAAAATAGAGTCGATCTTGTACTTATCTACAAGCTCGGCATACTGCTTAGCATCGAGAGCGTCGAGAGCCTCGAAAGGACCTGCCTCAGCCAATACAGCATTGTGTTTAACATCGGTAGCAACGACATTCGATGCACCATAGATTGAGCGAAGATATGGTACCAACTCAGATCCGATCTGACCTCCGGCACCCAAAACCAAAATGCGCTTCATTTGATTGTTTAACGTTAGTTATATTTTTAGGTTCAGTTATTACCCTCTCGTTGCAGCCTCTGCTCCCCTACCAATAGCCACCTTACGGCACTCTCGTTCTTAACCATAGCCACCTACGGCACTCTTGTACTCAACGATAGCCGACTAACGCCACTATAAGGTTTGCACACTGACCACAATCAACAACAAAAATAGATATTTTTTTTCAAATATTGTAGCCTTACGCAATCTTTTTTTGCTGAGCGACAATTATTTTATACCCGACAACCACTATTTGAGGTGATCGCTATTCCACTCACCCTCGCAATCGAGATAGAACACCGGGCGACCGTCAACCACCGCCTTAAGAGCTAAATAACTCTCATACAGGCAGATACCATTAGCACTATCATCAGCTATGCAGAAGCCAAAGAGCGATGGATGGCGACATACCGAGTAGTACATCTCCAGAGCGCGCGAGATGAAATCCTCACGCCACTTAGGGTCGTTCGAGGGGTTGCCACCACACTTGCGCGACAATCCCGATGAGGAGGTATTAACAGGTGCAGTGACAAGCACATAGATACCCACACGATCGCAATAATCAAGCACCTCGTCCGCCACGCTACCAGCCGTGAAGCGTATGGTGCGCACACCAGCGTTGTAGGCATTGCGAATATCATCAACAGACGATGCTGGCGAGAACTCCTGAAAATCAATAGATTGCTCTACGCCATTAACCACAAACAGACCATTGGCGTAACGCAACTCGCGGAGTGCAACATCAAAGTCATAGAACTCCACATCGCGACCCTCTACACGGTTTTTGAGCATGAGGCGCACATGGCGGGGATTATCCCTACTCCAGAGTATCGAGTCGGGGATGGGTAGTCCGAAGCGCATAGTGTCGACACCGCGCTTGCCGAGAGCCACATCACGCTTACCGCCGCCAAGACGTATCGTGTCGTTAAGATAGAGCTCGTAGTAGAGCGTCGAGAGCTTATCGCCAAGTGTTGCATTGTGCATGACAACCTCGAAGTTGCTATTCACCACACCTCCCATACCTCGCTCGGCACTCCATTTTATATCACGCACGCGCACGCGAGGCTGCGAGATGATATAGACCTTGGGCAGACGACCATCGCGCTCGAAGCACTCTATGGCATTGACATCGTCCGAGAACTTTAGGCGAAGCTCCACATCGTTGAGATCCTCCTTCGAGAGCTTCGTGATGTTATACTCAGCCGCCGCGAAGCCATTGCGCGACGCTCCAGCCAGCTTACCATTCACATATACCTCGTAGGGCTGGTAGGCATCCTCAACACGAAGATACACCTGACGTTCGAGCCACGAAAATGGGAACGTAAACTTAGAGGTGAGCCTTCGCGTGTCAAGACGCTCCCACTCCACGATAGGCTGCATGTATCGCTGACGCTCCAATGAGCGAGCACGCGCAGCATCAGCCGTTGGATAGGCAATAAGGCGAGTACGCACACCCTCATATCGAGAGGCATCTTGCGCCAGTAGCACATTGATACTCAGCAATGTGCAACACAAAAACGCGATAAAATAAGTGACCTTGTTGCTCATAGCTTACCTACGCCTATTTCTATATGATGGACACGAGTTACGCCACTCGATAATGTCGATAGGCAGCCTCTCGTGACGATCCTTCCACATTCGGTTCTCGACCAGTCGACGACGGTCATAGTCGATACGCTCCACTATCGGGAATGTAGGCTTCGAGAGCTGCGACACACTCTCACGACGCGAGGCGTGCTTAGAGCGATCGCATATCTCATGGCGCGTAGGACGCATCGCACCGCACCACTCAAAGCCTTCGAGGATGCGCACCTGCGACTCAGGGATCATGCTCATCGGATAGAGCACATACTCGGGGTTCTGTTTGAAGGTGATGTGGTCCATCTCACCCTCATTAAGGTAGAAGCTGATCGCCGAGCTCTCGATGTACATCATCGCTGTGACATCCGTAGAGCCCTCCTCCTGCATGTAGTAGAGCGTCTGCGCATTGCCATCCACATCGTAGCGATACACCGCGCCATTGGCAAAGTAGGCATTCATATCCTTGCCCTTCACCTGGTTGTAGCATACCGTGTCAATCTCAACACCCATGATAGGAGCACCCATGAAGTGCGCACACGTAAGCTTCTGACGCTCAGTATATATCCACGCCGAGTCGGACTTTATCTGGTTGCTCTCATTCCACATCACTGGGTTGATGTACATACGAATTACTGAGTCGGTATTTAGCGTCACGAGCGAGTCGCATATCATCTGCGAATCGGAACGGAACATCTTAACATGGCGATATGCCTTGATCATCTTGTAGGCACTATCAGCAGGTATCATCTTCTCGAGCTGAGTAGAATCAATGAGCGAGTCGCGCAACGTCGAGTCTGCCGCCATCTCCATCTCCGAGCTATCGCGCATCTCGATAGCGACACTATCTCCCGACTGCAATGTGTCGAGCGTATAGTCCTCACCTTTATACACCTTACCTCGACGTGCCGCACGAGCCTTAGCCCTATCTATACGCCTATGACGACGCTCCTCAGCTCTCTTCTTCACACGCTCCATGCGCGCCAACTCCTCGTCGGCAAGACGTGAGCTACGGGCAATGCGCTCAGCGATAAGCGTATCGAGCTTTATGCGATCTATCGAGTCACGAATCTTCTGCACCGAGTCCTTATATGCCTTCTCGATGGCTAGCAACGAGTCGCGCTCAGCCTTGGCTATCGCCTTTATCGAGTCACGCTCAGCACGACGTGCCGCCTTAGCACGACGACGAAGCTGCTTAGCGGTGTACTGTACCGTATCTTGCTGCAACGTATCGACACGTAGCGAATCGCTCTGCACGAGGGTGTCAACAGCCGCATCTTGAGCAATCATGCCACTATAAGAAGCATCACCACCCTGCTCTACCTCTGGGGCTTGCTCCTCAGCCGTCACTGCCTGATCAGCAGGCTGACACACAGCATCTTGACCCTCAGCACGAGGTGCATCATCACCACCAAGTCGCGCGCCACCCTGGAGCTGCTGCTCACGCTTATCACCTCTCTCACGCTTCTCACCGCGCTCTGAGCCTACCTCGGCATCACGACCACCTAAGCGTCGCTGACTCTGTAGCTCAGGGGCTGCCATCTGCTCACCCCCCTCAGCCGATGCCTCAGCCTCGACATCGCTCTGCGGATCAACCTCCGCTTCGTCACCATCGTCAGCTTTCTCGCCAGAGGCCATCTGCTCGCCCATCTCGCGACGCTGCGACATAGGGGCAGCATCCTCGCCATGCTCAACTGCTGTCGAGTCTGTAGCGATGCTATCACGCTTGATCTCGGCACGCACAGGGACAGTGTAGAGCCACAACGTGTCAGCAGATAGATATATCGAGTCGGTGAGCTCAGGGTCGTAGTTGATCATCGAGGGACGACGCGTGAAGAAGGCATTACCCGGCACATCCCACCACTCGGCATAGTCGGCAAAGCCGAGCACCTTCTGTGTGGTGTCGTCAACCTGAATATTGCGACGGGCAATGATGTGACCATCCGTACGATAGTACATCACCGTGTCGCTCCATATCTCACGCTCAGGCGAGAGGATATAGGCACGTCGCGTAAGGTGGTGCAGGTCGCTACGCTTGGTGTAGGTTCCAGCATCGGCATAGAGATACTCATCCTTATCGTTCCAGATATGGGTATTTGTGAAGTACTGCGCATCCTCAGTCTGAGTGTTGAATATCACCGAGTCGCTCAACACCTCGTATGTCTCATTACGCATCTGCACACGGTGTACCGCCTTGAGCTCGTGGGTCTTGGTATTGTAATATCCACGGTCAGCCTCAAGAAGGTTCTCGCCCTTCTCGGCATAGCAGCCGCCGCTGAATACACCTTGCGACTTAGCCGTGTTAAACTCGCAATCGTAGGTATAGATCACCGCATCCTCATCCACAACCTTCACAAGGCGCGAGAAGACCTTAGCGGTGTTATTCATACGGTTATACTCCGCACGCTCGCCGTAGATATAGGTAGTGTTCTGATTGATAAGCACATTGCCGAAGCACTCGAAGCTCTGATTTGAGTAACGCACAGCACTATCAGCCAAGATCACAGCACCATTATGGTGAGCTGCGAAGTGACCCACGAGGATAAATATCGTGGAGTCGCCCTTCTCGATAAGGTAGCTATCATCGGCAGTCATATCGACCATACGTCGATCCTGCGCAGCTGAGGGCATCGCCACAACTGGTGACACCTCATCCTCAACCGCCTCTTCGGACATCGTCGCATAGCGTATGAACATCTTACCACTCGCGGCAAAGAGGAATACCCCCGCCACAAGCATTAACACTACAAGCGTTGTTATATTTCTACGGTGCATGCTTCTAATTCTAAGACTCTAAGGTTGAATATCGGCTACTTAAGCCACTTACGGTTCTCGAACTCCCACGAGCGATATGCTGGGTCGATATAGATGTACATAGCGTCGATCTTCTTGTCGAGCCACTCGCGGAACACGCGCTCACGCTTAGCCATAAGAGCCATCTCCTCGAGGCGCACATAGTCATCTCTGAGCGACGCCACGTGAGGAGGGATGATCTCCACGAGCTTCACGATCTTACACATCTGATTGCCCATAAAGTCCATTGTCTGATACGAATCCGATATCTCGCCCACCTTAAGGCGCATCAGCGCGTTATAGTCCTCGAGGGCCTTACCACCCTCCATACCAAAGTCCTCCTTGAGGAAGCGCGTAGCCGTAAGACGAGCACCATCGTAGGCACCCTGACGTGCCAAAATATCGTGGTTCGACACAATACCGCCATTCATCTTTGTCAAGGCATCGTCCGAGAAGCGCAGTGCCGCATCCTCAAACGTTAGAGAGTCAAGACGAATAAGGCGTGCTATGCTATCGAGCTGGCGTGCTGGCTGCATCAGCTCCTCGCGAGTATAGGTAGGACGAAGCAGGATGTGGCGACAGTGATACAAGTCGTTCTTCTTGTCGATAAGCTCGATGATGTGGAAACCAAACTCGGTCTCAACAATCTCCGACACCTGACCAGGCTGCAACTTCTCGAGAGCCTCGGCAAAGGGGCGCACATACATTGACGATGGTGCGGGCTGCATCTCACCACCATAGAGCGCAGCACCATCCATCGAGTACATACGCGCAAGGGTCGAGAACTTGGTCTGTCCCGTGATCACTCGCTCACGCATATCTAGCAGACGCTCCTTGGTACGCTGCTTAGCCTCGTTCATCGACGCTGGAAACTTGGTGATGTGGGCATATACATACTGCTCACCAATCATCGGAAGGCTATCCTTGCCAACGCTGCGATAGAAACGCTCCACCTCGCCAGGGACAACCGTAACGCCACCAATCACCTGATTCTGCATAGCCTGGGCGTAGGCCTGCTCCTCATATCGAGCACGAAGCATCTCACGATAGTTGAATATAGGCATGTGCTCGCGGGTCTCGAGTGCTTGAATACCACCCGCCTCGTCGATAAGCATCTGAAGATACTGCTCGATGCGGCTATTCACATCGTTATTGTTGATCTCCACAGAGTCCAACAACGCCTGATTGTAGAGCAACTTCTGCTGCAACAGCTGCTCCAAAGACTCGTGCATAGGATCACGATCCGAGGTGTAGCCCATCTGACGACGCTGCTGCACTAACGCCTCAGAGTACTCCACAAGCTCCGAATAGAGGATCGACGATCCGCCAACAACGGCAACAACCTTATCGAGCATCACCTGACGACGTTGCGCCACAACCATCACTCCCGATGTTATAACAAGCGCGGCAGTAACCGCAAAAACCAATATCTTACGCATATCTTACAACATTAGCATTACAAATCAAACTTTAACTCTTACTCACGAGCCAGCGTCACATCCTCCTCTTGAACCTCGTCCGAAACCTCGCCAACGCTAATCTCAGCACTCTTGATCTGAGGGCGGCAACCGATAGACTGCAACAACACCTCATCCTCGATCTTTACGCGACCACTCTCAACACCCTCATACTTAAGCTCTTGCTCGTAGCAGTTAACAATCTCCGATCTACGCTCCGAGTAGAGCATACGACGAATATCATCCTCGACACTCTCCAGCGGGGCAACACTACCCTTGCGAGCTATGTCGGTGATGACAAAGTAGAAGACAATATCCTCCGAGGTCATGCTCTGCACAGAGCCTCGCTGAAGAAGGTTATCATAGGAGCGTGTGCGCACCGTGGGCAGATAGCTCAGAAAGTCGGAGTAGGTCACCCAGCTCGACGAGAGGTCGGTAATCTGCAACGAGTGCTTCTCAACGAAGGCACCGAGCTCGGCTATATCGCCACTCGACACATTGCGCATTGCATCCTTGAGAGCTGCAACATTGCGAAACTCCTCTCTTACACGCACGATAACGCCACGCACCTCATCGTGGTCGAGCTTAAACTGCGATGAGTGAAGACGATAGTGGGCAGCAATCTGACGCTCAGTGATGTCGGTATTGATATTCTGATCGACATAGTACTGGTCGAGCTGACGCATGATGAGCGACTGTCGATAATCCTCAACAAGCTCCTCGATATCGTCATGCGAGGCAAGCACCTCCTTGGCACGCTGCAACTTAAGCTGGTTGAGCACCCAGTTATCTGTGTACATTCTCACGAAAGTTGCGCTATCTACACCAACAAGACCCTCGGGCATATCCGAGATTATATCACTAAGCAACAGCTCCTTAGCATCAACCGTTGCCACAACATGCTCGTCGGCAGAATCGCCACTAAATGCACCACCACCGCCACATGACACCACGAGTGCCAAGGCAGCAAAAATTACTATGTTAAAAGCCCTCTTCATAATCAACTTGCAAATATACGATTTTTTTCTCTCTTCTAACGTATCTTCGTAGAAGATTATTACAAAATATCGCAAAAAGATGGTTACATCAACCCTACCTATCGACACATATCCACCCTTCACAAATAGCTGCCAGCTACAACCACCCGTCAGCCCACCAAATCACTTTTCTAAAGAGCAAAAGAGATGACCTAAAAAAAAGCCATCTCTTCACTACTCTATATTCGTCGTTTTACGACATTAGCTTTTTGCCACGTCAAGACGCATAACCTCGTCAATACCATCAATATGCGCAATGCTATCCATAGCCTGCTGGAGCTCGTGCAGCGAGTGTACCGAAAAGTCTATGGTACATATCGCAATGCGATCGATATTCTCGGTTGAGAGCGACGACATGGTGAGGTGTAGCTTATCGGTGATGCAGTCGATAAGATCACTCATAAGGTGGTAGCGATCAATACCCTTGATGCGGATACGCACGGGGTAAAGGAAGGCCTCGTTCTCGGGGAAATTTTTGATCGCCAAAATCGAGTCGCCATGCTGCGAAGCAAGGCGTATAGCATGCTGACAATTACGCTTATGGAGCACCACGCTACCATCCATAGCCTTGAAGCAGACAACCTCGTCGCCAGGCAGCGGATGACACTTGTCACAACGGTCGTACTCCAGACGCGGCATATTGGCAAAATAGCCTCTCAGATAGCGTTTTGCACGATATGTTGAGACATGCTCCATCCACTCCGCCTCGGGCTTAGCATCCTCGGCTGTGCCAATCTCCACGCAGTCGCCACGATGAAGCACCGTACGCAACGACTCGAGCTTGCCATTAATACGCGCATAGACCGCCTTTGATCCCACCTCGCTATGGATCTCAAACGCAAAGTCGAGAGCCGTAGCCCCCTTGGGCAATATAACACCACGCCCCTTTGGCGTAAAGACCATTATATCATCATTATAGAAGCTCAGCGTTACACCATCCATAAACTCCATGCCATGGTTGTCGGCAGCCATCTCTTGAAGCAGAGTCTTAAACTTCTCCAACCACGCCTTAACATTCTCCTCAGTACGCTCAGCGGCACATCCCAACCTCGAATTACGCACCATACGCTCCGAGGAGATATGCACCTCCTCCCACACACCCTGCTCGCTGAGAAGCTTCACATGGAAGCTCTGATAGCCATTCTCCTTGGGTGCGTCGATATAGTTGGCAACACTACCTGGCTTCTCCTTAAAGTAGTCGGTGAGTGCCGAGTAGATAAGTAGGCTCATAGCCTTCTCGCTACGGTTGATACCATCGGGGAAGATGATTCGTATGTAGTGCTTACCGTCGATATGCTTGATGTCGCACCCCTTCGACTGCATCTTACGCCAGATGCTATAAGGCTTGCGATAGCGTATCTCGGTACGTGCTTCGATATTTGCATCGCGTAAAATCTCATTTATCTTCGCCGTAAAACGCTCAAGACGAGGACGATCCAAGGTTCGCTCGTCGCTAAGCATGCGCTCGACATCGGCATAATCGCGAGGACAGCGATAGCGGAACGAGAGGTTCTCAAGCTCGGTCTTGATGTGATACAAGCCTAGACGATTGGCTAGTGGAGCATAGAAATAGTCGGTCTCACCGGCTATCTTCATCTGCTTGTCGGGGCGCATACTATCGAGCGTGCGCATGTTGTGAAGACGGTCGGCAAGTTTGATGAGCAGTGCACGAATATCGTAGTGTACCGATTCGAGTATCTGACGATAGTTATCCACCTGCTTAGAGTGTTCGTAACTATCTTTCTTACGCTTAGTTACGGTATCGACCAAGAATGCCACATCGTCGCCAAAGCGCGAGCGAATATCCTCCACAGAGTAGTCGGTATCCTCCACCACATCGTGCAGGAATGCCGATATAATCGGGTTGTCACCAAGCTCCAACTCGCGCGCCACGATTGTCGCCACAGCTATAGGATGCATGATAAATGGCTCGCCACTCTTACGCTTTTGATCCTTGTGTGCTTCGCGTGCAAAGTCAAGGGCAAAACGCATGCGACTAACCTCCTCGGAAGTAGCTCGCTCCGAGAGATAATCGAACAATAGCTCTGCGCTACGATCGATACGGGCTTGGTAGTTCTCGTTCATAACATTGGGAATTATTCGCAAATATAAGAAATATTTGTTATTTTTCACCATCTTTTACTATCTTTGCCACTGGTTAATGAATAAAAAACTAAAATAATGAAACAATTACTACGCAACCTAGTGTTTCTTTTGGGCTTCACGGCTTTTGTGTCATGCACACCGACCGACGACAACCCAATAGAGCCAACACCCCAAAAACCGACATTTGAGAACTTCGCATTTACCGATGAGGGAACTGCGCACACCTCTCTAAGTCTAAACATAATTCCCAAGGACAAAGATATGGAGTACATCCTTCTTCTCGCCGAGAAGAAGCACTTTGTGCTCAATGGCATTGACTCTCGCGAGGAGCTTCTCGAGGATGACTACAACTTCCTATCGAGCTACGCAGCACAATATGGCATGGGGCTTCACGAATTTTTAGAGAAGGCCCAGTGGCTCACATGCGGCGACAAGATGGACTACAAAGCCACAAACCTCTACCCTAACACCGAGTATGTTGTCTACTGCTACGGAGTAACATTCAACGGAGATAGCTATGAGGCTACAACAGAGATCGCCTACGCCGAGCTAAAGACTACAACACCCGAGCTTACCGACGTAAAGTTCTCGGTGGAGTCGAGAATGAAGGGCAACGTAGCAAACATCGCCATTGACCCTAACGGCTACGATGGTCTATACTACTATTATATAGTATCGGAGCAGAGCCGCGAATATATTCCCGAGGGCACGGAGGTAGGTGAAGCATACATCGAGATGTATCGCAACAACACCTACGTCATGTTCAACTCCCTCATTAACGACAGTGGCATACCCGCCAAAGATTTCTGCTTGCAAGGCAGGCAGACCATCGAAGAGCGTCTAGAGCCTAACATGCAATACTCGATTATTCTCTTCAGCGTCAGCGATGATCAGACCCCTATACTCAACTCTGTGCCCACGGTAGCCTACTTCTCATCGGGCGAGATGAGCAAGAGCGACCTAACTATCGACATCGAGGTGAGCGACATTACAGCCTACAACGCAAAACTAACAGTCACTCCCTCGAACAACGAGGAGAGCTACGCCTGCGTATTTATCTCTAAGGAGCAGGTCCCAACAGTAGATAACGACTACCTGATGATGACAACAATCATCGAAAACTTCCTCCCATCGGTATTTACCGGCGTGATTAGCGAGAATCTCACCCCACTCATGCCATCTACCGAGTATGCAGTGATAGCCTTCGGCATTGATACCGAGAAGCAGATCCCCACAACAGACCTCTTTGCTTTATACTTCACCTCGGAGGAGGCTTCTAAGGGTGCTGTTGAGATCACCTCTATCGACATCGTAAAGGTGTTTGACGCTCAGGAGATCATTGCACTAGATGCACGATACAACAACTATTTTGCTGAGTGCGAGTGCGTTGCCATTGTCGAGGCAAAGACTAATATCCCTTGCGACAAGCTCTACTTCTGGTGGTATGAGGGGTGGATGAAGATAGAGTATAGCCACGAGGCATTCATCGAGGATCTTCTGATGTATCCTTACGCCAACAACCCTGAGATCATGGATATGTTCTATAGCCTCGACGAGGAGGACCAGTTCTTCTTCGCGGGTATGGCAGAGGATGAAGAGGGCAATCTTAGCGAGGTCTACTATGGCGATAACTTCGTGCTAAGCAAGGAGATGACAAGCCCTGCTGAGGAGTTTTTCCAGATGATCGCACCAGAGGCAACCACACATAGAGCAATCATAGGACGATAAATAGAATTGCAGAGATGATACGCTTCGACTCAGACTACATGGCGGGTGCGCACCCCGAGGTGCTAGATGCCCTTGTGCGCACCAACCTTGAGCTCACCGTAGGTTACGGCAACGACCCTTACACTGCCGAGGCACGCAGGTTGATCTGCCGTGCCATAGAGAATGCCAACGCCGAGATAATGTTCCTCGTTGGTGGCACACAGACCAACGCCACGGTAATTGATGGAGTACTGGCGCGCCACGAAGGGGTGCTCGCTGCCGAGAGTGGACACATAGCGGTACACGAGTCGGGAGCTATCGAGGCATCGGGACACAAGGTGCTCACACTACCCCACCACGAGGGTAAGGTTGTAGCTGGGGACGTTGAGCACTTCATCACAGAGTTCTACTCGGACGAGACCCACCAGCACATGGTCGCCCCGGGCATGCTCTACATCTCGCAACCTACCGAGTATGGCACACTCTATTCGCTCGAGGAGCTTAAGTCACTTAGCGAGGTGTGCCACAAGCACGACATACCACTATACATTGATGGTGCGCGCCTCGGCTACGCCCTTTGCGCTCCGAATGCCGACTTTAAGCTTGCGGATCTTGCGCGCCTGGCAGATATATTCTATATTGGTGGCACAAAGGTGGGCACGCTCTTCGGTGAGGCTGTGGTGGTGAATAATCGCTCGCTGCTTAAGAACCTCTTTCCACTCGTCAAGCAACATGGAGCACTCTTGGCTAAGGGACGACTACTCGGCGTGCAGTTTGCCACGCTATTCAGAGATGGGTTGTACGAGCGCATCGGCAGCCACGGCGTGCGTCTTGCTATGCGCCTCCGTGAGATCTTTGGCAAGGCGGGCTACGAGCCCATCATCGCCTCAACTACCAACCAGCAGTTCTTCCGCCTCCCCAACACGCTTATCGACGACCTACGTCGCGAGGCCACGTTTGACTACTGGGGTCCCCGCGGCGATAAAGAGAGCATCGTAAGGTTTGTCACCAGCTGGTCCACAACGGACGAGGATGTCGACAGATTGGAGGCGTTGCTCGGTGCGCAGTAGCGCGACAGAAGTTTAGATAAAGGTCGTAGATGTCTGCCTTATCAGCGAAAATTAATTTTTGATTAGAAGGCTGCAGATACAACGCTCGGCAAAAATGCCACCGATGGGTAGTACTTGGGGTACGTCCCATTGGTGGCACTTTTTTGCTAGCGGCAGTAGATGTCTGCCTTATCAGCGAAAATTTTTGATTAGAAGGTCGTAGATGTGGTGCATCGCAAAAGAAGAGGCCTCGGGATAGTACAAAACGTACAGCCCGAGGTCTCTTACTTTTTGGGATGTGCCGCAGATGCGGCCTTATCATCAAAAATTACTCGTATTGACCCGTCTTAAGTCGCATAACCTCATCCTTAGTTAGGAAACGCCATGCACCACGCTTAAGATTCTTCTTGGTAAGACCTGCATAGTAGACACGGTCGAGCTTCTGCACGGTGTAGCCTAGGTGCTCGAACATACGACGCACGATACGGTTACGTCCTGAGTGGATCTCAACGCCTACAGTGTGCTTATCCTCAGATGCATAGGCGATCTCATCAGCAAAGATGTCGCCATCCTCAAGGGTGATACCCTCGGTGAGAGTATCCATGTCGGCACGTGTGAGTGCCTTATCGAGTGTCACCTGGTAGATCTTCTTCTTGTGGTATGAAGGGTGGGTAAGCTGACGTGTGATGTCACCATCGTTAGTGATAAGGAGTAGGCCGAGAGAGTTCTTATCAAGACGACCTACTGGGTACACACGCTCGGTACAAGCATCACGCACAAGGTCCATCACAGTCTTGTCGGCATGTGGGTCGTCAAGCGATGTCACATAGCCCTTTGGCTTGTTGAGTACAAGGTATACATTCTTCTCGCCCTGAAGCTTCTCATCGTTGAAGCGCACCTCGTCGGTAGGGAGAATCTTAGTACCAAGCTCGGTTACCACCTGACCATTTACGGTGACTACGCCAGCAAGGATAAAGTCGTCAGCCTCACGACGTGAGCATACGCCCGACTGCGAGATAAAGCGGTTAAGACGCATCTCGCCGGTCTGCTTATTAGGGTTATATTTAGGATATGTGCGTGGCTTGTCATCACGACGTGGTGCGAAGCTGCGCTTCTTACCATCGGCTGAGTGTGAACGACCCTCCTGCGAAGCACCAAAGCCACCCTTGCGGCTATCGGTACGGCGTGGACGGCTCTCCGAACGCTCCGAGTTAAAGCTACGCTCCTCGCTGCGACGTGGACGCTCCGAATTATTGCTGCGCTCTGAAGAACGACGTGGACGCTCTGAGCTAAAGCCACGCTCCTCGGTGCGACGTGGACGCTCTGAGTTGAAGCCACGCTCCTCGGTGCGACGTGGGCGATCCGAGTTGAAACCGCGCTCCTCAGTGCGACGTGGGCGATCTGAGCTAAAACCACGCTCCTCGCGGTTGCCACGCTCGTACTCAGGACGAAGACGATTGTCCGATGTAAAGTGGGGGTTGAACGACGAACGTCGCTCGCTAGATGGTGTGCTCTTGGCACGCTGGTTGCTGAAACCCTCATTATCTGCCTCACGGCGAGGACGAGGATTGCGCTCAACACGCTCCGCAGAGCCTATACGCTGACGCTTATCACGACCAAAGCGTGAGAGTACATTTGTTGAGTCTGAGTTCTTGCTTTTCATTGTTAATAAATACTTTATATAAAAATAATGCGCCGCAAAGGTAACCATTTTTCCGATGTTTACAAACTTTTACAAAATTTATGCCAAAAACCACGAAATATATTACCTTTGCACCACGTAATAACCGTATAAGATGAATAGAGATATACTTCGCATAGCCGTACCCAACATCATATCGAACATCACCGTACCACTGATGGGCATTGCCTCAACCATCATCGCGGGGCGTGTGGGTGGTGACGACGCTGCAACGACCATCGGCGCACTATCGATAGGTGTCACGATCTTCAACTTCATATACTGGAACACCTCGTTTTTACGCATGGGCACAAGCGGTCTAACAGCACAGGCCTACGGCGCAGGAGATGACCGAGAGTCTACGCTGATGCTCTGGCGTTCGATAGTTGTGGCTCTGGGTGTTGGCCTTGTTGCCTTCATGCTGCAATACCCCATTGGCGAGCTCTCGATACGATTTATGAG
Organism: Alistipes sp.; assembly: GCA_017379015.1. Taxonomy (GTDB): domain Bacteria; phylum Bacteroidota; class Bacteroidia; order Bacteroidales; family Rikenellaceae; genus Alistipes. The sequence goes on from JAFNXN010000028.1 coordinate 15,005, forward strand.
CACCGACGACGTATCGCTCGATAGCATCATAGCAAAGTACTTCTACACCCGCATCTGGGCAGTACCTGCGGGCATCATGCTCTTTGCCTTCAACGGCTGGCTCACAGGCATGCAGAATGCCGTGATACCCATGGCTGTGGCAATCGTCGTAAACCTCATACACATCGCTTGCAGCTACCTATTCTCGATCGTTGGCACCATGGGACTCGAGGGCATAGCACTCGGCTCGGTGGTGGCACAGTGGACAGGTGTGGTGATCATGGTCATCATCATCACCACCAAGTACCGCAAGCATCTGGTGCGCGTTAGCCGTAGCGAGGTATTCGACCTAGGTGCCATGCGCCGCTTCTTTGCCATCAATGGCGACATCATCATCCGCACCTTCTGCCTTGTTGCCGTATACACCTTCTTCACAAAGGCATCGGCAGATAGTGGAGATAAGAACATTCTGGCTGTCAACGCCATACTACTCCAGCTATTCACACTCTTCTCCTACATGAACGACGGCTTTGCCTACGCAGCAGAGGCCCTAACAGGACGATTTATCGGTGCTCGCGATGCCAACTCGCTAAGACGATGCATCAAGCTATGTCTTATCTGGTGTTTTGCCGTATCGTTCATATTCATAGGCGTTTACATCGGCTGGTGGCGCGACATCTTCGCACTTCTCGTAAGCCCCGAGCAGGGCAACGTTGCTACGCTACAGAGTGTTGCTGAAGAGTACATAGGCTGGATAATATTCATTCCGCTGGCTGCCGCCATGCCCTTTGTCATGGATGGCATTATGGTGGGAGCTACACGGAGCCGCATCATGCGTAACTCGATGATCGGAGCATCGATATGCTTCTTCGTACTGCTCTACGGCACTCGCTGGGCGATAGGCAACAACGCCATCTGGTTGGCATTCTCGATGTATATGTTGCTACGCGGCGTGTTCCAATACTTCATGTCGGATCGTCTGCGCGACATCTACAAGGAGGCAGAGAGCTAGCAGAACAGAGCCGAGATTTTGATTTCTTAAACTTATTTCGTACATTTGTACATTGCGACAATTACTAACTAAAAAAATAAAACCGAACAATGAAAAGAGTATTCACCGTAGCCGCAATGCTTCTTAGCATCGGCACACTCTGCGCACAGCAGCCCGGTGGTGGCATCTCAGAGGCTATGCTCCAGGAGATCCGTTCATCACACACCCTCACACAGGCTGATAAGGCAGCTCACAACGCACTAGCGCAGACATCTATCGCAACGCTAGCAATCAATGGCGAGAACCTAGCTATGATCGACACTCACTTCTCGCACCGCGTGAAGACCAAGGGTATCACCGACCAGCACCAGTCGGGACGCTGCTGGCTCTTCACAGGTCTTAACGTGCTACGTGCCGAGATGATCGAGAAATACAACCTTCCCGAGATGACCTTCTCGCACAACTACCTCTTCTTCTACGACCAGCTAGAGAAGTGTAACCTCTTCCTTCAGGCAGTGATCGACACCAAGCACCTTAAGATGGATGACCGCCAGGTGGAGTGGTTGTTCAAGCACCCACTCAGCGACGGTGGTCAGTTTACAGGTGTGTCGAACCTAGTGATGAAGTATGGCGTGGTGCCTGCATCGGTGATGCCTGAGAACTTCCAGACAAACAACACATCGCAAATATCTAACCTCCTAGCACTCAAGCTTCGCGAGTATGGTCTTAAGCTTCGCGAGCAGAAGGATCGCCGCGCGCCTGTAGCCCTCAAGACAGAGATGCTCAAGGAGATCTACAGCATGTTGGTACGCGCCTACGGTGTGCCTCCAACAGAGTTCGAGTGGACACGCTACGACCGCGAGGGTAATGCAGTAGATACCAAGACCTACACACCACAGTCGTTCTACAAGGAGTACTTCGGCGAGCTAGACCTCGAGAAGGATTTTGTAATGATCATGAACGACCCTACACGCGAGTATCACAAGGTGTATGAGATCGAGTACGACCGCCACGTCTACGATGGCGAGAACTGGGTATATCTCAACCTCCCTATCGAGGAGGTCAAGGCTTTGGCTATCGCATCAATCAAGGATAACACAGCGATGTACTTCTCATGCGACGTAGGCAAGTTCCTACTCTCGAAGAAGGGCACACTCGACATACGCAACTTCGACTACGAGTCGCTCATGGGCGTTGAGTTCCCAATGAACAAGGAGCAGCGCGTACGCACCTTTGCTAGTGGCTCATCACACGCCATGACACTTATCGCCGTAGACCTCGATGAGGAGGGCAACGCCAAGAAGTGGATGGTGGAGAACAGCTGGGGCCCACAGGCAGGCTGGCAGGGCAACCTCATCATGACTGACGAGTGGTTCGAGGAGTATATGTTCCGCGTGGTTGTCAACCGCAAGTATATCCCCGAGGCTACGCTTAAGCTTCTCGAGCAGAAGCCAGTGATGCTCCCATCGTGGGACCCGATGTTTAGCTACGAGGAGTAACCTAAAGCCTTATGGCACAGGAGATAGAACGTAAATTCATGGTTGTGGGCGAGTTTAGACATCTCGCCCACAACTCATATCACATAGCTCAGGGCTACATCGCCTCGGGACGTCGCACGGTGCGTGTGCGCATAAGCGACCACAAGGCGTGGCTCACCATCAAGGGTCCATCAAACAATGGTGGATTATCGCGCTACGAGTGGGAGCACGAGATCGACCTTAGGGAGGCTCTCGAACTGCTCCAGCTCTCCGAGGGTGCTACAATCGAGAAGCGTCGCTACCTTGTAGAGTACAAGGGGCACACCTTTGAGGTCGACGAGTTCGAGGGCGACAACCTTGGACTTATCATTGCCGAGGTGGAGCTACAGTCCGAGGATGAGACGTTTGAGCGTCCTGAGTGGCTGGGACGTGAGGTTACGGGCATCAAACGCTACTACAACTCACACCTCCGCGCCCACCCCTTCAAGGAGTGGAGCGACGAGGAGCGAGCATAAAAACAACTAACTAAAAAATAGAGAATATGAAACGTTTAGCACTACTACTTTTGGGCATAATCGCTCTTGTAGGTTGCAATGAAGAGAAACCTGCGGAGGAGCAGCTTCCAAAGGTATATATGACCACCGACATCTCGCCCGAGGGTCTTGTGAAGGTATATGAGGCACTTGGCATCGAGGCAGATGGCAAGGTGGCGGTGAAGATCTCAACTGGCGAGCCAGGAGGCAAGAACTACCTTAAGCCTGAGCTTATTGGCAAGCTGGTGCAGAGTGTCGAGGGTACTATTGTGGAGTGTAACACCGCCTATCGTGGTCGCCGCTTCTCTGCCGAGGAGCACCTCAAGGCAGCACGCGAGCACGGATTCTTCGAGATTGCCGAGGTAGATATAATGGATGCTGAGGGCGAGATCAAGATCCCCGTGCAGGATACCACACACCTTAAGTATAACCTTGTGGGTAAGAATGTTGCCAACTACGACTTCATGATCAACCTTGCACACTTCAAGGGTCATGCTATGGGTGGCTTCGGCGGCGTACTTAAGAACCAGTCTATCGGCGTGGCATCGCGCAACGGCAAGGCATATATCCACTCAGTGGGCAATACCGAGTCGCCCGACGAGATGTGGAGCTACGTAGGCGATCAGATTGGTTTCCTCGAGTCTATGGCAGCTGCCGCACAGTCTGTTCACGAATACTTTGGCGAGGGTAACATCGTCTATATCAACGTAATGAACAACATGTCAATCGACTGCGACTGCGATGCTCACCCTGCCGATCCCCTGCTTAAGGATGTAGGCATTCTCGCATCTACCGACCCTGTAGCTCTCGATCAGGCGTGCCTCGACATCGTGATGAACATCGAGCCAGAGGAGGGTAACGACAACGGTCCGTTGCTCGAGCGCATCAAGGAGCGTCATGGCACACACATCGTGGACTATGCCGAGAAGATTGGCCTTGGCTCAAAGCGTTACGAGCTAGTAAATATCGACTGAAGAGCTATGCGTGTAGCGGTTGAGAGGCTACTCGACCGCTACCCTGCTGCCACGCTTCAAGACATCTACAAGACGATGTTTCAGGACCGCTTTGGCGTGGCACACCTACTCGCTCAACGCGACGTGGTGCGCGAGTATATCGCAAAAGAGATGGGCGAGTGTTCAGGCAAGTGCGACACCTACTATGAGGCTTGCGGCTGGCGTGGCGACCATGTGCGTGTTGATCTACGCGCCATACGTGACGGGGTGATAAGCCTCGACGAGCTCACCGATGCCTTTATGCGCAGTGCCGAAAACTGCACTATTGCAGATAGCACAACGCTTGCCGAGTGGCAAAATGAGTGGGCAACGATAAGCGAGGTGTGCCACGATCTATTCGCAACACTCGACAACTACGAGCAGGACTCAACTATGCTAGCAGAACTCATCGCATCGGGGCGATATGTGGTGCATCATAGCAGAGCCTATAACGAGGCCTACCACCCCCACTACCGCATAGTGCATCGTTCGATGCTACCATAGCGAAGAGAATGACGCCGAGTGCCACACTCGGCAAAAAATGCCACCGATGGGTAGTACTTGGAGGTACGTCCCATTGGTGGCATTTTTTGTTAGGGGCTGCAATCGACCCCTTATCATAACAAATTATCGGTTGCGGGCCCAGGTCTCCTGCAACACCCCAAATACTGCAGCAATACCCAGCATGACAAAGATGCAGATATTCTGAGTCTTGACGACGACGACAAAGGGCAAGATAAGGCCAAGAATAATCAGCATTACACCCGTAACGACACGCAAGCGAACAATGTTATATCTCTCGCTATTACGTCTATACTGCTTTATCGCCCAGTCGGCCTTACCCAGGATTATCACTATGCCTAAGAGCGCGAGCACCAACGAGGCAACGATCATTGAAATAGTTTCTACATTCATATTATCAGTGTTTTAGGTTAGTTCATCGCTGGGCGGTAGATAGTATCCCATAGGTAACTATCATCCTCGCTCTTGGTGGCAGCGTTACGTTGCTTGCCATAGTTTCGCACGATCCATTCCCAAAGCAGATCTCTAGAGGCATCGCCTAGCTCGATAGCCACATCGGGCAGTAGATAATCCATATCGGGGGCTTCGCGGTTAGGTCTAACAAAGTGTTTATGGCTCACTGTGGCAATAGTCTTAGTATTCGGTAGTGTGCAGTAGAGCAGATCACCATAGTGGCTTGGTCTACCTCCCGAGGGCTCACCCACGATAGTGCCTATGCCATTGTCACGCGCAAGGGTGAGCAGCAGCGCAGCACTACTAAATGACTCCTTGCCCTCAACAAATATAACGTTACCACGGAATATACGCTCCGCATCATAGTTTATGATATGGCGCGAAGAGTCTTGAGCGATCTCAATCTGCTCATCTACACCCTGGGCGCGGTTATGGTCGAAGCTCCACATATCGTAGATGCGTCCCAGCTCAAGAGGCTTGCCATCGAACGTAACATCGCGATAGAAGGGATAGCGAGCATAGAGCAACTCAGAGGTGCGAACATCCACGCCATAACGCTTAAGCTCCTTGATTGGATAGAGCCACGAGAGCAACACATCGCCAAGCGAGCTGTTGCCACCGCCATTGTACTGAATATCGACAACAAGCGTCGAAACACCGCGATCCTTCATCTCGGTCATCATCTGCTCAACAAAGCTATCGAAGCGCGCAAGCTGAGCATATTGAGGATGTGTTACCCTATCGGCAAACTGGTTGAACTGCAAGTAACAGATGCCCTCGTCATCGAATATCGTGTAGTCGAAGAGCACATTGCGCCTTGCTGTAACATGATTCGTGTCGCTCTGTAGCTGGGCTATGCGCAGCGTGTTACGATTTATCGGATTAACATCAGCCACAGTGCCATCGTCAAACCTCAGCGACAGGCAATCTCCGCCCATGTCGAGGAAGCTCCAGAACTCGGTGAACATAAGGTAGTCCTTAACAAGGTTCTCGAAGTTGACATCGTTGTCGGCACTTACAATCTCGCGTGCTTCACTAAGTATTCTCTTCAGTGGACGACCATTAATATGGGTCACACGTCGTCCAAGTAGATCACGATGCTCCTCCGAGCTAACATCAACGAGTGCCGACTTATTGCCATCAATAGCCAAACGCACGGGATAGATGGTATTCATATCGCTCCAATACGATATCGCCGTATGTCCATCGTTGAGCGACGAGGCTATACGAGCCAAGAGGAGCTTAAATTCTGGCAATGCAGTAATCTTGCCACACTCCTTATAGTACCTATCAACGCTACGCAGAAGCTCATTCTGGTGCTTTGCATCGGCATAGTAAGGATGTGTCGTTAGGAGCATATCGGCATATAGGAGCAAATCCTTCTGAAAGGCGTTACCCGCCATATATCTCTCGGTAGCCTCAACTGCTGGATTATGATAATCAGCAACATTCTGCGCGCTAAGTGCAACGGTTGCAAACATAGCTAAAAAGGTAAAAACGAGTCGTTTCATAGGTCAAAAGTTTTTTTGTTTATCGCATTGCCCAACGACTCTTCATGAGTCCAGCGAGGATAGCGATAAGCACTATTCCAACAAGCGATATCCAATCCTTAAAATCGAAGATGTGTTGCACCCACACAAGGAGTAACGTTAAAAGGTAGGATATTGCAACAACAACTCTCAGGCGCACGATATTATACCCTTTGTGCTCGTCACTCTTAAGCTCGTAGATCATCCAGTCGCCACGACCTAAAAGTATAGCTACGATGATCACAATGACAACTAACGAGGCAACAACACTTAGTAGTATCCATCCATTCATAGAGCTCTCTTTTTAGAGGTATTCCAACTTACGACGACGCTTCTCACGTAGACGCATACGCACTATCTCCTCGCGCGAACGACGACGTATGTAGCGCAGGCGCATGAAGCAGCCAAGGCTGACAAGCCACAAAACAGAGGATGCAGCAATAATCTGCCAGGTCAAATCCAACGGAAACTCTTCGAGCCAGTATAGCAGCAAAGGGACAACAGTCATCATCAAAGCCCACATTGCCGTAGACCAGGTGGCGTTACGCCAGCATGTGCGTGGTGCTTGACGACGAAACCTAAAGAAGAGCAACACGAATATTATCACCAAGGCGACAAGGAGGCTTATCCAGTCGGCATAGGGCACACTATCAGGTATGGGCTTAACATAGATAAGCACAAGGAGCGTGAACAATATTAGATAGTCGGTAACATGCATCTCACGATCCTCATCTTTTTTACCGAGGCGGCGGTTTGCCTTATACTCGATATTACGATAGTTAAACTTCCAGATGTTAAATCTATTCATCATTGCTTGCCTCCCCCTTCGTTTTACTCTTAGCACGAGGCTTGCGTCCACTACGACGCAAGGCCTCGGCTATGATCCATTGCAGCTGACCATTGGTCGAACGAAACTCGTCGGCAGCCCACTTCTCGAGTGCCTCCATCGTCTCGCCATCAATGCGAAGTACAAAGCTGCGCATATTTGACTCCTTCGTAGCCATAGGAAATAGGTCTATTAGTTATGCAACGTACCTGTGTTGACAACGGGCTGAGCTGCCTCGTCAGCACATAGAACAACGAGTAGGTTGCTCACCATGGCTGCCTTGCGCTCCTCATCAAGCTCAACAACCTCCTCTGTAGATAGACGCTCAAGGGCGATCTTAACCATTGACACAGCACCCTCAACAATCTTCTCGCGTGCCGAGATGATCGCATCAGCCTGCTGACGGCGAAGCATTGCCGCAGCGATCTCGGGAGCATAGGCGAGGTAGTTAAGGCGAGCCTCGATAACCTCGATACCAGCGATCGAAAGGCGGTCGTTAAGCTCGTCGGTGAGTCGCTCGTTGATCTCATCGCCACCAGAACGGAGTGTCACCTGCTCATCGCCCAAATTGGTATTCTCATCGTAGGCATACATGCCGGCTACCTGACGAAGTGCCGAGTCACTCTGCACAGCCACGAAGTTCTCGAGGACGTTCATACGTGTGTTTGACGTAGCACCCACAGCCTCTGGAGCATCGATCTCGAATACTGCGTTGTAAGCACCATCATTCTTAATCTTCCACACCACCACCAAGCCGATGAGGATAGGGTTACCAGCCTTATCGTTAACCTTGATAGGATCAACATTAAGGTTACGCGCACGCATCGAGAGCTTCTTAGCAGTCATAAATGGGTTGATCCACCAGAAGCCTGTGTCGTAGAACGTACCTCGATAGTTACCAAAGAATAGCAACACGCGCGACTCATTAGGTTCGAGCATGATGTAGCCAAAGAGCATGAGGAAGCCCGCAACAGCAGTCACGATAAGCAACGCAAGTGCCCAAGGAATAAAGACCTCGCTACCAGCAAGCGCAACAATAGCATAGACCATCGCACCAAGAATACCAAGGTTGACAAGAAGAGCAACGAAGCCATTGAGCTTCCAGCCTGAATAAGTGTAGTTTTTCATAATTACAGGGTTTTAAGTGAATTATTATAATGATATTATTTTGATATCACAAAGATATACTACATTTTTTGGATTTGCAAATAATTTGCCACATTTTTTGCACAAAAAAAAGGGATTGCCCACATAAAGGATGGACAACCCCCAAAAAAGTCGGCAGCTAGAAGCTACTCTCGATAGGTTATAGCATACTCAACAATATATTGAGGCACCTTATACTTGGTAAGATAGGCACGCTCCTCGACGAGATTACCCCTGTCGTCGTAGGCATATACGACAAGCGAATATGTCTTTTGTTGCAGGTCATCCTCAACCTCTTCCGCCAACAAGCCATCCTCGTTGTAGGAGTATGTACGCACCTTAAGTGGCTTATCATCAGCACCCAACAAGGTCTCCGAGAGCTTTCTGCCAGCGGTATCATAGCTCATAGTCATACACTCAACAACAACACCCTGTGCATCGTAGTCGCAACGCTCAACAAGGCGCGACTCAGTATCGTAGCTCTCGGCATAGTGTTCAACAACCTCATCCTGATCGTTATAGGTGATCTGCACCCTATCACAACCATTATCTCCGTACTCGATCACTACCCTACGCTGCAACATATCATAGCCCTCGTAGACGACACTCTCCACAAGGCGACCAGCATCATCATAGCTATACGTCTCGCGCCCGCGCACCTCTTCATCGCCCGAGTAGCGAATAAGCTCTGCGAGGAGGTTGGCCTCATTGAAAATACGCACAACAACACCTCTCTCGCGACCGTTGCCATCGCGCGTAACATACTCCACATCGTTGCCACGCAGGTCATACTCTATCGACGTGCTGCTCTCCAACACCCCACTCTCGTCATAGACCTCATGGAGCACCACGCAGCCATACTCATCGAGCGTATAGCGATGCTCGTAACCACCGCTAGCAAACTTCTCAGTACGCATCACGAGGCGACCTTCGTCGTTATAGGCATATTGGCGACTCTCACCCTGAGAGTACTCATCATCGCACGATAGGACACTTAGCACATCACCGCGCAGGTTAAACTCCGTGGTTGTCTGGTTAAGCACCTCACTCTTATACTCTCTGCCATAGCGTCCATGAAGCTCGCTTGTCTGAGCCTCGATCTTCGATATATCGCCCGTAAGCGGAGCTCCCGAATAGTTTTGACGCTCGGGGATCGCCACTGTTGTACGCTGCGAGCCGAGCATCGAGACACACGACGTGAGCAGCAGAAGCAAGCAGGGAGCAAGGCTGCGGCAGATGCGGGATAGTAGTTCAAATGTTCTAGTCATAGAATAAAAATAAATGCGGGGGCAAATATATGAATAAAAAGGGGAATATCTATAATATAGACAAGAAAGGTGCGCCCAAATATCGTGAGCGCACCTATATATAACACTTCGTATAGTCTAGAAGTACTTGGTCGACTTATCAACAATCGCCGAAATAAGATTATTAGCAACCGACGACGCACCGATGCGGAAGAGATCAGTTGTCAACCACTCCTTGCCAAGCACCTCCTCGACAATGGTGTAGTAGAGGGCAGCATCCTCAGGCGTGCGAACACCGCCAGCAGCCTTGAAGCCCACCTTACGACCTGTAGCGTTGTAGTAGTCCTTGATGGCGTGACACATGATAAAGGCAGCCTCGGGCGTAGCAGCCACATCGATCTTACCCGTAGAGGTCTTCACAAAGTCGGCACCCGCGAACATTGATACGAGCGAGGCGCGACGGATAAGCTCTGGCGACTTGAGAGCTCCCGACTCGATGATCACCTTGAGGACAACATCTTTTGCCTCCTCGCGAAGTAGCTCCACCTCGCTGGCAGCCTCATCTATAGCACCCGAGATCACCATGCCAGGGTTTAGCACAATGTCGATCTCGTCGGCACCATTCTCGATCGCCATAGCCACCTCGAGAGCCTTAACCTCGATAAAGCTCTGCGACGCAGGGAATGCACCGGCAACACTGGTTATACGCATAGGGGTGCCATCGATCTCAAGACCCACGGTCTCGACAAAGGGTGGATAGACACATATAGAGGCAACATTAGGGATGTCGGGGAAGACGCGGTTAAAGTCCACAGCCTTACGCGCGAACTCGCGCACCGACTCCTGCGTATCGGTACATGAAAGCGTAGTTAGGTCAATAGCCGAGTAGCAGAATTTGTAGACCTCAGCATTGCCATTGCGATTTGCAGCAATCTTAATCTTAGCCACCTCTTTGCCCACCTGCGCCTCGGTATGCGCTGGGGCGTACTTCTCTAATTCCTTTGCGTAGTCCATAGTCACACTATTTTAACAAACACAAATATACGCTTTTTTTTTCAAACTACCAACCACATTGAATATTTTTAGCCACCACAAGCAATTATTTTATTAGTAGTATTCCGTTGTCTGATGAAAAGAGGCTAGAGAGATTGTCAGAGCGAAAGCGCGCTAACACATAAAACCCTCCCTGAAAACGCCCTAAGAACTCTCTGAATCCTCCGTGGGAACTCCCTTAAAACTCTCTGAAACTAACAACAATCATCCCAAGCTAACTATACAAAAAGGCTGCCCCACCTTTTACAAGGCGGGGCAGCAAACGTTTGACCTTCTAGAGTAGATTAGCGAAGAACTACTGAAGAACGAATCATAGGATAGTTGCGCTCTGCAACGCTGAAACACTTAGCAGCAGGAGCAGCAGCCTTAGTCATCTGAACAGCACCAGCACGGTAAACAGCTGGGAACTCGCTGATAAGGAAGTACATGCGACCATCATCACCAATACCGTAAACCTCAGATGAAATAACCTCACACTCGTGCTCAACACCATCGTTAGTCTTAACACCAAATACACCAGTAACACCAGTAACAGTACCATCCTCATTCAACATGAAGTAGTGAGAAGGAACCTGGTTCTCGAACATGTTAATACCAAACAACTCGCCATCAAGAGCAAGGTAAGGCAACCAGTAGTATGAGATCTGCTTTTCAGCATTGTAACCAGAGTAAACGCAAGTCATAACCTCAAGAACGTTTGCAGTAGTACCCTCCTCGTCGATCTCCATCATACCAACGTTAGCAACAGTAGGATTACCCTCGCCCAAAACGCTAAGACCATCAACGACTACCTGATCAGGTGATGATGGGCTAGCAGTGATAGAAAGAGTGAAGTTGTTTACCTGATCTGATAGAACACCAACACCCTGACCGTCGATAGTGATAATCTGTGTAGTGGTAGCATTCCAAGTACCGATCCAAGCCTTAGCCTCCTCTGAAGCCTGAGCCTCCTCAGTAGCGATGTCGCTACGAGTGAAGAACTTGATACCAGCCTCGTTCTCAACCTCTACGCAGAGTGCCCAGTTGGTACCACCCTCAAGTGAACCCCAGAAACCTGCAGTAAAGCCCTCAGCAGAGTTGACCTTAGCAACAATATCAGCAGTCTCAGGGCCAAGATCCTCCAAGTTGTTGATGATAGTTGGCTGGTCAATACCTGCCAAATTATCAGCATAGAACAAACCGTAACGGATGTTCTTAACACCAGTACCCTTCCATGTGAACTCGATAGAGTTTGTAGGATAGATACCATCCTCTGGAGATGCCTCTGGAAGACGAACCTCCTGAGTGAACCATTCAACAGTAGTTGCACCAGCAACAGTTGCAGAGATAGTAGCAAAAGCAGAGTCCTTGTAACCCTCACCAACAGCCTTTACACGAACATCGTAAGTACCAGCGTTAAGGTTGTCGAAAGTGTAAGAAGTCTCAACAGTATTGTAGTTCTTACCCTTAAGGTTAACTGTGTAAGAATCAGCATTCTCAACAGCTTCCCACGCTACAGTGAAACCATAGTCAGTTGTCTCAGAGATAGCGAGCACAGGAGCCTCAAGCTGCTTTGTGCCACCACCCTGGTTGTCGTTGCCACCATCATCTGGTGTTCCAGGAGTCTCCTGGCAAGCTGCAAAACCAAAGGCTGCAGCAGCGATCATCATAACAGAAAAAAACTTTTTCATAATAGATTTGTTAATATTAAAAAAATTAAAAAGTAAGTTTCCAATAAATCTCACAATGCTACACAACCGCAACATCAACCTAATCAATAAATTACGCACGTTAAACCCACGAACAATGGCGGCTCAATTTATCGCATAGGTCGGCAACAGCTGTGCAGACACACTTTTATGTTGCGAAGATAAACAAAAAATTCTATTTAAGTGCAAATAAGCGAAAAAAAATATAGTATCGAGATGACGCAAAGCAGCTCTACTCAGCCATACCCAGAGCACTTAGCAAAAAAAATGCCACCAATGGGTAGTACTTGGAGGTACGTCCCATGGGTGGCACTCATTGTTAGCGGCAGTAGATGTCCGCCCTATCAAAATTATAGCTGGATCTCCTTGCCAATGTAACCACGCAAGTTAACATCCTTCTTGCAACGCTCAGCGTAAGATGCCTCCTTAGAGATCGCGCTCTTAAGCTCTGCAGTAGCTGTAGTGAAGTCACCCTGCTTAGTAGCGATGATAGCACGAAGGTAGTCAGCCTTAGCTGTCTGATCCTGAGCGATAGCCTGCTTAGCAGCAGTGTAGTCAGCGTTCATGGTTGCAGCGATAGCAGCGTTGTAGCCATCGAGCTGTGACTGTGCCTGAGCATAGTTACCCTCAGCAGCAGCAGCCAAAGCCTTAGTCTCAACAGATGCACCATTTACATAACCCTTAGCAGCCTCGGTGTTGCCATTCATAAGGTTAGCAAGTGCAAGGTTATTGTTGAGCTGTGAAGCGTTGCCACCAGCCTCTACTGCGCTCTGGAAAGCAGCAGCTGCCTTCTCACCCTCGCCAACAACAGCGTAAGCAACACCAAGGTTGTTGTAAGCAGTAGCACTCTGATACTCCTTAGCAGCAGCCTCCAAAGTTACAACATTCTCCTCAGCAGTAAGCTTGCCTGTTGAAGCGATGTGAAGCAACTCCTTCTCGTCAAGCTCGTTGAACTTGCCAGCACGTACCAAGGCAACCATCTCCTCGTCAGTCTTGCCAGAGATGTCTGAGCTGTTGATAAGCTGAGCACGACGAAGCTGTGGAAGGATCTCCTCCTTAAGAGCACCGTAGACATTTGACATGTTCTTGATCTGCAACTCACGATCAGCAGATGACTTGTAGCTACCCAATACTGAGAGGATTACCTCCTTATCCTCGATGTCAGAAGCTGCAACAAGCTCAGCGAAGCCGTCCCAGTCCTCACCATAAGCAGCAGCATCAAGCTCGATGCCTAGATCCTTGAGCAACGCCTCAGCAGCGCGCTGACCTGAAGCACTACGTGCTGCAGAGAGCTCGTCGTTGAACTTCTCAGGACCATCTGGCGAAGCATAACCCTGAACGTAGATGTTCTGCTGAACACGCTCGTTGCCACTCTGCTCAGCAACATTCTGCTGGAATGCAGCAAGCTCATCGGTCTGAGTTGCACGACGTGACAATGTAGATGAGTTGATAGCATATACATAGTCAGCCTTAGTAACAACAGTGATCACGTTCTGGTAGCCTGAAGGCATGTTCTGCATAGCTGTAGCGTAGTCGATGTCACGCTGAAGAGTGTTAACACCCTGAGCGATAGTAAGACCAAACTCGCGCTTCAAAGCCTCAGCCTCAGCACCACCTGCAGCCAACAACGCAGCCTGCTCCTCAGTAGGGATAGCACCGTTGTTAAGGTTTACCAAGGTAAACTCCTTGCACTTGCCCTGAGGGCACTTGATCTCGGCACGAAGCTGAAGAACGCTGCATGCCATACGCTCGTCGTATGGGAAAGTAGCGTGCATAGTGTACTCGCCACCCATATTCTTGTCGATAACAGTGTAGTTGTCATCAACCTTTGAGCCCTGGAAGTACTGAGTAGCAGCAGCTACCTCACCACCCTCGAATACGATAACAGGGGTAACCTTAACAACTGCCTTCTGGTTGTAGTACTTTGCAGGGAAGGTAATCTTAATATCGGCGTCAACCTTACCATTGTTGAGGACCAAAACCTCAGGAGTGCATGTAAGCTGTACATCATCCTTGTTCTTGGCCATCTTCGAGAAGCAGTTACAGCCAGTGAGGACCAAAACTGCCGAAGCGAGCACGAGGCTCATCTTGAAAAGATTTTTCATAGACGTCAAAATGTGTTAATTGTTTATATAATTTCTGTTTGCTCAATAATATTTAACATCCAATAGAACTAACGCCACGCACCACATATTTATTATATATATATGGTGCGCACGCGTAGTTTATCTATCGACGCTCACGACGTGGACCGCGCTGCTCACGCTTCTCGCCATCGTGCTGCTCGCGTGGCTTACGCTCACGTGGCTCACGCTCAACCCAGCCCTCAGGCTTTGGCAAAAGAGCCTTGCGCGAAAGCTTGAGCTTGCCAGTCTTTGCATCCTTAGCGATGAGCTTAACCTCGATCATATCACCCTCCTTGAGGCCAGTCTCCTCCATAGTCTCGAAACGCTTGTAGTCGATCTCCGAGATGTGGAGCAAAGCATCCTTGCCTGGAAGGATCTCAACGAAGGCACCAAAGTCTACGATAGAGCGAATCTTACCGTTGTAGGTCTCGCCGATCTCAGGAACTGCAACGATACCCTTGATGCGTGCAAGAGCTGCATCCAACGACTCCTTATCCTGACCAAAGATGTCAACGATACCCTTCTCGTCAACCTCGGTGATGGTGATAGTAGTGCCTGTAGTCTTCTGGATCTCCTGGATAACCTTACCACCAGGGCCAATAACAGCACCGATGAAGTCCTGTGGGATAGAGATCTGCACGATACGTGGAACAAATGGCTTGTAGTCCTCGCGTGGCTCAGCGATAGTCTCAACAAGCTTGTCGAGGATGTGAAGACGACCCTGACGTGCCTGCTCCAAAGCCTTAGCCAACACCTCGTACGATAGACCATCAACCTTGATATCCATCTGTGTTGCGGTGATACCGTCACGTGTACCAGTAACCTTGAAGTCCATATCGCCCAAGTGATCCTCGTCGCCAAGAATATCTGAGAGTACTGCCCAACGGCCAGTAGCCGAGTCAGAGATAAGACCCATAGCGATACCAGATACTGGCTTGCGGAGTTTAACACCAGCATCCATGAGTGCAAGAGTACCAGCACATACAGTCGCCATTGATGACGAGCCGTTAGACTCGAGAATATCAGATACTACGCGTACTGCGTAAGGGTTCTCCTCGCCAAGTGGCACCATAGGCTTAAGAGCACGCCATGCCAAGTGACCGTGACCAATCTCACGACGGCTAAGACCACGTGCAGGACGAGCCTCGCCAGTAGAGAATGGAGGGAAGTTGTAGTGGAGAACAAACTGCTCGCTGCCCTGAACCAAAACCTCATCCTTCTGCTTCTCGTCGAGCTTAGTACCGAGGGTTACGGTGGTCAACGACTGAGTCTCACCACGGGTGAAGATAGCAGAACCATGAGCACATGGCAAATAGTCGATCTCGCACCAGATAGGACGGATCTCATCGGTACGACGACCATCAAGACGCTTACCCTCGTCGAGGATCATGTTACGCATAGCCTTCTTCTGGACATCGTCGTGGAAGTACTTGTGGATGAGTGGAGCCTTCTCCTCGAGCTCCTCCTCGGTATAGCGTGAAGCAAACTCAGCCTCCAAAGCATCAAATGCCTCAGCACGCTCGTGCTTCATAGTACCGCTAGTAGCGATAGCGTATGCCTTGTCGTAGAGCTCAGTGATGATGGTCTGACGAAGCTCCTCGTCGTTAGTCTCGTGGCAGTACTCACGCTTAACATCCTTGCCAAGCTCCTTCATAAGCTCGATCTGAACAGCACAGTGCTTCTTGATCTCCTCGTGAGCGAACATAATAGCTCCGAGCATAACCTCCTCAGACACCTCGTTCATCTCACCCTCAACCATAAGGATGTTGTCGATAGTACCACCCACCATGATGTCGAGGTCAGCCTCCTTCATAGCCTCGAAACCAGGGTTGATGACATACTCACCACCGATACGAGCTACACGAACCTCAGAGATAGGACCTCCAAAAGGAATATCAGATACGGCAAGAGCAGCCGACGCAGCCAAACCAGCAAGCGCATCAGGCTGAATATCCTTCTCTGCCGAGATAAGATTTACAGTAACAAAGACCTCTGCGTGGTAGTCAGCAGGGAACAATGGGCGCAAAGCACGGTCGATAAGACGTGCAACCAAAATCTCCGAGTCACCAGCCTTACCCTCGCGCTTCATAAAGCCACCAGGGAAGCGACCACATGATGCGTACTTCTCCTTGTACTCTACCTGCAAAGGCATAAAATCGGTTCCCTCCTTAGCATCCTTAGCGGCAACAACAGTACCCAAAAGCATTGTGTCGCCCATGCGAACAACCACCGAGCCATCAGCCTGCTTAGCAAGCTTGCCAGTCTCAATCATAATCTCGCGGCCATCGGCAAGAGTGATTGTCTTCTGTACAGCATTGTACAATTTGTTAACTTCCATAAAATTTCAAAAACCTCTAAAAAATTTCCTCAAAAAAATATCTGAATTTAATCTAATCGTCCTCTCAAAATGAAGGCAACACACCGAAGTGGTCGCCCTCATTTTGTGCACACTCTTACTTACGAAGGTTAAGAGTCTTAAGAATTGCGCGGTAACGCTCAACGTCAACCTCCTTCAAGTACATAAGCAACTTACGACGCTTACCTACAAGGCGCAACAACGAACGCTGTGTGCCGTAGTCGTGACGGTTGCTCTTCATGTGCTCGGTAAGGTGGTTGATACGGTAAGTGAATAACGCGATCTGGCTCTCGGGTGAGCCTGTGTCTGTTGTAGACTTGCCGTACTGGCCAAACAACTCCTGCTTCTTCTCAGGTGTCAAATACATAAAAATTAAGGTTTTATGGTGCGCCTCCCACAACATTTTCCCGAGGAGAACACACCTGGTTCCACTCCACGACAGATCATCCTTACCTTGATCCTGCCGGAGCGTGCGGCAAAGATACATCTTTTTTTTGTTTCAACAAGGCTTTTTCATAAGAAAAAGAAGATTTTAGCTAAATAATTTCGCAACTTTTTTCAATACAATTTTAGCCCGCAACACTACTCCGATCAATCAACCAGTGCAATATATTCTGAATAAATTATTTTCTATTTAATATTATAGCGATATTCAGCTTATTATAAATAATATTCATAAACAGTTCCAAACCCCAATTGAACAATATTTCAAAGAATGAGGGATTTTTTATGGAAGAAATAGTAGAAAATTACAAATTTTGACTACCTTTGTTCGCGATTATATAATCAATGATAGATGTTGCGAAGATTTACCATATCTCTACTCACCCTAGCACTACTCTGCACCACCCTCCTCGCAGGATGCAAGAGCAGCGTATCACCATACAAGAGAGTAGACAGCTTCGCACTGGGCACATTCGCTCAGGTGACATGTCGCACAGAGCTACCAAAGGAGGAGTTAACACGCCTCATAGCCGAGATCGATGCCGAGGCTAAGGCCTCCATGTCGATATTCGACGAGAGCTCGATAATCTCACAGATCAACGCCAACAAAAGGGATTCATTAGATCACCACATAGACTTCAACCTATCGCTCGCCAAGGAGTTTTATGCGCTCAGCAACGGCTACTACGACATTACCGTAAAGCCGCTAACCGCAGCATGGGGGTTTGCCATGAAGAGCGAGGAGCTCATTGAGCCAAACATCGACTCACTGCTACAATTCGTAGGTCTAGAGCGCATAACCATCGCCAACCGCAGACTCACCAAAGAGGACGAACGCATACAGTTCGACCTAAACTCGATAGCCAAAGGATATGTCGTAGACCTTGTGGCTCAGCGTCTTGAGGAGCTAGGCATTGACAACTACATGGTGAACATCGGCGGCGAGATACGCTGCAAGGGCATAAACCCTCGTGGTGGCGACTGGACAATAGGCATCGAGACACCCTACGATGGCAACTTCGCACAGCAGGACATCGAGAAGATTGTGTCGCTAACCGACTGCGCAGTAGCAACATCAGGAAACTACCGTAGGTTCCACATAGCCGAGGATGGCAGCAAGATAACACACACGATAAATCCTAAAACGGGATACACCGTAAATAGCGACCTACTCTCGGCAACGGTAATAGCACCAACATGTGCCGAGGCTGATGCTGCGGCAACGATGTTCATGGCGATGGGCTCCGAGGCGGGAGCACTGGAGCTAGCCAAGAGGTGCGAAGAGGAGCGTGGCTGGGGCTACTACTTCATCTATGCTGATGGCGAGAGCTACCGCATAGAGGCTTCGGCATCACTAAAATAGGCGGACGATGAGGGCTCTACTACTATACAACCGTCATGCACGACGTGGCGACATAACACGCTACGTAGAGCGCATAACGAAGATATTCGCAGCTAGGGACATTGAGCTACGCGCCAAGGAGATAACCTTCAGCGAAAACCCCTTTGAGGGAGAGGAAGAGGTAGAACTTGTTGTGGTTAGCGGTGGCGATGGCACGGTAAACTACGTGGTAAACATGATGCACCGAAGTGGCATAAACCCCACGATGGGCATACTACCATCGGGCACAGCGAACGACTTTGCTGGGGCACTAGGCATGCCGCGCAACATACTACGTGCCGCAGAACGCATCGCCCAGGGCGAGGAGCATACGATAGATTGCGCTGAGGTCGACCAAGGACGCTTCGTAAACGTGCTGAGCTTTGGAGTGCTGACAACAACATCGCAGCAGACGACAGATCGCGAGAAGCAGCTGGCAGGAAAGCTCGCCTACATACGTGTGGGAGCCAAGGATCTGATGACAATGCACCCCATACCGCTGCACGTAAAGTGCGACGGCAAGGAGGTAGACATAAATGCCGTGATGTGCCTAGTGTTTAACGGTGTGACAGCAGGGCGAATACCACTAGCCCCCGACGCTAAGCTCAACGACGGCATGCTCGATGTGCTGATACTCGAGTACCACAACCCTGTGACGACATGTATCAACATGCTACGACACCTGGTAAATGGACACCCCGAGGCTGTACACCACCTACGAGGAGGCGAGATTGAGATAACAACAACACTCGACGAGCCAACAGACGTTGATGGCCAGCCAGGACCCCGCTTCCCAATGCACATACGCTGCATCCCAGGGGGGCTGAAGATAAGGTACTAAGGGGCAGGGGAGAGAGCAAAGAGGAGAGATGCTATATAACACATATAGAAGATAGATAAATGAAGCAGGATGGTATTAAGAGAGCTTCGATAGACAAGCTCAAATCACGTTTCGAGACAGCCTACTACTCGGAGGATATGGTCATCACACCGCTGGTGATGTTCCGCGAGCTAGACGACCTCACAGCCCTAATACAGGGCGTGTCGATAGGTGTAACGGTGAGTGGCACTGCCAAGATTAAGATCAACGGCAAGCTTCACGAGTTACGCCCCAATACCCTATTTATCTTCAACGAGAACACCGTAATCGAGCAGGTGAAGGCATCGATACGCTCATCGGGATATATGATCACATACTCGCGTCAGTATCTCAACAGCATACATGTAGACACGCAAGACCTAATATCGATATATCACGGCTTCCTCGACGAGCCATGTGTGCAGATTGAGCCTCAGGAGGCGGCATACATCCACGACATATCGAAGCTCATGCGCTCGGTACTCTGCGACTACGCACCTACCGAAAACCGCAACAAGATCATCAGCTCGCTCTTTGCGGCGATGTTCCACTACGTGATGGGCATACTACAGCAGCACAGCCTACCTACGGCAGGCAGCGTGAGCAACCGCACAGACGAGCTCTTCAACCGCTTCCTTGAGCTACTACGCGAAAATTGTAGCACGGAGCGTAGCGTGGAGTTCTACGCCTCGAAGATGGGCATCACGCCAAAGTACCTATCGCTGATACTCAAGAAGAAGAGTGGACGCAACGCCTCAAAGCTTATTGACGAGGCTGTAGTCTACGAGGCAAAGCGACTACTCAAATACTCAGGACTGAGCATCCAGGAGATATCGACAAAGCTCAACTTTGCGTCGCAGTCCTTCTTCGGCAAGTACTTCAAGCAGCGCGTCGGAGTATCGCCATCGCGATATAAGATCTGGGATGGTCGCACCGAGGAGCTGCTACATGACGATGAGCACGCCTTAGAAAACACAATGACAGAGCAAACAAATAACTAAAACAATATTAATTTAATCTTAATCACTTATGAAAAAACTACTAAAGACACTTGTGTTGGTGATGGCAATGGTATTTGCCTTTACCTCAAACACAAATGCTGTTGCAGCCGACCCAATCTATGGCAAGGTTGTAGACATTTTGGGTGGTGCACCAGTGAAGTGGACACTCTACGCAACAGAGAATGGCAACGATGTCTACACGTTGGTATTCGCCGGTAAGATCAACAACGGCTACCATGGCTACCCTCTTACCGACCCATACTCAGCACCATCATTCACATTCGACAACTGCACAACAGTGGGTCGCATGATGGAGCAGGGCAAGCTTGAGGAGGTTGTTGACGAGTATGGCGACACCGTAAAGCACTACCACGGCACGATGACATTCATCCAGCAGGTGAAGGCATCAGCAAACACAAAGGTTACAGGTACTATCAGCACCAACATCTGTACAGATGCTACAAACCAGTGCCAGCAGAGCTCTTTCGACTTCTCGATCACCCTTGCACCAGCAAAGGCTGCTGAGGCTAAGGTTGAGGAGGTGAAGGCTGAGGCTGCTGAGGAGGTAAAGGCTGAGGAGGCTGCAGCTGTGGAGAGCACTCCAGCAGTTGAGGGTCCAGAGTGGATGGTTGACGGTACAATCAAGGGCGAGACACTTAGCCTTGTATTCAGCCACATCATCACTGAGGGCGACCTCCGCGATAAGCCTGCAATGCCTGAGATCAGCTTCGAGGGTCAGGGCGCAGCGATCGCTGCTATCGCTCTTCGCGACAGCGAGATCGACTACGAGGCTCTTAAGCTCAACGACACACTCCGCCTTGTGACTAACAACTTCAAGGCAGCAGACCTTGGCGAGGGCGTAGACAAGCTATCGGGTAAGATCGCATACGCTAACAACGAGTACAGCTACGAGATCTCACTTCCTGCTGAGGAGGAGAGCTCATCAAAGCTCGACTGGTCGTCTATCATCCAGGCTATCCTTTGGGGCTTCGCAGCGTTGCTCACACCATGTGTATTCCCTATGGTGCCAATGACCGTATCATTCTTCATCAAGGGCTCGCAGTCGCCAGCTCAGGGTCGCTTCCGCGCTACGATGTATGGTTTCTTCATCATCGCGCTCTACGTGCTCCCTATCGCGGCACTCATCCTCATCTCGAACCTTGCAGGTGGTTCTAACGTGACTAACGACATCTTCAACTGGTTGTCGACACACTGGATTCCTAACCTCATCTTCTTCGCTATCTTCATGATCTTCGCAGCATCGTTCTTCGGCGCATTCGAGATCACCATGCCTTCAAAGTTCGTTAACAAGAGTGACGCAGGTGCTGAGAAGGGCGGTTTGCTTGGTATCTTCTTCATGGCACTCACACTTGTGCTTGTATCATTCTCATGTACAGGTCCTATCGTTGGTACCGTGATCATCAGCTCTACAAGCGGTGGTAACATCTGGATGCCTATCCTCACAATGGCTGCCTTTGCAACTGCATTCGCACTTCCATTTACACTCCTTGCTTGGTTCCCATCGATGCTTAAGAACATGCCTAAGAGCGGTGGCTGGCTCAACTCTGTAAAGGTTGTCCTCGGTTTCATCGAGATCGCCCTCGGTCTTAAGTTCTTGATGACTGCTGACCAGACATACCACTGGGGATTGCTCGACCGCGAGATCTACCTCGCTATCTGGATCGTGACATTCGCACTCCTCGGCTTGTACCTCTTGGGTAAGCTCCGCTTTGCTCACGACGACAAGATGGAGACCCTCTCTGTGAAGCGTCTTGTGTTGGCTATCCTCGTATTCTCGTTCGTTGTATACCTCATCCCAGGTATGTTCGGCGCACCATTGAAGGGTATCTCAGGCTACTTGCCTCCAATGAGCACTCAGGACTTCCGCCTCGATGGTTCACCTAAGAACCACAACACTCAGGTTAAGTATGGCGACTTCCTACATATTCCTAACAACCTTGAGGGTTACTTCGACCTCGACGAGGCTATCGCAGCAGCTAAGGAGCAGAACAAGCCTATCTTCGTTGATGTAACAGGTCACGCTTGTAACAACTGCCGTGAGATGGAGTCATACGTATGGAGCGACACTAAGGTGACACGCCTCATGTCGGAGGAGTACATCGTATGCGCACTCTACGTTGACGATAAGACACCTCTTGAGGCTGGCGACTACTACACTAACGAGAATGGCATCGAGATGCGTGAGCTTGGTCGTAAGAACGCTGCTATCGCCATCGACCGTTGGGGTATCAACGCTCAGCCAGGATATGTTCTCCTCACTCCTGATGGCAAGAACATGGTATCGGCAAAGACCATGAGCTACGACCGCGAGATCTCGCACTTCGTAGACTTCCTCGAGACAGGTCTTAACAACCACAAGAATGGCGTAAGCTTCGGCAACGGCGCATTCTCAGGTAATGTAACAAAGAAGTAGTTACTGACTACACATAACGACGAAGGCTGTCCCGCGGGACAGCCTTTTTCATTGAGTATGGGTAAAGCCGTGCGCATGGCGCACTCTAAGTAAAGTGAAAGATCACAAGGCGAAGCAGCAATACTCAGAGCGAAGCGGAACTAAGCACTCTTAGCCAGAACAAACACCAGAGAGGATAAAAAAATTTAAGGAGATTAGGGAGTTTAGTGCTTTAGGTAATGATGTTAGCACGCTCCTTAATCTCCTTAATCTCCCTAAACTCCCTAAACTCTCTCTACTCTCTGCTAAAGTTCTAGCTCAAGACGCCACGAGAGCTCCTCGACAATATAGTCTTTGATGGGCGATGATTGAAGACGCTCCAAGAGTACTGGCAGGCCCACCTTCACGGAGCAATCGCGCGAAGCGACATAGCAGATAAGCGCAATAACGCCATTGGCAATATGTCGTGACTCGGGGTTTGCACGCACGGCATTCTCCACGGCTATAAACGCCACCTCGGTGGTAGTGCGCTCGTTGCGCGATGCCGCCATAAGCGCAGCATACGCCACAAGCTCGTTGCTCTCCGTAGTCCAGATACCCATTAGGGAGTTGATGTCATAGATCTTCGATAGGAGCGCAAAGGCAAGCTCCTCAGCTAGTTCTGAATTTATGATGCCACGCGACCAAAATGGAAACTCATGAATGTCGACATCGGCTGGTGGGGCAAGATGGCACGCCGCGAGCTTCAGCTCACGCACCTGCTGCTGATAGAGATACTTCGCAAAGGCGTAGTCAGCCTCCTCAGCGGCGACAATCTCGCGGATAGTGGCAATAGAGACGCCGTAGTTGAGTCCATACCTCTCGCCACCGCGCGTCATGCTCTCGGCAACAGCACCATTCATCTGCTTGCGTAGTCGTCCAAGCAGCGATATCATACGTTGGGTGTTATCCATACTACTTTTCCAAGGCAATTCTTACAGTACAACCAAACTCATATATAGGCAAGATGCGCGCCACGAGGGTCTCACGACCATAGCACAAGGCTACATTGGCGTTGTTGGCGTAGTGATAGAGGATCTTACCCTTAGGGTTGCTCTCGGGGTATACCATCTCGGAAGGCTCAATGATAACCTCGATAAGCTCGCCCACATAGTTAGTCAATGGCAACACACCATGCATCTCGCTGAAGCGCGCCACATGAAGGCTCTGAGGCTTCATCCTAGTCTCAGAGGTTTGAGTAGACTCACTCTGCTCTGAGGCCTCCTCAGAAGGCGTAGTACCTACAACCTCGTATGTAACAGGCTCAACAGGGATATAGTAGCGATACGATAGTCGTCGTACACTGCTCTTACCCAAGAAGAGGTCGGTATATTCGCCCTCGATCTTATCTATCTCGCGAAGTGCGCTCTCAAGACCCGCACCATAGACACCATCACCAAGCTCGGCAGTGATCAGCTCAAGACGCGCTGCACGAAGCATGAAGATGCGCTCAGCAGCATTCGAGGCACTTCTCTCAAGGTCGACACGTGTAGCACTCTGGCGGTCGGGCAGGAACTCTGCAAACTCACCCTCCGACTCTTCGCTTAGGAGCTGCACCTGAGGGTTAGCCATAGCATAGTAGTCGTCATTGGTGAGCGATACACTTGACGACACAATACGATACTTAGCACTGCTTGTCAATCGTGCAGCAGGGCAACCCAACATACGCTCAGCATAGCGCGCATAGGGACCTGGCACAAACTCCTCAACCTCAATGACGAGGTCGACAGCAAGGGTTGTTCGCGCCTCACGGATGACAAGTTCGCCATCTTCAACAAAGGTACCAACGCGCATCTTCTGAAGTGGCTGCGCTGAGAGCGTAAGGGTGCATGCCGAGATAAGCATGAGAAGCGATATAGCTAAGACTCTTTTCATAATGTACAGATAAAAAATTAAATATCTACAAAGGTACGAAAAATAATATTATAGAGCAAAAAAAAGAGGCAAAGATTAGCTCTTCACCCCTTTAAACCGGCTACTGAAACAGCTACAATGCCATAAGCATTAGCAGCTGCGCCGTAAGCACTCGAAGGAACATCACCACAGGATATACCGTGGCATAGCCCACAGCAGGCATATCGTTACCCGACGATGTGCTAGCAAAGCCAAGTGCTGGAGGATCAGTCATAGCACCCGACATAAGACCCATAAGCGTATAGTAGTTGATCTTAAACTTAAGACGTGCGATAAGTGCAACGATAATAAGCGGAAGAACAGTGATGATAAAGCCATAGCCCACCCACTTGTAGCCACCGCCTACGATAGCGTCGATAAAGCCATCACCAGCACCAATACCTACTGCGGCAAGGAAGAGAGCCAAGCCCATCTCACGAAGCATGAGGTTAGCACTCATCGTCGTATAGGTCACAAGGTGGAAGTGAGGACCAAACTTACCGAGCAGAATGGCGATGATAAGCGGACCACCTGCCAAGCCGAGCTTCACAGGCTGAGGGATGTTCATAAGTGGCAACGAGCCAAGCAACACACCAAGAGCTATGCCAAGGAAGATAGGCAAGAGGTTTGGATGGTCGAGCTTCTTAAGCGAGTTACCAAGCACCTTCTCGGCAGCTGCCACAGCAGCCTCAGGACCTACAACCATAACCTTATCACCCACCTGGAGCTCCATACCCTGATATGGGATAAGGTCGACACCAGCACGGTGTACTCGCGTGATGTTGATACCGTAACGGGTACGAAGACGAAGATCCGAGAACTTCTTACCGTTGATATTCTCATGCGTGATAAGTATTCGACGCGACACAAGAGGCGTAGACTGCATAGCTGTAGCACCCCACTCATCTGCACTCATCTCTACAGGCTTACCGAAGAAAGCAAGAATAGCCTCGCTATCCTCATCCGAGCAGATGATGCGCAGACGATCGCCCTTCACGAGCTTAGAGTTACCATCTGCCATAACAATCTCGCCCGACGAGTGCATGATACGCGACACGACAAACTGACGACCGATGAGCATGTGCGCTATAGCAATGGTCTTACCCTCAAGCATCTCGTTAGTGAACTCAACCGAGTAGCGGTGAGGCAGCTGTGTCTCATTACTCATCGCCGCCAAGCCCTCGTCCTCCTTCTTGAAGTCGACTCTTAGGACATAGCGCATGAAGATCATCGTGAAGATAATACCGATGACACCCAATGGATATGCCACAGCATAACCCAACGAGATTGTAGCATCGTCGACACCCATTGCATCCATATATGCCTGCTGAGCAGCACCAAGACCAGGGGTATTGGTCACAGCACCCGACATGACACCCACCATCGTAGGCAGAGGCTCGCCCGTGATGAGGTGAATGGCATAGGTTGTCACAGCACCGAGCAAGATCACCGTTGCTGCCAAGAGGATAAGCTTCACACCACCACTCTTGAGCGATGAGAAGAAACCTGGACCAACCTGAAGACCAATGAAAAAGACAAAGAGAATCAAGCCGAACTCCTTGATAAAGTGGAGCGTATCATGGTGGATTGAGCCAGGATCGAGGAAGTGACCCGCAACGATACCTGTAAAGAGGATCCACGTCATACCAAATGATACACCCTTAATCTTTATTCTGCTCAGTGCTATACCCGAGGCAATCACCAAGGCAAGAATAAATATGGTGTGAGCGATCGAGGGATGACCCGCATCGCCACTACCCATAATAACGGTTTTAAGCCAATTTAAATTCATTATTTATATTTAAAGGGTTAGATTAAACTGCAAATATATACATATATATTTATATAGTCAAGAGCAAGCCCCATTAACTACGCCTTAAAATGCTCAAAAAATCGCTCCTTGTAGTTCTCACCCAACGGTATATACTCGCCATTATCGAGGAAAATACGTCCTCGCGTGTAGCTCGAAATGCGCTTAAGGTTAACGATATACGAGCGATGAACACGCAGGAAGAGGTTTGCCGGAAGCGTGGTCTCCATGTTCTTCAGACGGAAGAGCGTGGTGATGGTTGGTGCGCCCTCGATATGCAGACGTACATACTCGCCAGCACTCTCCAAATAGACGATGTCGGCAATCTTGACTAGCTGTGTCTTGTAGTCAGCCTTGACCGAGATATACTCCGTATCGGCACTCTCAGCCTCGTTTTGAGCCACAGCACTCTCTGCCGCCCTACATCGGCTCATAAGATCGGCCAGCGAGATAGCCTTCTGCGACGCCTTCATAAACTCCTCATAACTAAAAGGCTTCATCAGGTAGTCCAGAGCATTGAGCTTAAAGCCCTCGAGGGCAAACTCCGAGTGCGCCGTGGTGAAGACTATGAAGTAGCTCAAGGTAAGTGAACGGACAAACTCAAGACCATTCATGTCGGGCATATTGATGTCGACAAAGATCAAATCAACCTCCTCGCGCTCAAGCATCTGCTGAGCCTCCAACGCACTACGACACAACCCCACAAGTTGTAGCTGCTCGGTACGCTCTATGTAGCTTTTAATCTGACGCAAAGCCAATGGCTCGTCGTCAATAGCAATACATCTTACCATCGTTTAATTTATTATAGGGATTACAAGTTTCACCACATATCTCTTCAAATCGCTATCATCAATATCGAGCTTATGACGACCTCCAAACATAAGGTCTAGACGCTTGGTGATGTTATCCAGACCTATGCCGCTATGCTCCGAGGAGCTTGAGTAGTGGCGCGAGTTGGCAACTACACACGTAAGCTCGTCATTATCTATATAGATACTAATGTGGATATAGGACTCCTTATTGTAGCTGATGCCATGCTTAAAGGCATTCTCCACAAGCACTATAAGCAGCAATGGTGGGAGCTTAACACTGCGACAGACATTTATATCGGGGTGCTTGAAACTGATCTCCACGTCGTCGAAGATGCGAATACGCATAAGCTCAATGTAGTTGTCGAGAAACTCCACCTCCTTGTCGAGTGTTGTGTGGCTCTCGCTCGAGTCGTAGAGCACATGACGCATCATACGCGATAGGTCCATCACACTCTTACGCGCCATGACCGTATCGAAGTCTATCATCGAGTGGATGTTATTGAGCGTATTCATCAAGAAGTGCGGGTTTATCTGATACTTCAGGTACTGCATCTGTATCTCGATATTCTGTCGCTCAAGAAGTGCCATACGCTGATCGGTCTGCAAAGCACGATAGTAGAGCTTGATCATCGAGTTTGCTCCAGCCATCAGGATGCCAAATAGAACATTCCAGTACCAAGCCAGCTCGGTCAACGACGCCTTGTCGCGCAGATCAACATCGCCCTGCCAATACCTAAAGTCGAGCACCTCGATAGTACCAAACACGGCGGCTACAAGCATGATTAGAAGCACGATGTACCAGCCGTAGCGATTGCGCATCAGCAGAGGTGTGAGCAGATGATTGTGAACCAGAAAGGTGAAGAAATAGGGGGTTATCTTAACCCACGAGATGATCACCTTGCCGAAGGATACTGCATCCTCCGACATAAGGTGAGCATTCATAAATGGGATAAGATAGATGGCTGCCCACACACAGGCGTAGAGCATATTCTCGCCCAGCCAAAAATTCTTAAATATCCTCTTTAGGTTCACACGCCAAGCAACTTATCGTTACCACTAGAGCCCGATCACCCAAGACTACTTCTGACGGAAGTAGATCTGGATAGGCACACCCGAGAAGTCCCACTGCTCGCGGAGCTTATTCTCGAGGAAACGACGATACGACTCCTTGATATACTGAGGCAAGTTCACGAAGAAGGCAAACTGCGGAGTAGGTGTTGGGAGCTGCGTAACATACTTGATCTTGATGTACTTACCCTTGGTTGCTGCGGGTGGATAGTTCTCGATGAGTGGGAGGAAGAAGTCGTTGAGCTCCGAGGTCGAGATACGACGCTTGCGCGACTGGTATACACGGATTGCAGCCTGAAGCACATCGAGAATTCGCTGCTTGTTGATCACCGAGGTGAAGATGATTGGAATATCGCTAAATGGAGCGAGCTTCTTCTCAAGGAACTCACGCCACACCTTCATAGTGTTGCTATCCTTCTCCACAAGATCCCACTTGTTCACCACGATAACACATCCCTTACGGTTGCGCACAATGAGGTTGTGGATGTTGAGATCCTGCGACTCGATGCCCTGCTCGGCGTCGAGCATAAGCACACATACGTCAGAGTTCTCGATGGCACGTATCGAGCGCATCACCGAGTAGAACTCGAGATCTTCGGTCACCTTACCCTTCTTACGCATACCCGCAGTGTCGATAAGGTAGAAGTCCATACCGTACATGTTGTAGCGCGTGTGTATCGAGTCACGGGTTGTACCTGCAACGTTAGTCACGATATTACGCTCCTGTCCCAACAAGGCATTTGTCATAGACGACTTACCCACGTTAGGGCGACCTACGATGGCGATACGTGGCAACGACGCATCGTACTCGGCAGTAGTATCGTCAGGGAGGTTGGCAAGGATGGCATCCATCATGTCGCCAGTACCGCTACCCGACATCGAGCTGATGCAGAATGGCTCGCCAAGGCCCAACGAGTGGAACTCATGCGAGAAGTAGATGAGGTCGTAGGTGTCGACCTTGTTACATACGAGCATCACCTTCTTACCCGAACGACGGAGGATATCTGCCATCATCATATCGAGATCCGTGATACCTGTACGCACCTCGACAAGGAAGAGGATTAGGTCTGCCTCCTCGATGGCGAGCATCACCTGTCGGCGAATCTCATCCTCGAATATATCCTCAGAGTTTACGGTGTAACCACCAGTGTCGATCACCGAGAACTCCTTACCATTCCAGTCGGTTTTACCATAGTGGCGATCACGTGTTGTTCCGGCTGTCTCATCGACGATAGCCTGACGCTGACCCACAAGACGGTTGAAAAGTGTTGACTTGCCCACATTAGGGCGACCTACGATTGCAACAAGACTCATATCTAAAAAGCTTTATATTTCTCTATTATATACATAGTATGGCGCAAAGATAAGCTAAATCGTTGAATAAAGAAAACTTTACAAAATATTTAGCCAATATTTTTGTTTGTTTTAATAAAAATCGTAACTTTGGAGGATATTCGGAGAAAGTTTTTTGCGAGCGATGAATAGATTATTGAAATACATACCCCGCGCAATGCGATATATAGCTGTTGTCGCACTACTCTTGACATTGGCAACTAACGCCATGGCTCAGGAGCATAATCCTATGTTGCGCGAAGATGGCACGCCCAAGGTGCGCACTGAGTGGGGCATAGGCATCGGTGGTAGCTACACACTCATCGACCACCAGTCCGACTTCATCACCCTATCGCCACGCCTAGGCTACGAGGGACATCTACACATGGGTATACTACTGGGCAACCACTTTGCCATCGAGGGCGAGATTTCGTACGCCGGAGGTAGCATAGATGCTCTCCACAAGCCCCTTGACATCAGCCGTAGAGTACGCACCACGACCATCAACATCCCAGTGCTGCTATCGCTACGCCTCTGGGACAACCGACTGCAATTTGACCTAGGTCCACTGTTTACCGTGCGTAGCAGTGCCGAATATACACTCGAGAGCAACGTCGAGTTTTTCGGCTCGGCATACCCCACATGGAATGTTACAGCGGGTGTCGGTGTGCGACTATTCCGCAACCTGATGCTAGACATTCACTACATCTACCCCCTTGCAACCACGCACAACCACTTCGTCGACAGCAAAAGCGAGTTTACGATGCACTCGGAGCGTGTAGCAGCGGGACTGACCCTACTATTTTAATTGAGTATGAGCGAAGAGATTATAAAAGAGATTGTTGTTGAGGGCGTCGATGCCCGCGAGCTATATGGAGCACAGAACGCCTACCTAGAGCAGATGCGCGAGCTGAGCCCCAAGCTCAAGATCGTGGCACGTGGCGATAGGATCAAGGCACTTGGCGCAAAGAGCGACGTGGCAGCCTTCGAGCGCAGGATGAATGCCCTCGTGGAGTACTACGTCAAGTATGGACACATCTCCTCGGAGGTGGTATCGCAGGCCTTCTCATCGAGCCTTGAGGAGCTATGCTCGGAGCCTCCAGCCATCGACAAGGATGTCATCGTCTACGGCAACAACGGAGCCATCATCCGTGCTCGAACAATCAACCAACAGCGACTCGTGAAACTCGCCGAGCGCAACGACCTGCTCTTTGCCGTAGGTCCTGCAGGCTCGGGCAAGACATACACCGCCATAGCCCTTGCTGTGCGTGCGTTGAAGGAGCGCGAGGTGCGCCGTATAATATTGACACGTCCCGCAGTGGAGGCTGGCGAGAAGCTGGGCTTTCTGCCTGGCGACATGAAGGAGAAGCTAGACCCCTACTTGCAGCCACTCTACGATGCGCTGGGCGACATGATCCCCGCAGCCAAGCTACAAAAGTATATCGAGGAGGGCACAATACAGATTGCACCACTAGCCTACATGCGTGGTCGCACGCTGGACAACGCCTTTGTGATACTTGACGAGGCGCAGAACACCACCCTATCGCAGATCAAGATGTTCCTCACGCGAATGGGTCGCAACGCCAAGTTTATCGTCACGGGCGATGTGACGCAGATCGACCTTCCACGACGCTCCGACAGCGGTCTTACACGCGCAATGGAGACGCTACGAAACATCGACGGCATAGGTATTGTGGAGTTCGATAAGCGCGACATCGTGCGTCACCAGCTGGTAAAGTACATTGTCGAGGCATTCGACAAGCGTGAGGAGCTAGAGAATAGCCTTAAACACAATAAGACAACAGATAACTAACAACTTAATAACTAATAAATTATGGACAAGAATTTGAAAGGTTTGAAGCCAGCATTGGTGTGGAAGCACTTTGCTGAGATTTGCAACATCCCCCACCCATCACACGAGGAGGATGCTATTCGTGCCTACATCGTTAAGTGGGCAGAGGAGCTCGGTCTTGAGCACAAGGTAGACGAGGCTCAGAACGTATATGTTTACAAGCCAGCAACCCCAGGCATGGAGGATCGCAAGGGCATCATTCTTCAGGCACACACCGACATGGTGCCACAGAAGAACAACGACAAGGAGTTCAACTTCTCGACAGACCCTATCGAGGCATATATCGATGGCGAGTGGGTAACAGCTAACGGCACTACGCTCGGTGCAGATAACGGTATCGGCTTGGCAGCAGCCATGGCAGCTATGGAGGATGCTGATCTTCAGCACGGTCCACTAGAGTGCCTATTTACAGCTACCGAGGAGACAGGCATGGATGGTGCCTTCGGTCTTCAGGGTGGCATGCTCAAGGGCGACATCCTGCTCAACCTCGACTCTGAGACCGAGGGTGAGTTGTACGTAGGTTGCGCTGGCGGCATGGACGTGAACGTTACGTTCAAGTATCGCGAACAGCCATTGGAGGGTAAGTTCGCTGCCTACAAGGTTACTGTTAAGGGTCTTAAGGGTGGTCACTCAGGCATCCAGATCGGCACTCAGCGCGCTAACGCTAATAAGGTGTTGTTCCGCCTATTGCGTCAGGAGACCGAGTCTTACGGCTTGGAGCTCGCTTCGGTAGAGGGTGGCAACATGCGTAACGCTATCCCACGTGAGGCATGGGCTGTAGTTGTTGTTCGCGAGGCTGAGAAGGCTATTTTCGAGGCTAACGTGAAGTCTTATGAGAAGGTTATCATCAAGGAGTTTGAGGGCATCGAGGACTCTATCGAGATCTTTGCCGAGGAGGTAGAGTGTCCAAAGGCTATCATCCCACACCTCGAGTCACACTCGTTGATTCGTGCCGTATGTGGCTGTCCTAACGGCGTTCAGCGCATGTCTATCGCCATGGAGGGTCTTGTACAGACATCTTCAAACCTCGCTATCGTAGTATCTAACGGCAACACCATCGAGGTTAAGTGCTTGTTGCGCTCGTCAGTAGATACCGAGAAGGGCGAGTTGGCTGGTGCTATCTCATCAGTATTTGAGCTTGCAGGTGCCGACGTTGAGCTCTCAGGCTCTTACAGCGGTTGGAACCCTAACATGAAGTCGCCAATCTTGCACACTATGCTCGAGTCTTACGAGAAGCTTTATGGCGTGAAGCCAGCCGTTACGGCTATCCACGCTGGCTTGGAGTGCGGTATCATCGGTGCTAAGTACCCTGGCATGGATATGATCTCGTTTGGTCCTACCATCTGCTACCCACACTCTCCAGACGAGAAGGTGAACATCGCATCTGTTGAGAAGTTCTACGACTTCTTGCTCAACACACTACGTAACGCACCACGCAAGTAAGGTAGGAGGGCTATCATGTCTCAACAGGAGATAGAGAGCCCAACGGTAGAGGCTGGAGTTAAGTGGTTTGTCGTGATCAACCCCATCTCGGGATCGGGTAAGGGTCTTGACGACTTTCCACTTATCTCCAAGCTCCTGCGCGACAATGGTATTCGCTGCGAATCGGTATTCACCGAGCACAAACACCACGCTACGGAGCTTACTGTATCTGCCATAAATGCGGGCTACAGACATATTATCGTCATTGGTGGCGATGGAACACTTCACGAGGTGGTCAACGGACTATTCATCCAGAAGATGGTAGCTCCCGACCAGATCACCATAGCTGTTATTGCCGTAGGTACGGGTAACGACTGGATACGCATGTTCGGCATCCCCAAGCGATACTCGGAGGCGATACGCGCAATCAAGGAGGGCTACACCTTCCTACAAGATGTTGCCTCGGTGGAGTATGAGGAGTCGCGCTATAGACAGATGCGCCACATGGCAAATGTTGCGGGCCTAGGCTTCGACGCTGCCGTGATACGACGTTGTATAGAGATGCGCAACAAGGGTGTGAAGGGGGCAAGCCTATATATCCGTGCGCTGATAAGCACCTTCTTCAGGTATAAGCCTACGGGTGTTAAGGTCTGGATTGACGACAGACTTGTCTATAACAACCTACTCTTTAGCATCGCCATAGGCGTAGGAAAGTATAACGGAGGCGGCATTCAGCAGCTTCCCGAAGCAGTTGCCGACGACGGATTGCTGGACATCACCATCATCCGTCCGCTACACTGGTGGAACATCATCTTCCGCCTAAAACGCTTCTTTAATGGTAGCATCTACACCATTGGTCATGTGCTTCATGCCCAAGGACGCAAGGTGCGCATCGAGTCCTCGCCCGAGAGCCTTCTTGAGATTGATGGCGAGCTCTTTGGCGTAACCCCCGTAGAGCTACACAACGTACATCGCAAGGTGCGCGTGATTGTCAATCGCTCGTTTCTTAGCAAGATAGCGACACGTAGCGAATAGCCAATCACTCTTCAGCAATAATATCCACGACCTCTGCGCCTACATAGGCAATGAGGTCGTTTGGATTTATGGCTATCTGCAAGCCGCGCACGCCGGCACTTATGTAGATGCGCTCATGATCTAGGGCTGTGGAGTGAAAGTAGGTGGGCAGAGGCCTCTTCATGCCTATGGGTGAGCAGCCGCCACGAATATATCCAGTGGTGGGAAGCAGCTCCTTCATGGCAAGCATCTCAGCCTTCTTGTTGCCTGACGCACGCGCAGCAGCCTTGAGGTCTACCTCCTTATCGCCAGGGATAACACATACGAACAACCCCGAGCGATCGCCACGCAGCACAAGGGTCTTAAACACGGTGGCTATATCCTCGCCAAGCTCCTCGGCAACGTGAGTTGCTGCAAGGTTATTCTCGTCTACGGTGTAGGGTATAAGCTCGTACTCGATCTTTGCCTTATCGAGGAGTCGAGCAGCATTTGTCTTATCTATGCGCTTAGCCATATCTCTTTTTTCGCCATTCAGAGCTACAAAGGTAGCAAATTTTCGCTAACTTTGCACCATGAGTTACGCATTAATCACAGGTGCCTCATCGGGCATAGGGCACCACTACGCCATGGAGCTAGCCCAGCGCGGATATAACATAATTGCCGTAAGCAACCAACGCGAGGAGCTACGCGAAACGGTAGCCTCTCTACGCTCGACATACGGAGTAGAGGCTTACGACATCTACTGCGACCTATCGCGCGAAAGTGCCGCAGAGGAGATTTTCAAAGCCGTTAAGGATCAGGGGTTTGAAGTAGAGATACTAGTATGCAATGCTGGCATGCTTCTATTCTCGACACTGACACGCACCGAGCCCGAGCGACTAGCGAAGATCGTAACGCTGCACTGCACCACAACAACACTCCTATGCCGCTACTTCGCAGAGCGTATGAAGGAGCGAGGCGAGGGTCGCATACTTATAATGTCATCATCCACAGCGTGGCTACCCTACCCCACAATATCGCACTACAGCGCAACGAAGTCCTATCTCAAGAGCCTCGGCTCGGCACTATGGTACGAGCTACACCGCCATGGCATAAGCGTCACCGTGGTCTTCCCGGGAGCTGTCGACACACCACTATACAACCTTAGCGATAAGCTACGCCGAAGATTTGTAGCACTGGGGGTGATGATGCGTCCCGAGCGTATAGCACGCCAAGCCCTACGCGCCATGTTCATGGGTCGTAGACGCTGCACACCAGGGCTTTTCACCAAGTTTGTGGTGGCGATATGTTCGATAATTCCCGCACGACTCTTCGACCTAGTACTACTCATACCTCCCGTAAGACGACTCATGGAAAGGATATAAGAGAAAGCATAGATTATCCACTCTTCAACCCAATAATTAAATACCTATATAATCCAGTTTTTGACTATTTATCCATTCTGATAATAGCCATATAACAACACTCTAAAACCATATAAAACAGCGCAAATAGTCAGCATTTCGCCTACAAGGAGGCTCACAACCTTAAGCACAGCTTATTTCAAAGGCAATTATTTAGGCGACGGCTTGGAAATTCCAAAAAAAATGTTTACTTTTGTGTAATAGTATGAGTATTCGCACTCACGCTACGCGCGCGACACGCTGCTAACACAAGTACTTAACGTTATTGACTTAGGACATACGATAATGGAGCCAATCCATCTGTTGCTTAGAATGCAAAATCCTACAACAGAGTGGATTAGCGCACACATACATACTCGACGGATAACAACAAAATATCATCCTGACCGTATGCCAAACATCCTAAGAGAGAACGTAAGCCAGACACGGAAACGAACAAAACTAACTTATAAATGGAACACCTAATTGCTAACTCGGGAATTCACTTTATCTCAAGAGAGATAGAATTCAACCCATCAGAGCCACTTATCCTAAGTAATGGCAGAGCACTTAAGTACTCTTTCTGCGAGACTACAGACTTCTTGGGAATACACAAGATATTCGACCTTCTGTGCTACAATAGCCAAGAGCAGAAGTATATCCCCATCAGCGAGATCATAGAATCGCCAGATGCGCTCCTGCGAAAATCGAACGGTCGCGAGGAGATCGACGAGGCGGGACTTATCATGATGGACCCAGAGTGTAGCACAGCCCTCTATACGACCTATGACGAGGCAGCAACAGAGATCTACCACATCAACTCGCTATACTCATTCCGCGTTAAAGACCCTAGCGACAACTTCAACATGGTCAACGCCTTCGAGCTGCTACTCAACAAGTGGTTGCCCATGCCAATGTTTAGACGAGAGGTAGATGGCGTATCGAGCAACGTACCTCTAGGATGGTGCCGAATGAGGATAACTCGCATAGGCGAGGCAACAAAGAAGGGTATCGAGCGTTTCCGTCTCGACTGGGCATTCGACACTGAGCTTGCAGAAGATCAGCTATCGATGCTTCGTCCATATATCGCTGAGTGGGATACCGATCATTGTGCAGAATACTCGATGTGTAACAAGGCAGATCTACTTCTCGGCTTTATGTCCTCAGAGGAGGATTTCCACGCCTTCTCGGACTACATCGCATCGCTACTTGGCATCGACCTCGCAAAGGAGGAGTCGCGCAAATACAAGGCATTCTACATCTACCTGCTCAACTTCATCCGTCTCTCGGGCGGTGCTCCCGAGGTGACGCTACACGATAAGCCTCAGGGCGACATCCCCGTTGATCTTGTTCTCGACATCGGCAACAGCCGCACATGCGGTATCTTGTTCGAGGAGGGGCAGTTTACCAAGGGTAAGATGCTTGAGCTACGCAACCTAACAACACCTCACATCACATACGAAAACAAGACCTTCGACATGCGCGTGGTGTTCCGCATGGCGGACTTCGGCCTCGACATTGTGCTTGACGAGGAGATGTTTAAGTGGCGCAGCTTTG
This sequence comes from Alistipes sp., assembly GCA_017379015.1. Lineage (GTDB taxonomy): Bacteria > Bacteroidota > Bacteroidia > Bacteroidales > Rikenellaceae > Alistipes. Next base: position 52,203 of record JAFNXN010000028.1, read on the forward strand.
TGCGTATCGGCGACGAGGCGCGCAAGCTAGTCTACAAGTCACTCGAGGAGGAGGGTCTTTCAGAGAAGACCACAAACCACTCTAGTCCAAAGCGTTATCTCTGGGACACTAAGAGATATGCAGGACAGTGGGAGAACCTCGCGACAGCCGACGACTCGCACAACATCAAACACTCGAAAGATATATCAATACCACGTCTTTCAAAGCTCTTCAAGGAGGATGGCACGTACTCACCTGAGAGCAACGACGGCGCAATATTCTCGATGGATCTAAGCAAGAGCGAGCACCACTACTCGCGTGCCTCGCTGATGACATTCGCCTATATCGAGATGTTCCAGCAGGCAATAGCACAGATCAACTCCGTGAAGTACCGCGAGATGTGGGGCAACATTGACTGCCGCCGCTACCTTCGCAACATCATCATCACAGCACCTACAGCCATGCCGCTTCAGGAGCAGGTATTCTTGCGCAAGAGTGCTGCCGATGCCTTTGACGCTATACGCCACTGCACACCATCGCTCCACCCTGTGAACATAATCCCCGATGCCGAGTCGCTAAAGATCACCGACGACTATGCCGACATCGCACGCCGCACATGGTCCTACGATGAGGCGTCATGCTGCCAGCTTGTCTACCTCTTTGCTGAGGTGGCACAGCGTTACAGCGGCGAGATTCACAAGTTCTTTGAACTTAAGGGTCACCTACGCGCAGAGCATGCCGAGCAGGGATCGACAAATAAGTCACTTACAATAGGTACTATCGACATTGGCGCAGGTACTACCGACATCATCGTATGCTCGTACGAGTATGAGGGCGAGGCTCACTGCAAGATCACGCCTACGCCACTGTTCTGGGATAGCTTCTACCTCGCAGGTGACGACATCCTACGCAACCTTGTGCAGAATGTGGTCATCGAGGGTAAAGACTACAACCACCCCAACCTAGGCAACATCTGCTCAGCACTCACAGCGCGCATCACGGCGATGAGCAACGAGCAGCTAGCTGCAATGCCTTGCTACAAGAATATCGTCTATCGCAACAAGATAAACGACATAGCATCGACACACAACGAGGAGGAGCGTCGCGAGAAGCTTGTCGTGTTTGCCTCAAACCTCATTCACGACTTCTTCGGCACAGATAGCTCAATGATGAGCTACCGCGACCGTCGCTGCCGCAACGACTTCAACACCCAGATCTCGGTGCCTATAGCACAGCGCATGATGGAGCTACTGCGCACACATCGCCCATCGCGCCTCTACACCTTCGACGAGCTATTCGCCGAGTTGAAGCCTGCCGACTACCTTCTCGACTTCTTCGAGGAGCACTTCGGCTTCCGCTTCGAGGAGCTCAACTGGCGATACGACCCTAAGGAGGTATCAGAGATCGTTAAGTCGACGATGGAGCCTCTCATGAAGCAGCTGGCACTGGTGCTCTATACGCAGCACTGCGACATCATTGTGCTCGCTGGTCGTCCAACATCGCTCGACCCTATCACCGAGCTATTCATCAAGTATATGCCTACAACCCCTGACCGACTAATACGTCTGAACGACTATCGCGTGGGTCACTGGTTCCCAACTGCCGACGGACAGGGCTACTTCTACGATCAGAAGGCTATCGTTGCCGTAGGTGGTATGGTGGGCTATGCTGCCTCAACAACAGGTCTTAAGGGCTTGGTTCTCGACTTCTCGAAGATGATCAAGAAGATGAAGTCTACAGCAAACTACCTCGGAGAGTACAACACACAACGTCAGCAGGTGACACAGTCGATACTTACCCCTACAAACTCATCGGCAACCATAACGTCGTCTGTATTCCCAACATTTATTGGATGCCGTCAGTTCGACTCGAGCATCTATCAGGCACGTCCACTATATGCTATCTACAACCACGGCAATGCCAACACCTTGCAGATCCGTCTTTCGCGCTCGTTCAACGAGAACAAGGAGCAGCTGATAATCGAGGAGGCTACTGACAACGAGTATCGCAACCGCAAGAACGACCTGGAGCTTGTGCTTCAGTCAATAGTTGACGATGGCAAGCACTGGCTTGATAAGGGAGAATTTGAATTGACAATTAAATAACGATTGACGATCATGACACAAAATATAGCTACTCAGATTGAGAATATCAACAAGTCGATAGAGTGGATCAAGAAGTATAAGCCACAGGACTACGAGCAGAAGTTCTTGCAACTTGTTGAGGAGCGTCGCAAGCTTAAGAAGCTCCAGCTGGCAAACGACGAGAACCCTGCAATAGCAGCCTTTGGCGTGAGCCAGGTGGGTAAGTCATACCTGATGAACTGTATCCTTCAGAAGGATGGCAAGCCCTTTGTTGTTGAGGCAGACGGCACAAGCTACAAATTTATCGAGGAGATGAACCCAAAGGTTACGGACACGGAGGCTACGGGTGTCGTAACACGCTTCACATCATTCTCGCGTAACCCCGAAAGACACAGCAAGGAGTACCCTATACTCATGAAGTGTCTTACGGTGGCAGATGTCATCATGATCATCAGCGATGGATTCTACAACGACATCAGCGACTATACCACATATAGCGAGGCTGAGATCAGCGAGCTCAGCGACAACCTCTTTGCACGATATAGCAAGATGCCCGTGATTGCCAACTCGGCAATTACGCCCGACAGCATCATGGACATCAGAGCCTACTACAACAAGCATATCAATAATGCTCAGGCATTCATGCACACCACATTCTTCGATCAGCTGTCGCTCATCGCTGACCGCATACCAGCAGAGGATTGGGTGGAGGTATTCTCGGTGCTTTGGCACAAGAGCGAATACCAGGTGAAGCTCTTTAAGAAGATGCTCGACACGCTTGCCAAGCTACAATACCACAACTACATCTACCTGCCAGCTCAGGCACTTCTACACGGTGGTATCAACGAGGATACGGTGATGAGTGTGCAGTGCCTTAACGAGCTATTCCTCGAGTCACCACGCTTCTTCACCGATGCATACCTAAAGAAGGATGGCGGCTACGAGAAGGTTGCACACCTCACAAAGAGTGAGATCTGCGCCGTGTGTGCCGAGATCATCGTCTGCATCACAGAGCAGTATCTCGAGAACTCCAATCAGTATAGCTTCATCAACATCGACGACGAGCGCGTCATGCGCCAGCTATCGGATGGCAGAAAGCGTGTTGAGAAGTATAACGCTGTGACAGGAAAGACCGATGTTACATACGAAAAGTCGATAGGCGTGCTTAAGGAGAACGACCTCCTCGACTTCCCAGGTGCTCGCTCGCGCAAGAAGGAGCTACTTCAGACTCTTCAGGAGGATCCTATCCTCATCAACGTCTTGTTGCGAGGCAAGGTGGCGTACCTCTTCAACATGTACAACGAGTCGATGCTTATAAATATACTATTGTATTGCCACCATGCAGCACAGAACGATGTTACGGACATTCCACTTCTGATCAACGACTGGATCAGAAACTACGTGGGCGACACGATGGATAAGCGCAGACGCACACTCGAGCTTACCGATGGCATCTCGCCATTCTTCTACGTGGGTACAAAGTTCAACATCGACATGCAGCTTAAGACCGAGCAGGTGGAGAACAGCATCAACGGTCTTAACGGTCGTTGGCAGCAACGCTTCGAGAAGGTGCTCTACCACCAGTGTTTCAATGCCGATGGTAGCCTCGACTCGCAGCAGACAAAGATATTCCTCAACTGGACACGTCCGGGTGAGTGCTTTAGCAACAGCTATATCCTTCGCGACTTCAAGTTCTCGGGCCCTCTAGCCAGCAAGCTCTACGAGAATGAGAATAGCGACGAGCGCAGGATGACAATCCCCGAGGAGCACTACCGCAACCTTCGTCAGACATTCTGCACAAACGAGTCGGTACTCCGCTTCTTTAAGTTCCCTGAGCTATCATGGGACGTATGCTCATCAATCGACAATGATGGTGCTCAGTACATCATCTCACAGCTCGACAAGGTGGCATCGCGCATGGGCGTAACACGCGACGAGCAGTTTAAGACTATCCTCGCGGGCGTATCGCGCAAGGTGCTCACACTCATGGATGGCTACTACGTATCTACCGACATCGACGAGATGCTCGAGGGTAACATACGCAAGGCGCGCATCATCTTCCGTGAGATGGACTTCACATGCAATGCCGACAACTACTACTTCGGTCACCTCATCCAGGCACTACAAGTAAGCGAGACATCGTGCTACAGAACGATCCACACGATACTTCAGAGCCCCGAGATAAACAACAAGGTGAACGAGTTCAAGGACTACGAGATCATCCGCAACTCATGTTCAAAGTCGGGCTACCCCATCGAGAAGGCTCAGAACGACGATGAGAAGTGGCAGTCGATAATCAACACCTACTGCTTCTACTCAGTAGCCGAGGCGGAAGAGTTCCTATCACGCAAGCATATCGACGTGCGCAAGCTCTTCGACGGATCGTACAAGCGTAAGCTCAACTCGTGCATCATCGCCGATGCTGTCTACGACATGTGGTGTACAGGCATCAAGTCGGTGGACTTCCTCAACAGCTTCTCAAGCGACGAGAGCTTCGATGCTAACGCCATGACGATGCTCGTGGACAACCTCATACACTCGGCAAATACGCTATCGCTGCGCGACATGATGGCATCAGCACTAGCCGAGTATGTAAACGTGGTAAACATCCACACTGCCAACGAGAGTCTGCTTGCCGACACCCTCGCCAGCATGATCAACGACTTTATCCTCGACTTTGGCTTCAAGTATCTCTCGGCTGAGGATATTGCCAAGGCTAAGAACATCTGTCGCGGACGCAACATCCCAGCATTCGACTATATCGAGCGCGAGACAAAGTCGGTATTCGAGGAGGAGGATATCACCGAGATGTTCAATGAGATGTCGAAGAGTCCTCAGGCGATACTCCCATCGTTTGACGACAACTACAACAAGTGGTTGGAGTATATGTTCATCTCGTTCATCGCTCATCTCAACGTGCCCGACTTCGATCACCATGCCAACAACGTGCTCTCGGTAATCATCGACGGTATTAAGCAGGCGGCATAGAGCTAGGTCGAGACCATAACTACTAAAGTCGAAAGATAGAAACTACGACAAGTAAAAAGACAAAATTATGAAGAAGATATTTTTTGGTGGCAACAGCGAGAATAGAACTCCATTCTGGCAGCCTTGGGGATTTATGGGCTTCTGGGGACGATTCTTGGCATTTATGCTTCTGCTTCTCGCCCTCATAGCGATTCTAAGCCTCTTCCGAAACATCGATGAGTTAAGCAGCGAGCCACAGAGAATAATCACCGATCCCGATTGGAACCAGCCTATAGTTGGTGGCGAGGAGGTAGGTCTTCCAGCACCCGAGGAGAATATCCTTCCCCCATTCGACCAGACAACGCCGATAGCCAACCCTCGCGACGGAGGTATGACGGAGATCTACCCTAACCTACTCTACGTGATCTTCAACTCGGATGCTAACGACGACACTTTCCGCACCTTTGCCGAGGGCTTCACAACGCGCTATGCGGAACCTGAGCATAAGATCGAGTTCTACAACACTGGCTCGAAGACATGTGTGCTCACAGTGCCCGAGAGTGAGCGTGAGCAGATATGCGAGCGTCTTTCGAGCGAGATTACTGGCATCGACTTTATGGTAATCCCCGTAGAGGTGATGACATCAATGCAGCATGAGGGTGGTAATCAGAGTAGCACGACATTTAACGACCCAGCCTTTAACGATGCACAGAAGTCATGGCACTTTGCACCTATTCAGGCGCAAGAGGCATGGGAGATTACCCAGGGATCGCCAGAGATCATCGTGGGTATCGTGGATAGCTATATGGATCTAAACCACCCAGAGCTTCGTGGCGACAGATGTATATACCCATACTCTGTTGTGACAGGCACGCCCGACATCGCGCCACTACCCACCTCATCACCAGCCTCAGCCGGTCACGGCACGTTGGTAACGGCAGTGGCAGTGGGTAATGCCAACAATGGCGAAGGCTCATCGGGCATTGCTCCTAACTGTAAGTATATCCCCGTGAGCATGGGCGACAACCTCAACACCATCACTCAGGTTGAGGGCATACTATATTGTATATATCATGGTGCTTCGGTGGTCAACATCTCGAGCGGAGCTAACTTCCCCGAGCAGATCATCAGCATGCCTATCGAGCAGCAGATAGCCATGTCGGAGCAGCATGGACTACGCCAAGAGGAGATGTGGGACTACGTATTTAAGATTGCCGAGGAGCGCAACGTGACAATCGTGTGGGCTGCCGGCAACGAGCACTGCTTCACAGCCATGGACACCTCGAAGCGAAATGCTAAGACCATACGTGTGTCGGCAGTAGACCAGAATATCCGCAAGGCAACATTCAGCAACTTCGGTAACTTCGAGGCTCGCAACATCCGAGAGTGTACCATATCGGCACCCGGCGTGGCAATATGGAATGCTCTACCCAACAACTCCTACGAAGCATGGGACGGAACTAGCTTCTCGGCACCTATCATCGCAGGCGTTGTGGCACTCATGAAGAGTATAAATAAGGATCTCACAAACGAGCAGATAATCGAGATATTGCAATCGACAAGCATCCCCGTAGAGGGAGCACCCGAGATTGGCAACCTCGTACAGATTAGAGCAGCACTCGAAAAGGTGCAGCAGATGAGCTCAACAGCTCAAGCAGAGTAAACATCGAAAGAGTAATAATAATAAAAAAAGGTATACAATTATGGCAAAGAAACAAAATTCAGGAAGCGTATCCATTGCAAACTTCATTGCGGTGGTAGGCATCGTTCTTCTCATGGTATTTAGCTATATCGGCTACTCATACAAGAGTGGTGGCTCGATGGGCATCAGCATCGGCATTGCAGCGGGCATAGCAGCCATTGCCGGCATCCTACTATGGTTCATCATCAAGGCTAAGAGTGCCGAGAACTATCTCGACAAGTGGAAGGTAGCCGAGATCATCGGTCTTGTGCTCTACGTTATCTTTGCTGTGAGCTCAGCAATTTATGGCGGCTCACACCACTTCTTCGTGGTTAACGAGCAGAAGGAGGAGATCAAGAGAATGGCAGAGAACGACCTTAGAAAGATCGACAAGATGTTTGAGGATTACGAAGCATTTGAGAATGAAGCACTTTCGATCTACGAAAATGGCCTTATGAATGCCACAGCAAGTCGCCCAAACAACACCGATGAACTTACTCAGTACCTCACCAATGAAGGTATAACTAGAGGTATGGTAGAAACTAAAACAGAATACCAGAAGGATAAGGTGCTTGGTGCTAACTACGAAAGCCTAAAAAGCAGAAAGGATGATAAGAAGCGTAAGATCATGGGAAGCATCAACAACTGGAGCGTTCTCAACATCCCTACCCTTTCAAGCGACATTACCGACTTTGCAAAGAGAGCAGAGACGCAGCTCAGCGAGCTCTCGAAGAGTGGTGAGATGCCTGTCATCAAGCAAAACGAGGCAAATAAGTTCGACCTAGGCGAGAATCAGGTTAAGGAGTTCGCAGTTGAGGGTGGCGTAGAGAACCTAGAGTTCCAGAAGGGTCTAACAGAGGCTGAGGGTGTCAGCATCCTTGGAATCGTAGTTATCCTCGTAATCCACCTCTTCATCCTTCTAAACTACATCGTGACACACCGCACACGCACAGTTGCTGCAGGCAAGCATACTGTTGAGGACGGCGGTAGACTACTTTACTAAACGACTAAAACTACACTACATATATGGCACTAACAGAACTACAGCGCAAGCAGCTTATTGAGAAGATTAACTCTCTTCCAGTTAAGACTATACTACCATATTTTCTAGAGAAAGAGATCTCATTCGAGGATGTACCACACATCGAGGAGGAGCGCAAAAGATGGATCGAGGAGCAGGTAAACTCAATGCCTAACCCTAACGAGCAGAGAGAGTGGAACGGTATCGCAAACCTTATATCGGGTGCAGCAAACATCATGCAGCAGCAGGAGGTATTGCAGATGCTTGAGACATATATCAACAACTGGGATGCACAGCGTCCTACGGGCAACCATGTGGACGAGGCACGCGACATATATGCTCGCCTAAAGAGCGAGATAGACGTGACAATTAAAGGTGAAGAGGACAGAGATTGGGAGCGTGTGGATATGTTCTCAAAGGCAAGCATCATAGGTCATCTTAGCAAGTATCCCGATACGGCTCACCGCAGCGAGATAGATGATGCCGTATGGAATCTTGTGAACAAGGAGAGCGAGCTCGACATTCGCGAGTACCGCGAGCTATTTATCAACGGCAACCACTATATGGAGGCAACTGAGCTCTACAACGCCATTGTACGTTGGAGCGAGGTGAAGAGCCTTAACGACATCTTTGCCGTACATCAGTACTTGCAGGAGAACCCAAACACCCCATACAAGTTCCAGGCTCAGACACTATATATCTCGCTTAAGCAGAACGAGATAAGAGAGATGCTCACACGAAATATCGATTATGATGCAGAGCGTCTTATCCGCATAATTAACGAGGGTGTGATCTCCGAGAACGAGATTATCAACTCGAAGGTTGTAACCAAGCCAGTTCTCGAGACTCTTAAGTCACTCAGAACTATTCATGGCGATCTTCCAGATATTCGTGTAGCCATCAACAACTCTATGGCAGAGTGTAAGGAGGGCTATACTGATGTCTACTTCTTCGGTGTGCCATCGACAGGTAAGACCTGCGTGCTTATGGGTCTTTCGCGTTCAGACTCACTCCACATCAACCTTGCTGCCGGCGGTGGCGACTACGCCTCGGCACTCCAGCAGTACACCGACGTGGGTATAACCGTGCCACGTACCCCAGGTACATTCGTAACAACCCTTGAGGCCACGATCAGCTCACGCGCAGCAAATGGCGTGGAGCACAAGGTTAACCTCGTTGAGATGTCGGGTGAGGAGTTTGCATTTAGCATTGCCAACAACCCTGAGCACATCTTCGAGTTTGAGGATATGGGTAGCGGTGCTACGAAGCTGCTCAAGAACAACAACCGCAAGGTCTTCTTCCTGATCATCGATCCTACGGCTAACGTGGTGCGTATCAACCGCGAGATTGTGGATGGCTACGACGAGAATACTGGCGCGCCTATCACTCACCTCGAGTACTGCGTGGTGAACCAGCGCACGCTGATTCAGAAGATGGTTAACATCTTCGAGAATCCAGGCAACGCCGAGATTATGAAGAAGGTTGACTCAATACATATCATCATGACCAAGTCGGATACATTGGGTAACGCTGTGGAGCGCGAGGAGAAGGCATACGAGATCTTCAACAACAAGTTTGGCCACCACATCCTCGAGCCACTTATCAACCTATGTAAGGAGTACAACATCAATACTAGTACAAAGTTCCATCCAAAACTCTACACCTTCTCACTCGGAACATTCTACATCGGAGGACTCTACGAGTATGAGCAGACAGACTCTAACCGCCTAGTACAGGCTATCAAGAATGCTACACATGGCGAAAAGCAGAGAACATGGTGGGATAGACTTAAGGATGTATTAAACTAAATGAGCAAAGAGTATGACAGAGTATAAGAATATATCAGTAAAGGTATGTGGTAATCCAGATGCCAACAGCGGTTTTCAGACTATTGCGCAGTATAACTCGCCACTATTTGCAATCGCTGATAAGGAGTATGGTGGCGTGCAGCTCAACTCGCACTTCTTCACACTCCGCATTGAGCCCGCACAGGTGATCTACAAACTCATTAAGAACAACGTTCGTAGCGGTGGAGCATTCCGTGCCGGCACACTTGTCATAGCAATGTCAATACCAAAGGGCTACAAGCTAAATGGCAACATCACACCATACGACGTGCTGATGCGTCTCAAGGACTCGTTCCTTGACCGTTGCATGACGCTTAAGGACTCTGCGATGGGCACTTACGAGTTCAATAGCGGCATAATCAACCACAATGTGTTGGACGATGTGGCACAGATGTTTACGCTAGTGCCTCACAAGGGTCCATACCACCCAATGGCAACCAACAGCACTGCTGTGGGATGCGTCACCGTTGACGAGATTAAGATCGGACAGCTGCTCGCAGATGTTCAGTATAGCGCATTCAGCAACTTTAGCGAGGTGATCATCGCCCCATCTATTCAGTCGGGAGCATACGTGCAGATACCAAACATAACCATCCCTCGCAAGCCACAGTATAACATCATCGAGAATGGCGTGTCAAAGGGTGTTATGGCAGATAGCAACCAGATAACCACCATCAACGGTGGCAAGAACTCGCTCTACTACGACAATAAGGAGGTTAAGTTCTCAATTGCTGAGCTTATAGCTGGCAAGCAGGTTGAGGGTGTTCAGATCGACATAGAGAACGAGGCGATACACGTAAACCGAAGCCTACTAGCCACACCACGCCAGCAGGTTGTACGTATCGTGGCATCACCCAAGGAGATGGCAAATAGACTCAAGCCTAGCGACATCGCTGTAAGCTACAACGGCAATCAGCTGAAGGTAAACAACGACCTCACACTCCAATTTACAGGTGAGGAGATCGCCATGCTTGCCCAGTCGCAATATTTCAACGTAGGCTACTACGGCACTGAGCCATATATGATCCGAACCAAGGATGTGCGTAACAACGAGCTACACATCACATTCGAGAAGAATGCTGCTCGTAACGTTGCAACGCCAGCTGCTGCACGCGACATGGGCACACCAAGCGTTAACCCATCGGGCAACTACGCCGAGTTCACCCTATCGTTCAGCAACCCTATAAACATCCCTAACAGCAAGCCTATACAGCTATCGCTCTCTGACGAGGAGATCGTATATAGGATATATAGCAACCAGGATACCCTTAAGCAGCATACACGCGAGATCATTCGCAAGAACAAAGAGGGAAAATACGAGTGCAACATCTGCCTACCTAAGGCATGGGTAAGCAGCGGCGTGACACTTCGCGTAGAGATCCAGAAGAGGGTGCTTAAGACCCGAATTAGCTCTCACAGCAAGGGTGTAATCAGCAACTTTGAGCTCGACACTGACACACCATCAAAGATGGGCAAGGTGGCTAAGTTCTTGGCTATGGGTGCTATCGTAGGTGCTATCATCGGATTTGTAATCGGCTATCTTCTCCCTTCGCCATTTGGAGGTAAGCAGGAGCCACAGTCACAGGATGAGATTGTTAATCCTCAAACAGAGATAAAGTCAGAAAAGACAGGTGAGGGCAAGACGGCTCAAGAGCCAATGGCATTCTGCTCGATCTGCAACGAGCCATTCGATAGCCAGGAGGCGTTTAATGAGCATAATAACAAGATGCATCCTTTTGCATGTCCTTATGATGGTTGTACCATGCGTTTTAGCACATCTGAAGAGCTTAAAGATCATCAGAAAACCAAAGGTCATCTATTTAAGTGTCCTAAATGCGAACTGAAATTCATGACTCGCGATGAGGTAGATCAACATATTGCTCGCAAGCATAACGATACAAGAGGTGGCACCTCAACACGTGGTGGCGGTCAGGCTCAGAACGGTGGTCAGAGTCAGAACCGTCAACAGAGTGCATCAGCAGGAGCTCAGGGCGGACAGGTTGCTGCACAACCCGCTGCGCAGCCTGCAGCACAAGCTGAGCCTGCAGCACAAGCCCAAGCCGCTAAGGAGGAAGCGCCAGCAGCCGCTGAAAAATTTACTTGCAGTAGGTGTGGCAAAACATTCGCAACTAAACAAGAACGTAACGCACACCGAAGCGAGTGCAGCGGAAAATAAAATTCAACAAAGAATAACAGTATGAAAATCATAAAATTAGCCGGAATATTTGTGGTACTGCTAGGTGGTATCATATTGGCACTATCCATCTCTAATGGCGGAGGGGAGAACCCTGACCCTGATGTAGAGTCGTTATTAGAACAATATAGTCGTGAAATTACCGATAGTTGGAATGGTCTAACGGAATGGGACAGCCTGCTCTTCACAGGTAACTGTAATAAGATCGAAGCACTCAATAATGATTACTCTGCAAGCCAGGTAAGCGTGCTTAGAGAGGCAAACATAACTAGAGCTATCGAGTTTCTCGAGAAGAAGATCTTTGATGAGTGGCATAGCGCGAATTGCAGTAAGCAGAAGATCGACACTTACTACAAAGCCATAACCAAGGAGGTATGCAAGGTAGATGATGGCGCAAAGAATAACCCTACTGTTAAGGAGATAAAGGAGGTGTACAATGTCTATTGCCAGGCACTCAACCTAGCAATTAATGCGTTAGTGCCTAACTCAAACTTTAACGGCGAGACCTGGCGAAACTACGCTGACTATCAGGATGAGATTGACAGAACGATAAGAAACATTAAGCAGAACTCTCGCTATAGGTCACACCTCACTAGCATCACCAGCATAAACAATGGTCTTAACAATGTAGATAACAGGTTTGACTTGGGCAGAAGGAAGTACTACGAAAAACTATGCAATGAGATCATTGCATACTACGATCGTATTCCTACTGATGAGCGAAGCGATGCTGACATCAGCAAACTACGAGCTGTACGTAATAAGATTAAAAATGAGCATAACGAGAGTTATGCCATAATTAACGATTATGTAACTAAGTTCTACCGAGATGTAATGGCAAACAACCGCGCAGCACAGAGCGATGCTAGCACCACGGTAAACCGCTAAGGATTGAGTGTATCGGCGAAGAAATCATATATTAAAAATAAGATAGCGTATGAAACTGATAAACAGATTTATAACAATACTTTCGGTTATCGCTTGCTGCACACTACCCAACACACTAAGTGCGCAGGAGTCTCGACCATTAGAAGAGATAAAACAAAATATTGAATCAGCAAAACATCGTATAGAAAGCTACACCGCTAAAATTAAGGAACAAGAAGGCATTCTCAAAGATCTAAAAAAGGATATAGCAGAGATAACTACCGAGATTAATAGACAAGATGAGATTCTCAAAAAACTAGGAGAGAAAGAGGCTCAGCTTAGCGTTAATAGCGAACTCATAAAGACACAGGAGGAGACTCTCAAAGAGCTTCAGGCAACACTTGCAAGACTCGAAGAGGAGGTGCTTGGTCTTAGTGCGTACTCCGAGATAGAGCGAGATAATATGCTAAGAGAAATTGATGACTTTGCCAAGTCTACCTTCTCAAGCGTAGAGTCAAGTAAGATAGATCACTATGGTTTGGTATTGGAGCGTTACAAGGCATTTCTCGGTGAGGAGAAGTATGAAGAGTATAAAGCTAAACTCAGAAGGTTTAATGACTATTGGAGAGTATATGTAGATGGCTATGAGGCGGCAAATAGTACATATAACGAAGATAAAGTGAAGTCAGTACAATATCGAATTTACGACATCTTCGATAAATACGAAGTAGATAGTTCGATACTCACCGCTCAACAATTTGAGGAGCTTGAGCAGCTTGATAATCTACTAACGCAGCTTAACATTAGCAATAAGTAATGATTTGTCGTGACAGATAGTTAAATCTATTGTATATCAATAATATAGCAAATATGAAGAAGATATTACTACTATTGATACTCTCGATATTTAGCACTAATCTTTATGCCCAAGAGGTAGAAACTGAGAGTGAAGAGTATATAAAGGCCCAAGTAGAGGAAGAGAGACTAAACGCTGAATTAGAGGGGCTTAAATCGGACTTAACCAAAAAGAGAAAAGAGGTGGCGGATGCCAAGAGCGACCTGGCAAAGAAAAAGGAGAAGTACGTTAAGCTTAATCTTGACTCACTAGCAGCCAAGAGAGTGGAGGTTGAGACTCGAATCGCAGAGCTAGGAAATCGCTCAAACGAAATCAGCGTATTAACTGAGGAGGCAAGGAAGAGAATTGCCGAACTCGAGCAGAAGAAAAGTGAACTTGAACAGATTAGAAACAACGAGGTAGAGGCGCGAATCAACAAGTATAGACCTATGCTTGGTCGTCTACTATCGATACTTATCGATGGAAAGACGATAGAGGCTATCAAGGAGGATTGTGCAAAATACCTCGACTCAGAGGATATGCTTGCCTTCCAAACAGAGGTGGACCAGATAAGCACATGTATCAAGATATACATTGATGCTAAACGCTCTCTTGAGTTGGAGTACGACCAGAAGAGCCTCGACGAGAAGATCGACTCACTGGTGATCATCAAGGAGCAGCTATCAACAGAGCAGGCTGCCGAGATAGATGAGCTTATCGGCACGCTCCGCAAATTTACCGAGGGCGTAAAAGTGCTACAAGACTACTTCGCCATGTTGAACGATGGACGCAAGGGCGACTATATCGAGACTAGCGACATCGAGGCAACCATTGAGTTTATCGAGGATGAGACAATGAAGAGCCGACTCAACATGTTTGTCTACCCTATTCCATACCTCAACAACGCGCTCGACGAGTTTAAGAGAGCCGTATTGAGTAATCCTAAGTCGCACCCAGCAATCGAGCGCAAGATCTTAGGTTATAAAATAGCAAGCAATAGGGAATAATCCAAACTAATACCCCACCAGAAGAGTGGGAGATTTTGGGCAAATAATAACATTGCATTATGGAGAAAAAGACGCCTACCAGAGATATCTATCCAGTTACTACAAAGAATATAAAAGGTATCTCTGAAGATCTAATCAGGGCATTTGGCGCAGAGGTGCCATTTGCTAAGTTTAGCATCGGAGGAGGATTCTACGTATGGAGCGACAATAGATGCAATTGGTTGCAGATGATCGCTGCCAGCGAGAGCGAGCAAAAGGTGATTAGGGACGCATACTACGAGTTCAAGAAGAGGTTTACACCTCTACTAGGCGAGCAGAATGCGGAGATACTATTCACCATCCCCGACGAGAGCTACATTTACTACTGTAGAGTGGGTGGCGAGACAAAGTTCCTCATCACGGGCTGGGGCTTTATGAAGCCTACTAAGCACACCGGAGGTCCCGACATTATTAACGTCAAGGACATACACAGCACATCGTGGTCGCTATGCTATGACGGAACACCCCTACCCAACTACGAGTTTGGCATCAAGGCGGGTAACGACGTAAAGCGCAAGATCACGCCAAACGACGGAGTATTCAAACTAGAGAAGTGCGATGTGGGTAGTAGCTACACCATTGTTGACCTCAAGTCGGGCAAGGAGTTTAATGTGATGGTGACATCGGAAAATCGTCACTACGACTTCGACATCACAACACGTTGCAAACTTGTGCTGAGTGCAACAGAGGGGGCAACACCAATAGTAGGCGAGTGCATCAACGTAGCATACAACGAGAAGGCATACAGCGCAACAACCAACCATGAGGGCAAGGCAGAGATAGCACTACCCTACTTCGAGAATACGATAATCGAGGCTACGCTACGTGGCGAGAGCAAGTGCGACATCATCCAACTCGCGGGCAACGAGATAGCCTTTAACTTCCAGTCGGAGGTAGCTCCCGAGATAACAACAACCGTGGAGGTGGAGGTCTACAAAGATAGTATGCCATCACCAAACGAGTTTGTCACCGTAAGCTACTCTGGCAGAGTATTCAACGGCATTACCGACCTAAACGGCAAGTATAGCTGCGTGGTGAAGATTGTCGAGGGCGCGGCGTGTGAGGTGAGCGTTGGCGACTATGGAAACAAGAGTCGCGAGCTTAGTCAAACGCCATACAACCTCTTCAGGTTTGACAAGCAGAGCGAGATCGTTGACGACAAGACTCTCTTCACGCCCTACATCTTCATCAAGGGCGAAGAGGGTTACATCGGCAGCAAGTATCCGATACGAGTTGAGTATAACGGCATCTCCACACAGTATGTCTCAGACGAGAATGGCATTGTCCAGCTCCCAGAGATGGAGGCGGGTGCCGAGATGGTTGTCTACGATGTGCTCCACGACGATAATATAGAACGGTACACGCTAGATGCTGAGACCCTAGAGTATATCTTCCACATTCCCAACAAGCCTGTAAAGCAGGATATTAAGGTGATGTTTAGAGATTACTACGATCGTCCTGTGAAGTGTGACAGCGTGCGATTCTACCAGGAGGAGACACTCATCGAGCATACAACGACACTCGACGAGGAGGGATGTGCCTACTTCGACTACGACACCTTCCTCTACGACAGAGAGCTTACAGCCACGATAAATGGCTGGGAGCGCACCTACAAGCCTATAGCTTTCACCATCGAGGAGGGCGAGTATGCCTACCTGATTCAGGAACTTAAGCCAAAGACAAATTGGCAGGTTATCCTACTTCAGATCTTTGCGCTCCTCGCAGCAATAGCCCTTGTTGGAGTGATTTGGATCCTCTTCGAGCCACTATGCAGAGAGATTTTTGACTTAATCTATAACTAATCGGAACATGGCAGACCTACTTATTCTATACATAGCAAGCATATTCACATTTATGCTTTACGGCTGGGATAAACACCTAGCGATTTACGATCGTAGTCGCGTGCCCGAGTCTATACTGATGGTCTTTACTCTGCTGGGCGGCGCATTTGGTGCTCTATGCGGCATGATACTCTTTAAACACAAGGTTACAAAGCCGCTGTTCTACATTGGAGTACCCATTGCACTTGCTCTACAGCTCGCCATAATTGTGCTTTACAGAGTATTTGTGCTATAGTATCAAGTGATTGTAAAACCTAGAAACGAAGAGCAACATGAATAGACTTAAGGCAATACTTTACGGCACATACGTAATCCTTATTATGCTGCTATTGATCTTTGGACTAAGATACTGCAATAGGACTCAACCCAATATCATCCACATTCCCGACAACCCTGTGCTGCGCGATTCGCTGCCCGAGCCTGAGCCTGAGCCTGAGCAACCAACAAATCAGGAGCAAAATCGCGAAGCTATTGAGCGCGCCGAGGATGTTGGCGAAAGCGGTGATCTTAAGGTTACGCTGCTATGGGACTTCTATAGCGACATCGACCTTCACGTTATAGAGCCTAATCGCAACGAGATATTCTACGGAAATAAGCGCAGCAGAGCTACTGGAGGCTTCCTCGATGTGGACAATACTGCAGGAGGTCGCAACTCTGCCGAGAACATCTTCTGGGAGAATCCACCAGCAGGCAAATACATCGTGAAACTCAAATACTACGAGGTAAAGCAGGATCACGGCGGAAAGTGTACTGTGGTTGTAAAGCAGGCGGGCAAGGAGCCTCGAACCTACGACGTACAGATGTCACGTTCTAAGGAGGTGAAGCACGTCGTAGATATTATCATAGAGTAACAATTATAGCACACAACAACCCTATATTGTCGTACAATGGTTAACATGCTAAGATGTGTGCTCTACGGCACATACCTAATACTCATTGCATTGCTATTTCTCTTGGCACCTCGCGAGAGGAGCCAAGAGCCTCCTCGTGAGGTGGTTCAGATTGAGCCAACGCCTGAGCCCGAGCCAGTTGTAGTTCCTGAGCCTGAGCCTGAGCCCGAGCCTGAACCTACACCAGTGGTTGAGCCTGAGCCAGTTGCAACTCCTGAGCCTGAGCAGCAGCCTGAACCCGAACCCGAGCCTGAGCCTGAGCCCGAACAGCAGCCTGAGCCCGAGCAGCAACCTGAGCCCGAGCCTGAACAGCAACCCGAGCCTGAGCCTGAGCCCGAGCCTGAGCTTTCGCCCGAGGATCAGGAGATAGTTCGTCGTGCCAACCAGATTGGAGCTGAGGGAGAGCTAAAGATTACTCTACTCTGGGACTTCATAGGCGATGTTGACCTACATGTTACACAACCCAACAACATTACATTATACTTCGATCGAAGAAATGACCCAGCTACAGGCGGAAAACTTGATCACGACAATGAACGTGGAGGACCTGGCTCTGGCGAGAACGTCTACTGGGAAAGAAGGCCATTGCGCGGTAGGTATAGAGTTGAAATAGAGCTATTTAAAGAAATACAGGCCGGCGGTGGTGTTTGCGAAATCATAGTTATTAAGCGAGGTGAGCCCGTCCGAAGAATCAAGAAGCAAGTTACGGTGGAGGGTCAGAAGGTCTTCGTAACGGAATTTGTTTTTGACTAACAATAGAGTATTATGAGAGAATGTCCAAAATGTAAACTACAGATAGAGAACGACTCAGCGCGCTTCTGCAAGAAGTGTGGCACAAAGCTTCCCGAGATCAAGCCTCAGGAGGTGGAGCGTCCAGCCCAAGAGGTCGCAACATCAAATGTCGATGAGGCACCAACGGCAACAAATGAGATTATCGCTAAGGTTGTTACCCCTACGGTAAGCGACAACACTAGCAACATCCTCGAAATTCAAGATCAAGGAGAGGACCTAAGCAATGTCGCTGATGGGATCATGCTCGGCGAGTTTACCACGGCGG
The DNA here is from genome assembly GCA_017379015.1 of Alistipes sp. Lineage (GTDB taxonomy): Bacteria > Bacteroidota > Bacteroidia > Bacteroidales > Rikenellaceae > Alistipes. The sequence continues at coordinate 70,512 of JAFNXN010000028.1, forward strand.
AGTCGAACAATGATAACGAGAGTATCGAAACACACCATGCCGAGGCAATGGAGGCTACCGAGAGAGAGCCTAGTGCAAAGCTAGCAAGCAACGAGGTGGCAACCAACGCCAAGCGAGTGAAGCCCGCAAGACATGGTTTTATATCCTTTGTACTCTGGGTTGCAACCATCGTAAGCACATTTGTGATGCTATATAGTATCGCGATTATAACCGATCCATCATGTTTCGGTGTAGACGAAGAGATAGCAAGCATTCAGCTGGCGATGAACATACTTGCAGTCGTAGGATTTATACTGCTTCTACAACATTCACGACGAGGATTTAACATTCTACTATGCGTAAGTATAGTCTACGCCATGCTAATAATGTACCTAAGCTATGATATGATAGGTATTGCACTGGTATCCATCTTATTAGGTATCCCACCAATCCTCGGAATAGGAGCACTATATGGAGTGTTGCACATTAAGAAGGACGGGAGGAGCTACTGGGAGGCAATAAGCAGGTCCTCAAAATAGGTATGACAACCGATGATTCATGGGGCTGGCTAAAACGTAAATAGCCATCCCCTTACTCATTAGAAGATGATAAGTGTCATAAACATAATACAGACCATAAGCTCGAAGATACTCTACCTACGCACACTCGATCACGTATTTGTAGAGACCGATACTATCAGCGTCGGAAATAATGCCGTGACCGCACGATGCAGAATTATGGGTCGCGAGGGTAAGTGGCTTATCAAGTGTTACTATCGCAAGAAGAGTAACCTTGAAAGGATATACGACACCTACTTCTACCCTAAAGAGTTGTCGCTATACTCAATAGATGGACGCATGGAGAGCATCGATGTTGTGGTGATGCCTTGGATCGAGGGCAAAACACTGGATAGCTATATAGGTGCTGCGGATAGCGACTACACTACACTGAGCAAATCATTCGACAGACTGGCATACACCACACTAAGCGCAGAGTATGCTCATGGCGACATAAAGCCCGATAATATCATCGTTCGCGAAAACATGGAGATGGTCCTTATCGACTTTGACGGCATGTGGGCAGAGAGCTACGGCATGGATAGCATGGAGGAGATGGGCACAAAGAGCTATCGTCATCCGAGACGTGACCGCAACTACTGCTCTAAGAGCATCGACGACTACCCCATTGCTCTAATCTCGACGGCACTTGCAGCACTAAGCCTCGAGCGAAAGACCATGGAGCAATATATCAATGCCGATGGCACACTATTCGACCCACAGCAGATTCTCAACGACCGAGATAGGGCACTCAACACTGCTAAGGAGATATTCATGGCGCATGGTGATGCTGCACACTACCGCATTGCCTCAGCACTCAACACCCCATACCCAAGCATCTACAACCTACGCAATTACTTCCTTCACGCCACACATCCCGCACCCGACGTTGTGAAGCGAGGGGCTGAGGCGGAGCGCGAAGGGATGTTTTGGGGATACAAGTGTGATGGTGAGTGGGTCGTACCACCACTCTACGAGAGCTGCGATAACCCCAAGCATGGGGCATGCCGCATGATGCTTGGTAAAAGAAAGATATACCTCCCAATCGAGGGAGAGAGTTTGCCCGATATTGAAAAGCTGGAGAACAACACTCTCAACAGCGGCAAGCAGTGGACAATAGATGATGACACAAGGCTTGCCACACACATCTTTGATGGTCATCGTCTGAGTACCATTGCTCGACATCTGGGACGCAGCGAAACGGCGATACGCGCACGCATAGCTAAGCTACAACTACCACTCACGGAGTCTAACCACCGTAGGTAGAGTACTACTCTATGATCTCTTGAAATATGCTTTAAGACGCTTCCAGCCCTCGACACCAACGATGGCAAGTCCAGCATATTGTGTGGTCTTAGCCATGCCGAAGAGCACAAACCAGAGAACACCCTTTGCCGCTGCCGAAATAGGTAGTAGCATCTGAGCAAACGACAATATGTAGAATACTACGCACGACGCAAGCACGATGACACCTGTGCGAAATGATAGACGACCCAAAAATCGCTTCACCGCAGCAAGTGCCGACATAAATAGATCCTTGACCCTAGCCATAAGTTACTCGTTGGCAATACCCATAGGGATGTGAACAGCAGGGACATTACGTAGGTGGTCGAGGTGCGACATCTGATCGTCAAAGAAGATGTGCGGGCGCATGATCTCAAGCACACGATCCTTTGATATACCCCCAAGGAAGAATGCCTCGGTGACCTCAACACCCCAACTCTTGAGAGTATTTACCACACGCTCGTGGGCAGGCGCATTGCGGGCAGTGACGATCGAGATCTTGAGCCAACGGCGATACTCAGGATCGCGCGATATGCGCTCAGTTTCGAGCTTCTGAAGATGCGAGATCTTCATAAGCAGATCGGCCAAAGGACCTGGATCGAGAGGACGCTGCGTCGACGCCTCATGGCGATGAAACGCCTTAAGACCCTGCTCCTTATATATCTTCTCGGACTCATCATCGGCAATAACGCCATCAAAGTCGAAGGCTATACGTAGCTCATGGTCGAGTATATCGTCCATAACCTCGCTATCGAGGACACGTCCCGCAGCATAGCCAGCATCGCAAGCCCTCTTCACATCGCGCTCAGAGGCAGATAGAAACAACGAGGCGTTGAACGCAGGAAGGTACTTGTAGGGCGACTCACCCGAGAAGAACGAAGCACGCGTAATATCAAGACCATAGTGCTCAATGGTGCGAAATACGCGTAGGCCCGTCTCGGGAGAGTTGCGCGAGAGAAGCACAACCTCCACAGGCTGCTCATCGGCAAATAGCTCGTTAAGGCTCAACAGACGCTTGACAAAGGGAAAGGCTACGCCCTTGCCCAAGGGATTGTCGATGTTCTGCTCCTGATAGCGACGATACTCCTCCAAGCCACACTCATTATAGACCTTATCCGACTCCGAAAGGTCGAAGAGTGCCGACGACGATACGGCAACAACAAGCTTATTTTCGATAGGGAATGCCATAGTAATCCTCAAATTTTATAAGTTGAAGCAAATATACAAAAAAAATCCAACATACAACCATCCAAGGGTTGTATGTTGGACTTAGTGGTTGAGCTACCGAGATTCGAACTCAGAATAACAGAACCAAAATCTGCTGTGTTACCATTACACCATAGCTCAATCGTTGCTCGTAAGCGGTGACAAAGATAGTGTAAAGTTTTTAATAATCAAAATCCGCACCAAGAAATTCTCAAAAGATAGTTCAATTGGCGGAGGTAAATGATGCCTTATATCAACAAAGAAGCTACTCTAGCTTAAAAGATACTGGCAACGTATAGGTAACACGTACAAGCTTGTTAAGATGCTTACCAGGCTTCCACTTTGGTGACTTCTGGAGCACCTTGACAACAGCATCAGAGAGAACCTCATCAGGAGATTGGATTACCTCGATATCTGATAGTGAGCCATCCTTCTCGATGGTGAACTTCACAAGAACGTTACCCTGAATGCCACTCTCAAGGGCAGACTCTGGATACTTAACGTGTGACTGAGCCCAGCTCTGGAACTTAGAGAGGTCACCACCCTGGAATGTAGGCATCTGATCAACCAACAATAGAACATCCTCATCGGTGCTCTCTTCGGCAACGTTCGCGGAACCTTCCTCAGCTTCAGTCTCACCATTTGCCTGAGTTGTAAGGCTGAAGAAGTGCTTAGTATTGTTGCTATCAACAAGATAGTTACCCTCAACACGTGGCATATAGCTATCCTCGATCTCAACAAGAGGTGTTCCCGTAGCATCAATGAGCGCATAGCGAGTACCCTTGCAAACAAGGAATAGACCAGGTGTATTATATGCTCTGCCATTATCATAATGAACATCAACGATGCGATCAACACCGCTAACCACGGTCTCACCCTTGGTATTAATCAGCTTATAGCCATCATTCTCTAGGTCGAGCGCAACGAAGAGACCGCAGCTAAAGCTGATAGCCTCAGAGAAGTCGTAGATGCAGTCAATAACTAGATTTAGATCCTCGTCGATAAAGCCATACTTAACACCATCGAAGACCATAGCGCGACCATTGCTCATTGGATAGACACAAGAGTATGGGCACTCCTTGATTGCGCGATAACGCTTAAGGTCAACGAAATATCTTCCATTAAGGTTACCGTCGTTAAGCTCGATAACAACCATATCATCGGTAACAGCCTCTGCCGTAGACCATGTGATGATACGCTCCTCGCCGTCGCGGTTGACAAGCTTAATATCGCCGTTATCATCGCGAGAAATAGCATAATTGCGAGTGATGTAGCCATCCTTCATCTCACCACTATTATCAATGAACTGACGATATACTGGATAAGAATTAAACGAAATGGTGCGTGGCTCATTCTCTGCAATGAGATTGCCCTTGAGGTCATATATATCGCAGAAGTATGTCTTATACATGTCGTCATACATCGCCTGTTCGAGCTGCGCAGCAAGCTCATCAGCAACAGCCTCAGGATCGAACTCGTCAACGGCATCAACCACCTCTTCCGCTACCTCCTCGGCAGCAATAATCTCCTCCTCAGTTACCTCCTCGGCTACCTCCTCAGCTACCGCTTCAACTGACTCCTCAGCTACCTCCTCAGTAGGATCAATATTAACAACAAGATGCTCCATATCCTTGATACAGAGTATCTCGCTATCGATCATCGCAATAGCATCATACTTAAAGTCGATGACAATCTCATCGCTAGAGTTGATAGCACCCCAAAGACCATCGATCGAGGTGAACGCCACAGGGCTATATGTGGTAAACTCCGAGAGCATTGAGACATCGTAGATAGAGTTTCCAAGTGTAGGACGCTCGCATGAATAGATTGGTGCAATCACGGTGTTACCCTCAAGATCCATATATCCAGCATAACCCTTCTTATCAGCAAACTGAATGAGGGTCACATCGCTAAGGTCGGGCGTGATGATATAACGGCCGCTATGCTCGTATATAGCATGAATCATCGAGTGGTAAAAATCATCATAGCCATGGCTCTTAACATAAGCCACAAAGTCCTTAACACTACCCCGCTCGAGAACCATCGCCTTGGTGAGCAACACCCTAGCCTCCTCAATCTGTGTGGCGTTTGGATAATAGGCTATGAATGCCTCGAGAGCAGCTACCGTATGCTCGATTGTTGGGAACTCAAGGTTAGCAATACTCTGCTTAAGAGTGTCTACGTCATTGCGCTCAGGATAGGTTGCTATGAACCACTTCATAGCATCGATGTCTGTACCACCGAAGATACGCTTGTGGCGTGCATTCATAAGACGCTCAGCAACATTTGCCACATTAACATACGTTGGATATTCGTTCACGAAAGCCTCCATAGTAGACTCATCGTCAGTGGCCATAGCCTCAGCATAAAGAAGATCGGTACGGTGTCGGATAACATCATCAAGATACTCAGATGCAGGATGCAGGTTAAGGAAATAGTTGCAATCCTCGACCTTTTCGCTCTCCATAGCATTTCTATAGCGACGATACTCTAGACGATTTGCAATGTCGTCGATGCTAGAGTGGTTGGCTACACGAGCGAGCTCCAAGTAGTGAACATAGTGCATCTCATCATCAAGGGCGATGATGTGCTCGTATGACGACTGCTCAATATATATAATAACGCCATTCAGCGTGGTATCTAACCTACCAAATACCTTATCTATATTTTCTGAGCTACGAATATCGTCGATATACTGAGCCAAGATCTCATATCCCTCAATCTTGCTCTCGCCGGGTTGCTCCTCCATACATAGCAGTGCAGCCTTGGCTAGATAGTACATCTCAGGCATCTTTGAGATAGTCTTGTCGCTGATCTTCTGAAATTTCTCGGTAGCTTTATAGAGGTCCTCCTCTATGATGCACTTTAGTACAGCTCTAGGGTTTTGTGCCATTGCACCCTGAACGACAAAGAACATTGCTAAAAGTGTAATAATACGTCTCATATACTTATTTTTTTATCTATTTTCGTGTGTAAATAGGTGTCTTCTCGCCTCCGTCCCACTCGACAACTCCTGCCTTGCAGACAATACCATGCAGGTCATCGCCCCTATATGACGAGGTCGACCTCTTAGGCATATACTTAATCTCTACAACTATATCGTTACATGAGTTTATGATGCCGCACTTACCATCGCGCATAACAGCATATAAACCCTTACAACCCTCAATAGGAGCGATCTTATCATACTCATCGCTCGCGATGTTGCCACGCTTGTCGATAAGATAACCCTTGCCATTTAGCATCACTGCTGCCGTGCCACAGCTAAAATCATAAGCATCATCATAACGAGCGTTGATCATCACATTCATGGACTTAGCAACAAATCCATACTTATTATCGCTGCTAAACTGCACACGTATGAGCTCTTCAGATATGGGGTACATATCTCTAAATTGTCTAGTGTTATCAACACGTCTGCCACTAGAGAGATCTATGGCATGTCGCTCATCATAGGTGCCATGGTATGCCAAAATAACGTCATCGTAGATTATTCTGATGTCATACGACTGATATGGTATAGACTCCAACACACCATTACGCGCAATGTAGTAGAGCCTAGAATCTTCATCCATCTTGAACCATCTATAGTTCGGAGTCAAGAAGTGCAAGCCGCCACTAATTGAGCACTGGTACTCGCTACCGAAATAGAGCTCCTTGACCCATGGGTCGTAATCATCTTTAAACTCTGCACCCCTATAGCCCTCGAACCACTTAGCATCCCAATTGAAGTAGTTTTCAGCAATAATATGAACATTCTGTTCTAGGATCAAACCATTGTAGTTGTAGATATCACACACATAGTCAACACCCTCGGGAGCACTACCTGGACATACACACACTATCTCATTGTCGAGAAGCGCAATGTTATGATACTGAGGAGAGATAGACTCCTGACCGCTGCTATTAATCACACCATACTTTCCATCTATACTCACAACAGCAATCTCTGGCTTTACATTATTCGAGGTTGACGCACCTCGTTTTTTAAGCATCTCAAAGATGTTGCCACTAACCTGACATGGCAGATCCATATCGCTATAGACACGAAGTTCATAACGAGGCGACACCCTCACAGAACCATCCAACGAGAGGTATCCTATTCTACCACTCTCGTCAACAAAACGCACCAGCGACACCTCTCTAATATCCTCAGTAAGGATTATGTAGCCAAACTTCTCGGCTATAGCACGGTGTAGTCGTGGGTAGTTTCGGTCGTAGCCGTTGCTCAGAATGTAGCTGAATATCTCTCTAATGTCGCACTGCTCGATAATGTTAAAGACTCTGATACGACTCTTCACCTCACCCTCCTGCTCAGCACCAGGATAGTACTGCCTAAAGGCCTCAAGAGCCTCCTTGGTATCCTCAATTGTAGGATACTCAAGCTTTGCCATCTCCCTCTTTAAGGTGCGCATCTCCGAATAGTTAGGATATAACTCCACAAACTCACGAAGTAGAGCAATATCTCTAGACTGCTTCGCAGCACTCAAACGCACATTCATCAAGCGATCTTCGATCGTCTTCACATATTTATAAGTACTGAACTCCTCAATAAAACGAACAAGCTCCGCCTCATCATCCGAATATCTAGCCTGATCGTAGCGTATATCGGCACGAAGAGCCTCTACCTCTAAACAAAATTCTGAATTGGGAAACTCAGCAATGAAATCAAGACACGCCTGCTCGGTGCGAGCTCTTCTAAGGTTTTCGTACGCAGACCTCTGGACGCACAGGTAGATCTCCTCAAGCTTGGCATGGTTGGATATACGAGCCAAGTCGTAGTAGCGACGGAACACCTCCTCGGTGTTTATACTCTTCGCAGCCTCGAACGATAGGTTCTCAATATCTCGCACCACCTGCTCGTATGATATGTCGCCCTCCTTTAAGATCTTTTCGATCTCCTCAATATTCTTTAGTATCTTGGCATAGTTTTCAACATAGAGGCTATAACCACTCTCAATCTTGAAGTGATTATCACTCTCAAACATACAATACATCAAAGCACGCGCCAAAAGAGTTACCTCGGGGGTACTATAGTTGCGGCTTCCGGTAATCTTATCAATCAGCTCGTTCGCCCTATCTTTGTCACCCTCGTATATACTCTTAAATATGGCTCGTGGTTGCTGAGCCATAGCTATGGTAGTAGTTAATAGCAATGCCACAAATATTGACGCAATTGCCCTCATAAAGATTGTCGTGTTTTATCAGTGTAAATGATCATTACAAAGGTATAAATTTTATTTGTCATATCCAAGAAGATCCACAAATTATATCGAATATATTTTATATATAAGTGATATATCAAGCACGAATGACACAATTTAACACCCTAATTAAAGCATAACACCACTACCACGCAGACGCCTAATCACACAACGACACCCCTCACTCAACATCAAACATCACCTCTTGAGCGAGAAATTGAGCCTCAAGACCACTACCAAACCCCTAAAAAAGAGCAATAATTGGCATAGTCCCCAAACTAGAAACAACCCACACTCTCCAATAAACCGAACTGAGCGAGCAAAAAACCACATTTTGAGCAATTTTATCAGCCAAACACAACACACTGATTATCAATACACAAGCAACAGCCCTCGAAAAAAGATTAAAAAAAAGTGCATTTTTTTTTGCAAAATATTTTGCAGATTAAAAAAAGTGTCTTATCTTTGCACTCGCAATCGAAAAGATAGCAAACGCCTCTTTAGCTCAGTTGGTAGAGCACGACACTCTTAATGTTGGGGTCCAGGGTTCGAGCCCCTGAGGGGGTACTGAAACGGAAAAGCGAAAGCTTTTCCGTTTTTGCTTTATAATCAACAAGTTAGATGCGACACGCTGTAACTCTTTGACAGTCAAACATTAAAATATGTCGCAATTTGTCCTATAATTGTCTTAGAATTGTCGCAGTTTTACGACAGAATTCACTGACCAAATGACTGACCAATGCCGATTTAGGCCTTTACCATGACCTATTGGCTGACCAACTCATCATTTTCAAAATAGGTCAGTCGGCAAGATGGCTGTGTCACTCACTGACCATAACATTTTTTTCTCGCCCTGCCTCGCCACACCTTTGCCACTACGGTGACCTTGACAAACGGTGTGCCTATTGAGTCGGTATCGAAGATGCTTGGCCACAAGAACATTCGCACGACGCAGATCTACGCAAAGGTGATCAAC
>JAFNXN010000029.1 GCA_017379015.1 Alistipes sp.
GGGCACTTTCTGGTGGCCAAGTGGCGCGGTTTGCACGTTGATGCTTTTTCCATCGGGTTCAAAAAAGTCTGGGGCAAAAAGATCAATGGTGTGGAGTACCGCATCGGCTGTCTGCCGCTGGGGGGTTCTTGGGCTCATTGGCCACGAACACGCCGTTATCCACCAAAGGATACTGGCGGAAGAAGTAGCCACCCCTATTTATCGCCTCCTCGAAGAGTGGCGAGTTGTCCGCAACGCCTATCGTCACCTCACCATCTATACTTGCGCAGTAGCCACGCATGGAGAGACCCCACGCACGGGGCTCACCCTTAAGCACAAAGGCACCGAGGATGGCGTGGTTGTCGGCACGGATAAATGCCGCCTCGGCAGTGTAGACTATATCCCTATCCTCTCTATCTACCCTACCCACATGCAGCGTCAACTCGGCATTGTGGGGGATGTAGATGCGTAGGGGCACATCGTTGATTGTCGTGTCGCGCAACTCCGTAAATCCACGCTCCGTGTCGGCAACCTCTATGCGCGATAGGCGCGTAGCATTGAGAGCCTCTGCCTCCTCCACAACCATAGGCTCCTCGCCATATATGGGTATCTGCTGCTCGGTCTCGGGTGCAGGGGCGTCATTACCACCCACAAAGATTAGGGCAAGCGCGGCACCCACAATGGCAACCACGGCGAAGGCAATAAACGCCACACGCTTCGTGTTGCGAGGCTCGTCGGAGTGACCAATAATGCGAATCTCGTCATCACTGATGTCGTCGTATCTCTCTCTCTTACTCATAGTTACTTTATGCTCTTTTCAATCTCCTCCTTAAGCTGCTTCAACGCCTCCTTCGATGCCGACACCGTGTGGCTAAAGGTGCGGATGTCGGAGAGTGTGAGCTTCTGCTTTGTGACATTTATGTAGTAGACATAGGAGCGATTGATGATGATACTCTTACCGATGCGGATGAATAGTCGACCATACTCCTTGCCGAGTTGCTCGGCGATCATCTTCTCAATCTGGCCAAGCTGATACGATATCATACGCATCTCGCCGTCGGTCTGCACGAGTGTCGAGTAGTTGCCGTCGGAGGAGATATATACGACATGTTCGGGCGCTATCTGCACCAGGTCGTTTGCTGTCGATATGATTAGTTGCTTTGCCATTGCTCGGTATTGCTACTACAAAGGTAGCACGCGAAAAGGTTACTGCAAAATTATTTTATACATAATGTATAAAATATGCGGTTTTCTGTATGAAATAGCAAAAACATAAGTGCAGGCAACGAGGTGTAATATAAAAAATAGACCACCTTAGTTTCCCAAGGTGGTCTATTATATAAGCTATTGCATTAGATTACTTTTCTTCAGCAGCAGCCATCTTAGCAGCCTTCTTACGCTGGCAGTCGTATGCGATAGGTGTAGCGATAAATACTGAAGAGTATGTACCGATTACAACACCCAAGATCAACGCGAAGACGAAACCACGGATGGTCTCACCACCGAAGAAGAAGATAGCCAAGAGAGTTACCAATGTTGTCATTGATGTATTCACCGTACGCGACAATGTAGCGCAGATAGCGTTGTCGATGTTGGTCTTGATATCACGCTTAGGATAGAGACCAATGTACTCACGAATACGGTCGAAGATAACCACGGTATCGTTGATAGAGTAACCGATGATGGTAAGGATCGCTGCGATGAACGCCTGGTTAACCTCCATTGCAAAAGGCATCACGCTATAGAGCATAGAGTAGATACCGATTACGAGGAATGCGTTGTGTGCCAAGGCTGCTGTAGCACCCAAAGCCCACTGCCAACGGCGGAAACGGATAGCGATGTAGATACCGATTGCGAGGAGCGAGATAACAACAGCGATTACAGAGTTGCGTGTCATCTCACCAGAGATTGTACCACCCACCTGCTGGCTGCTCTCGATACCGTAAGGATGCTCCTCGGTGATAGTGCGGAAGTCGTTCAACTCCATTGTCTGATCCAAGTAGAGCTCCTTCAATGCGTTGTAGAGAGTCTCCTCGAGGATGTAGTTTGCATTGTTGTTAGCGATCTGCTCTGGTGTAGCTGTCTCGTCGAGTACGGGAACAGTAGGCTCGAACTGAGTCTTGATACGGAATGTGTTATCCGCAACATTACCGATACGAGCAACATCTACTGACTTGTTTGCAGCGCTCTCGCCCTCAAATGCAGCCTCGATACGCTCGCGAACATCGTCCTCGCTTACAGTTGTGTCGAACTTAACAACATAGTGGCGACCACCGGTGAAGTCGATACCGAGGTTGAAGCTATTCTCGCGAACTACGATAGAGATGATAGATGCAAGAATAAGAACACCAGAGATGATGTATGAGTACTTACGCTTATCGATGAACGAGAACTTAACATTCTGCAAGAAGTTCTCAGAGAACTTAGATGAGAATGAGCAAGTACCACGGCGCTCTGCACGACCCTCGAGCAATACGCGAGTGATGAAGATAGCACAGAAGAGCGAAGTGATGATACCAAGTACGAGGGTTGTAGCGAAGCCCTTAACAGGACCTGTACCGAAGAAGAAGAGAACGGCACCAGTGATGATTGTTGTGAGGTTACCGTCGATGATTGCAGAGTATGCGTTCTTAAAACCATCCTTGATAGCGAGCATCAAGCCCTTACCGCCACGCAACTCCTCCTTGATACGCTCGAAGATGATGACATTAGCATCCACAGCCATACCCATAGTAAGCACGATACCTGCGATACCAGGAAGTGTCAATACTGCGCCTGTAGACACGAGCACACCCATGAGCAACAATACATTGAACAAGAGGGCTGCATTAGCTATCCAACCCGCTGTACGGTAGAAGAATGCCATGTAGATGAGCACGAGCACGAATGCGATAGCGAATGAGATAAGACCCGCCATGATAGAGTCAGCACCGAGTGATGGACCAACAACCTCCTGTGAGATGATTGTTGCAGGTGCAGGAACCTTACCAGAGTTCAAAACGTTTGCAAGATCCTCAGCCTCCTGTGCAGTGAAACCGCCAGTGATAGATGAGCGACCGCCGTCGATACGATCGTTTACATTAGGTGCAGAGTAAACTACGTTATCCATAACGATTGCAAGGGGCTTGCCGATGTTCTTCTCAGTGAGGTTACCCCACTCAGCAGCTGCCACGCTATTCATTGTCATAGATACCTCGAAGCCACCAAACTGACCAGAGTTAGCCGATGCCTCAACGATACCTGAACCATCCATTGCGGGAACCAAGCCACCATTGCCCTGGAGTGCGTAGAGTGTGAAAATACCGCCGCGTGTACCGTCCAAAGAGTTCTTGTTTGACCAAGCGAGCTTAACATCGCTGGCAATCATCGCCTTAACGCCGTCGAGTGCGAGGTACTCGTTGATCTTAGCCATGTTATCCTTGTCAGCAGCAGCTACGATATAGCCACCTACAGGAGCAGACTGAATCTTACCCTCACCATCCTTGAAAGGATACTCTCTAACGAGGAGTGAAGATAGGAGGCTACCCTCGTCTGACTCGAGTGCCTCAGCAACAAGCTTATCAGCCTCGCCATTGTAGAGGAAGTTGTAGATCTCACCCAATGTAGATGTCTCACATACCTCCCAGAACTCGAGTGATGCAGTTGAAGCAAGAAGCTTTGCTGCGCTCTCGGGGTCGTCAACACCAGGCAACTCAACCAAGATACGGTTTGTCTCGCTGATGCGCTGGATGTTGGGCTGGATAACGCCAAGAAGGTCGATACGCTCGTGGAGCACGCGGTCCATGTTCTCTACAGAGCTCTCGATGTAAGTCTCCAAGTTGTTAGCAATCTCAGACTTCTCTGTAGTGCCATAGATAGTTACGAGGTCGTCTGATGAGAGCTTGTTGAGGTAAGCCTCGATAACTGCAGCATCTGAAGACTCCTTCTTTGCTGCGTTGATAGCTGCCTCGATGTTTGCTACGAGGTCTACATTGCTCTTGTCGATGTTCTCCAAAGCGTGAACACGAACAGCATCAGCTGCCTGAATCTCGAGGGTAACATTCATACCACCCTTGAGGTCAAGACCGAGGTTCAACTCCTTAGCCTTACACTCACCATAGGTGAAGCCCATGTAGACTTTCTCATCCCACTTACCATCAAGATAAGCCTTGGGATTGGGCTGTGTCTCTGCCTCTGCCTCGATGTTGCGAGTAACAAAGGTAAATGACAACTGCCAGATGCAGGCGAGACCCAAGATCAACACCAGCCACTTAATAATACCTTTAATCTGCATTGTTAAAAAGTTTAGTTATTGTTATTTATGTAATTTGCTCTGTTACGCCACAAATGTCCATTGTGCATTCGCGCGTTAATCGCGCAAAGATATAAAAAAAATCGCAATCTACAACCGTAGACTGCGATAATTTCAATATTTTTTAGTGCTGATTTTGCTACTTTGTAACCAGCTCTACTACATAGTCTGCCTTATCCTCGACTTTGCCCACCTCCAAGAGTATGCCACCCTTGACCTTCTGGAACTTAACAGGCTTGCCATCCTCAAGAGCCTTTGCCGACACTACCTTGCACTCTAAGGGCAAGTACAACATGTCGTAGTTGAGCTCGAAGACATGAACATAGAGGCGGTCGCCCTTGCGTGTTGTGCAACCCCAATCCTGCTGAGGGATGTCACCCGCCGTTGTGCCATATACCGACTCGCCATTTATCTTCATCCACTGGCCCATCTCCTTCATGCGCTCTACGGCAACTGCGGGAAGCTCACCATTGGGCTGAGGACCTACATTGAGCAACAAGTTAGCGCCCTTACCCGCTGTGCTAACGAGGTAGCGGATAAGCGCATTCGTCGACTTATAGTTCTGATCTACAACC
>JAFNXN010000030.1 GCA_017379015.1 Alistipes sp.
CCAGAGCCAGAGCCAGAGCCAGAACCAGAGCCAGAGCCAACACCCGACGATGCAATATCTACGTTGAAGGGTGACATTGTGTTAGACTTCGACCCCGAGTCATCGATGTGCTGGGCAGACTGCTTTGGCGACTACTATCGCACGGGGCTATATATGTGGGGCTTCTACTTTCAGAACTACACCACCAAGGTGCAGCTCTACATCGAGGTGATGCACCCCGACCACCTGTACGAAGTGCCACAGAGCCTATTTACCGCCTCGGACGACATATACGAGGAGTGCGCCCTGCTTAAAGGTACATACGACAGTGAGGGCTACCAAGTTTACTCGTGGTACACCTCGCTGGGAACCTCGGAGCATGAGGCTCAGATTGCACCCATCGTCGAGGGCACGATGACCATCCGCAAGATCGAAGAGAGTGATACCTACGAGGCTATATTCGACCTTAGGGACGATGCCGGAAACTCGATTACGGGCGTCTACTCACACCGCATGACCCTCGAAGACTTCCGCATATAATAATAGTTAGGGTATTCCCACAATAAGGAATACCCTAACTATTTATACATATAAATACGATTTACAACGCCTCGATACGCTCAAGCAGAGGGGTGAAATCTGAGTGGGCATCGGCAAACTCATCGTACGAGTGCTCCGAGTGACCCGCCTCGGGCACATCAGAGACATACTTAACAGCCACAACAGGGATATTATCGTAAAGTTCTGCAACCTGGCAGATAGCGGCAATCTCCATATCGAACAAGCCACAATCAACACCAAAACGGCTCTTAACCTCGCGGATAATATCACCATTCACAAAGGAGTCACCCGTGAATACTGTCTCGGCATCTGTACCGCGCAACATTCGTGGATCGGTGATCTCGGGGCAGAAGTTCTCGGGGATTATAGCATCATGATGGATGGCACGTGATGGCATAACGATGTCGCCCTGCTCGCGACCAAGTGCCGAAGCTGCAAAGCCCACAACTGCCAACATATCGTACTTAACACCCTGAGCCTCAGCAAGTGTAAGCGCACGCGCAACGCCAGCCGAAGAGAGTGCCTTGCCGATACCAACCTCACGGAGATCATACTCATGGCGCAAGCCTGAGGCTCTATCCAGCGCATAGCGCATAGCGTTATACTCACGGCGCGTAGGCGCACAAATAAGAACTCTCATACTACCACCACTTTTCGTAAACACTCTCAATACCTAGCTCAGCAGCCTCCGTAGCAGTAAACAACGTACGCATATACTCTGCCATAGCTGCATTTGTCGAGTCTATAGCATAGAGACCTGGATTGCCACACTGGATCTCATTAAGGCCAACAACATCCGAAGCCGACTTAAGAGGGAAGACCTCCTTATAGACCTTAGCCAATGCTAGACGTACATCCTCAGCCTCGACATCCTGCATCGTAGAGAGGTAGAAACCGGTCTTGCAGCCCATAGGGCAGAACGACACGATGCTCTTTCCGATCTTCTCGTCAAGACGAAGATAGTATGCCATAAGGTGCTCGATGGTATGCACCTCGCCCGAGCCAAGTGGCGCATGAGCCATAGGCGCACGGAAACGCAAGTCCCACGAGCGTACGGCGAACTCATCATTGATATTATATACCGAGCGTAGGTACAAGCCTGCATCAAGCGTGCGATGGTCGACATCGAACGACGACACGATATTTTTCTTCATAATTATTCAGTTTTTCAAATTATTAAACTACTCGTTGCAAAGTTACTATTTTTTTTCATCATTAACATAAAATATTGTATCTTCGCAGATGTAAATCAATAAAAAATTAGTGCTATGAAAACTACTGACGCCAACAATCGAGTCTATTTCCTCGACTACCTACGTGTTGTAGCCTGCTTTATGGTCATACTCGTACACTGCATCGAGCCCTTCTACCTTGGCGATGGTGGCACGGTCATAGCATCGAAGAGCGACGCGCTGTGGGTTACAACCATCAACTCGCTACTGCGCATTTGCGTGCCACTCTTTGTAATGATCTCTAGCTATCTGCTTGTCCCTATCGCAGGCTCTACCGAGCAGTTCTACCGCCGACGTGTGGAGCGCGTGGCATTACCATTCATCATCTGGTCGCTGCTCTACGCACTTATTCCCGCGTGGGGATCGGGTGGCGAGATCGACATTCTCAGCAATCTCAAAGTGCTCACGTTCAACTTCTTGCCCCTCAGTGGACACCTATGGTTTGTATATATGATGCTGGGTGTATATCTCATAATGCCCGTAATATCGCCATGGCTTGAGCGCGTGTCGGCACGTGGCGAGCGCATCTTCCTTGCCTTGTGGATACTAGCCACTGCCGTTCCCTTCATCCGCGAGCTTGGCGAATCTGTACGCGGCAGCGAGGGCATCTGGGGCGAGGCGAGTTGGAATGAGTTTGGCACGCTCTACTACGTAAGTGGTTTCATCGGCTACGTTGTTGCGGCACACTACATCCGTAAGTATGTCGACTGGGGCATCTCAAAGACCCTCGTCGTAGCACTCCCAATGCTTCTTGTAGGATATGCCATCACGGCTATCCCTTTCTACAACGCTATTCCCACTAGCTACCCTATTCACGAGAGCATCGACCTAGCCATAGATATGGAGCTTAGCTGGTCGTTTGCCTCGCTTGGCGCAGCATTGCAGACACTTGCCGTGTTCCTGCTCTTCCGAATTATCAAGCGTCCATGCAAAGCATATCCACTCTTTGCCGAGATCTCAAAGCTCAGCTATGGCATCTATCTTGCCCACATGTTTGTGCTTGTCCCAGTGTTCGGATGGGTGAAAAGCTGGGGCTTGACAACACCACTAGTAATGTTAACATCAGCACTGCTAACGATGTGCATTACTGCGTTACTAATCAAACTAATATCAATTGTTCCAAAGAGCAGATATATTGTTGGTTAACATGACTTTTCGTACCGAAATAAAACTTCAACCCTACGTCGACAAGCTCGACTACGGAAGCCATATTCTAACTCTTGGCTCGTGTTTTGCTAACAACCTAGCTCAGAGGCTTGCACGTAGCAAGTTCAATGTGGTTGACTCCCCAACAGGCATACTCTTTAACCCAGCCTCGATTGCCCGTCACCTAGAGCTTATGACAGCAAACGCCCAGATATGTCCCGAGCAACTTATCGGCCTAGGGCAGCGTTTCGTTGACTACGACTTCCACTCCTCGCTCTCTGCAAAATCAAGAGAGGAGGCAAGCAGCCTTATGAATAGCGCGCTTAATACTGGTTATCAAGCACTTGCAAATAGCGACCTATGTATTATCACCCTAGGCACGGCATGGGTATATCGACTACGCTCGACAGGCGAAGTAGTTGCCAACTGTCACAAACAACCCGCCTCACTCTTCAGCCGTGAGCTGCTTGGCGTAGATGAGGCATGCTCGTTGCTCGAACGCATTGTTGAGCTTGCACCACGACGCGTGGTATTTACCCTAAGCCCTGTGCGCCATATAGGTGACGGTTTGGAGGATAATTCTCTAAGCAAGTCGATCCTTCGCGTGGCGATAGACACCATCTGCCGCAGACACTCCGAGCGCGTGAGCTACTTCCCCTCATACGAGATTATGATGGATGATCTGCGCGACTACCGCTTCTACGATACGGACATGATACACCCATCGCAAGTCGCCGTAGACTACATCATCGATAAGTTCTTCGACATAGCACTCAGCGACAAGGCTAAAGCGATGAAAGTCAAGGTAGATAGGATTGTGCGTGCCTCGGAGCATCGTCCCTACGATGCCACTAGCGAGGAGTACAGAGGCTTCTGCGAGTCACAACTTCAACTGTTAGCTCAACTTCCAGAAGTAGATTTATCAAAAGAAAAATCCTATTTCGACAATGCTTTACAAATAAATTTGTAAATTTGCCGAATATTTCGATTTGGACCTCAGAAACTATGAGAAGATATACTAGACTCCTCATCCTATGTATCGTTGCTATGCTACCCTGCATCGCAACGTTTGCCGCACCTCCACGCCTCGTGGTCAACATCGTCGTAGGCTCAATGTCGAGTAGCGACCTCGATCGCTTTGCACCAAACCTGACTGAGGGTGGTTTTCGTCGCATCATGCAGGATGGCGTGACCTACACTCAGGCATACTACGACTTCTCGACACTCTCTACGGCCTCGGGTCTTGCTACCCTATCAACGGGTGCGACACCTGCGGTACATGGTGTTGTGGGCGAGAGATGGTGGAGTCATACCGATGCTAAGCCCGTATGGTTGGTAAATGATTCCAAGGCTCGTCCTATCGAGTTCAGCACTGGCTCAGCAGGCTACTCGGCACACCGCCTAACAGCCCCAACCTATGGCGATATGCTACTAGCATCAAACAGCTCGTCAAAGCAGTTTAGCATAGCCCTCGAGCCACTATCAGCAATCGTCCTCAACGGCAAACACGGCACACCACTATGGGCTGAGAAGAACCAATCACACTGGACAACATCATCGGCATTTTGCGACAGACTACCCCAGTGGATAATTGACTACAACAAGCAAGACAGCAACAAGGAGCACCTCATAAATCGCTGGCAACCAATATATAAGGCTGCCACATATCGCAACTCCGAGGTAGCAATCATCGAGGGTATTAGGAATAAGCACACGCAGCTTATTACCGATGTCAACCTCAACCTCGATGACTCACTCTACAGCACCCTGCTCTACACCCCTGCCGGCAACACAGCGACACTTCGCTTCGCCGAGCAGATAATTCGCAACGAGGGGCTTGGTCTTGACACCGATACCGACATCCTCAACATATATCTGGATGCCGCACGCCACATAGTGCAGATCTATGGACCCGAGTCGATGGAGTACGAGGATATGATCTACAGACTAGACAAGGATATAATCTGGTTTTTAGACTCACTTTACGCGCACGTTGGTCGAGCGTCGGATGTTGTTATTATCGTAACCTCAGACCATGGCACATCACCATCGTTCAACCCCGCTAATAGCGAGCCGCGCTTCCGCCTTAATCACCGTCAAATGGAGGTTATCGTAAATGCCTTTCTAGGCTCACGCTACGGCACAGACAACTACGTGGCTGGATATGCCAACAAGGGCCTATATCTTAACCACGCAACGATAGCAAAGAGGGAGTTGGTGCTTCGCGATGTGTGCGATGATGTTGCAAACTTTCTCATTCAGCTTCAGGGAATTTCAAATGCAATATCGGCCTATTCGATGCGCAACACATGCTTTACTCATGGACGTAGCATGCTCATGCAGCAGGGCTTCTTTTGCAACCATAGTGGCGACATCCTCATAGATCTCGATCCGGGATGTATCATCGAGAGCAATGAGCATAGATCGCTGCCCTCGGCTGGCTACAACTACGATCGTCATGTCCCTCTCATCATCTCGGAGGGTGGATCGGAGAATCGTCGCGTAGAGGAGCATATCTCGATGTGCTCGCTTGCCCCAACGCTATGCCACATCATGCAGATTGACTCCCCTTGGGCAACGGAGGCAGCCATCTTACCGCAATTCAAATAATAACAACTATAATAGTTACTTGCAGATAATCATGACACAAGACGCAATACAAGAGAGCATCATCGAGGAGTTCTCGATGTTTGACGACTGGCTCGATAGATACGACTACCTGATCAGCCTAAGCGAGGAGCTACCAGCCATAGATGACTCAAAACGCACCGATAAGTATCTTATTGACGGCTGTCAGTCGCGCGTATGGGTAGCTGCCGAGCTTCGCGACGGCATGGTATATTATACCGCGGATAGTGATGCTATTATCACCAAGGGCATCATTGCACTGCTTATCCGCGTGATGAGTGGTCGTAAGGCTGAGGAGATTGCAAATATCGACCTCTACTTTATCGACGCAATAGGTCTAGGCGAGAACCTATCACCTACGCGCAGCAATGGACTTCGCGCAATGATCCAGCAGATGAAGCTCTACGCACTAGTATTTTCAAAACAGTAGTAATTATGACACCCGAAGAGATACTCAATGTTGAGAAGAACATCGTTCTCACGCTAAAAAACATCTATGACCCCGAGATTCCTGTAAACATCTACGATCTCGGTCTTATCTATGAGATTAACTTTGATGCTGAAGGCACTGCTGACATCATCATGACGCTCACAGCTCCCAACTGTCCAATGGCCGATATGCTCCTCAATGATATACATCGTGAGGTGATGAAGATCGAGGGTGTCGAGAAGGTGAACATCACCCTCACTTTTGAGCCACAGTGGGACAAATCGATGATGTCGGAGGAGGCTCTCATCGAGCTTAACCTCTTCTAGTTTAATACTATAGCATAATCTTACAAGCTATGTTAAGGTGCTACGATAGGATTCTACAGCTCAACAACGTGGAGTACGAAGCGATGCTCACATCGCTCTATTTCGAGCGTCTAAATCGCAAGCACAACGACATCATAGAGATACTTCAACGACGCAACCTCGACTGGAATGAGACATTCTACACCATGCTGCTACGCGTTCTTGGCGGCATGGAGAATCGAGGGGCGATGCTTGAGCTCTCGGAGCGCGTAAGCTGTCGCATGGTAATGCGCGAAAACAGCTCCCTGGTAACGCTAGAATCACTACTCCTTGGTGCGGCAGGTCTTTTAGACATCTACCATCCGGACGACTACATAAATCGTCTACGCCTAGAGTTTGACCATCTGAGCCT
Source organism: Alistipes sp. (assembly GCA_017379015.1). GTDB lineage: Bacteria > Bacteroidota > Bacteroidia > Bacteroidales > Rikenellaceae > Alistipes. Next base: position 6,694 of record JAFNXN010000030.1, read on the forward strand.
CAAGTACGACATAATACCTATGCTACCAGGAGAGTGGAACCTTAACAGCTACTACCGCGCCAACCACCCTACGCTACGCATAGCTCAACTCGCGGCATGCCTACACAATCGCGATTTTAATATTCAAACCGCCATTGCATGTCGCAATAGTTCAGACATATACAACTTCTTTAGGGGCAATGCCTCAGAGTATTGGATCAACAACTTTCTTCCCAAATCCAAAGTTAAACAAACCACCTACCGCATAGGTCATCTTAAGAGCGATCTGCTAGGCATCAACCTTATAGCACCTATGATGTACACCTACGGCAACTATATCAACTCCGAAGATATTGTCTGCCGTTCGATCACACTTCTCGAGAGTATCACGGCAGAGTTCAACCGCTACACAAAGCCCTGGTACAACGTAGGTATCGAGCCACGCAATGCCTTTGTGAGCCAAGCTCTCATTCAGCTTTCAAAGGAGTATTGTGCGGCTAAACGATGTGAGGCGTGTCCTCTATCGCGCCACTTCTAAAGATAGAAAAGCGCACCAGCTTTATCCTCAAAAAGCCCTCACGTGCGCCCGCACGCATAAAAACATAGGTATCATTGTTGCATATTCGACAAAAAATGGTAACTTTGCACGAATTATGTCACTGCACGAGCAGCTTGACTTAAGCTTAAAGTAGCAAAATAACTATTTTAAACATGGATATAGCATCAAAACTCATTAAACTTTTCTTCGGCTCTAAGGCTGATAAGGATCGCAAGGAGATAAACCCTTATGTCGAGAAGATTAAGGCTATCTACCCTAAGATCTCAGCCCTTAGCAACGATGAGCTACGTGCTCGCTCAGCAGCACTTAGCCAGTCTATTGCCGACTTCATTGCCGACGATGAGGCATCTATCGTTAAGAATAAGGAGCTCCTAGAGCGTCCCGAAACATCTCTCAAGGATAAGGAGCGTATCTCAAAGGAGATCGACACCACAACAAAGCGCATCGACGATAAGATCGAGCAGAAGCTCGAGGAGATCCTTCCCGAGGCATTTGCCATCATGAAGGATACTGCGCGCCGCTTTGCCGAGAACGATACCGTGGTGGTTACAGCAAACGACTTCGACCGCAACCTCGCCGCAACACGTCAGGATCTTGTCACTATCGACGGCGACAAGGCTATCTATAGCAGCGAGTGGACCGCCGGAGGTAACGTCATCAAGTGGGATATGGTACACTACGACGTACAGCTCTTTGGTGGTGTTGTTCTTCATAAGGGTCGTATCGCCGAGATGGCTACAGGTGAGGGTAAGACCTTGGTGGCAACACTCCCCGTATTCCTCAACGCCTTGGCTCACAAGGGTGTTCATGTGGTTACTGTGAACGACTACTTGGCACGTCGTGATGCCGAGTGGATGGGTCCTATGTATCAGTTCCATGGTCTATCGGTGGCTTGCATCGACAACACTCGTCCTAACTCAGAGGAGCGTCGCAAGGCATATATGGCAGACATCACATTCGGTACAAACAACGAGTTCGGCTTCGACTATCTGCGCGACAACATGGCATCAGCACCTAAGGACCTCGTGCAGCGCAAACATCACTTTGCCATTGTCGATGAGGTCGACTCAGTGCTTATCGACGATGCACGTACGCCACTTATCATCTCAGGTCCAGTGCCTAAGGGTGGCGACCAGCTCTTCGCCGAGTTCCAGCCAGCAGCACGCTACATCTACGACCTTCAGAGCAAGATGTCATCGTCGGATGTTGCCGAGGCAAAGCGTCTGTTCAACGAGGGCGACCACGTGGAGGCTGGTAAGCTACTTCTTCGTGCACACAAGGCGATGCCTAAGTACAAGGCACTCATCAAGTTCCTCTCTGAGCCCGGCGTAAAGGTACTTCTTCAGAAGACCGAGAACTTCTACATGCAGGACAACGAGAAGCGCATGCACGAGATCACCGACGACAACTTCGTTATCCATGACGAGAAGATGAACTCTCTTATCCTCACAGATAAGGGTCACGAGGTGGCATCACGTCGCTTCGGCGAGGAGGGCTTCTTCATCCTCCCTGATATTGGCGCACGCATCGCTGAGCTTGAGCATAGCGAGCTTTCGCCCGAGGAGCGAGCACAGCAGAAGGATAACCTACTCTCGGAGTATGCAATCAAGGCTGAGCGCGTACACACCATGAACCAGCTGCTCAAGGCCTATTTCATGTTCGAGAAGGAGGTTGAGTATGTGCTTATCGACGGCAAGGTAAAGATCGTTGACGAGCAGACAGGTCGTATCATGGAGGGTCGTCGCTACTCTGACGGTCTGCACCAGGCTATCGAGGCTAAGGAGAATGTGAAGGTTGAGGATGCTACGCAGACTTACGCAACCATCACCCTACAGAACTACTTCCGTATGTATCATAAGCTTGCTGGTATGACCGGTACAGCTGAGACCGAGGCATCGGAGTTCTGGAGCATCTACAAGCTCGACGTTGTGGTGATCCCTACCAATAAGACTGTAATTCGTGATGACCGTGAGGATCTTGTCTATAAGACCGCACGTGAGAAGTATAATGCCGTTATCGCCGAGGTTGAACGACTCATCTCTGAGGGTCGTCCAGTGCTCGTGGGTACCACCTCTGTGGAGATCTCAGAGTTGTTGAGCCGTATGCTCAAGATCCGTGGTATTAAGCACAACGTGCTGAATGCTAAGCAGCACCAGCTCGAGGCACAGATCGTTGCCGAGGCAGGTCGCAGCGGACAGGTTACCATCGCTACCAACATGGCAGGTCGTGGTACCGATATTAAGCTTTCGGCAGATGTTAAGGAGCACGGTGGTTTGGCAATCATCGGTACAGAGCGTCATGAGAGCCGTCGTGTAGACCGCCAGTTGCGTGGTCGTGCTGGTCGTCAGGGCGACCCCGGCTCATCACAGTTCTTCGTATCGTTGGAGGATAACCTAATGCGTCTCTTCGGTTCGGACCGTATTGCCAAGATGATGGACAAGATGGGTCTTGAAGAGGGTGAGGTTATTCAGGCAGGCATGATGACCAAGGCTATTGAGCGAGCACAGAAGAAGGTTGAGGAGAACCACTTCGGAACACGTAAGCGTCTGTTGGAGTATGACGATGTGATGAACTCACAGCGTGAGGTTATCTACACACGTCGTCGCCACGCTCTCTATGGCGAGCGTATCGACATCGACCTCAACAACCTTCGTCAGGACTATGCTCTTCGCTTCGTAGAGTCACACGAGGGCTGCTCGTTCGAGGAGTTTAAGTTTGACCTTATGCGCGAGGTGGCTATCGAGACATCTATCGACGAGGCTAAGTTCGACGCAATGAAGCCAAAGGAGATTATCGATGCTATCTGTGAGGACCTCACAGCACACTACGAGCGTAAGGCAGAGTCAATCGCTACGATAGTACGTCCAACAATGGAGCACATCTATAAGGATCGCGAGCACCAGATGGATACACGTATAGCATTCCCTATTACCGATGGTCGCCTACGCTACGCCATCCCCGTAGAGTTGCAGAAGTGCAAGGATAGCAACTGCCTCGACATCTACCGCGAGTTCGCTAAGGTTGCGCTCTTCACCACTATCGACGATGCATGGCGCGAGCACCTTCGCGAGATGGATGACCTACGCCAGAGTGTTCAGAATGCTACATACGAGCAGAAAGATCCATTGCTCATCTACAAGCTAGAGTCGTTCCAGCTCTTCTCAAAGATGCTGGAGGATGTAAACCGCAACGTATTGGCTCTTATCAACAAGTCGGGCATCGCCGTTCGCGAGAACAACACCGAGTCGATCAAGGAGGCTCGTGGCAACCAGAAGTCAAAGATCGACATGAACAAGCTTCAGGAGTCGCGCATGGCTGCCGCTGCTGCCGCAGGTCAGGGCGAGAGAGGCAAGACTGCACCTATCAAGGTTGACAAGTCGGTAGGTCGTAACGATCCATGTCCTTGTGGCTCGGGCAAGAAGTATAAGCACTGCCACGGCAAACTAGCCTAATCGCTACGCAGGTATGGGATATAAGGAGCAAAAACAGCGTCAGTTTGACGTCCGCTACTTGCAGATGGCACGCGTATGGGCAGAGAACTCATACTGCGTGCGCCGCAAGGTGGGAGCCCTGCTGGTTAAGGACAAGATGATCATCTCGGATGGCTACAATGGCACTCCTGCGGGCTTCGAGAATATCTGCGAGGACGACATGGGCAAGACAAAGCCCTACGTGCTACACGCCGAGGCAAACGCTATAACAAAGGTGGCTAAGAGTGCCAACAACTGCGATGGCTCAACGCTATATGTCACTGCCTCACCATGTATCGAGTGTGCAAAGCTAATCATCCAGGCGGGCATCAAGCGTGTTGTATATGCCGACCCATACCGTTCGGATGATGGCATTCAACTCCTCGAGAAGGTGGGCATTGAGTGTGTCCAGCTCGACGTGGAGTAACAAGCAATAGCCTATGACAATGAGATAAGGCAGCTTCCGATAACGAGGCTGCCTTATCTCATATAATTAGCTGAATTATAGTCTATTGTCAAGGTAGAAATCATCAACCAGCGCACGATACTCGGCACTGCCAATGGTTATATGATCGCAATGTGGATTGATCGGTGAGGCGATCTTGCGAAACTCCATCATCGTGCGGCGAGGTGGCTCACCCACCTTAGTCGATATATCCAACTGTCGCACAAGCCAAAGGCGTTCAAAAGCCTCGCGACGGAACTTTGCAGCCACATCCGAAGGTAGGATAACACTAAGTCGTCCACCCTCGACAAGTAGTCGCTCTGCCGCATCAACAATATCTCGAACGCAGAGATGTCGCGCGTGACGGGCAATAGCACGCGCCTCACTAGGCGACTCGGTAGTCTCAACAAAATAGGGCGGGTTACTCACTATATGGTCGAACTGCCACTCTGAAGATAGGCTACGCACATCGCAAAGCTCAACTCTAAGGCGATCACCCCATGGCGAACGCTCAAAATTGATGGCCGCCTGACTCGCAGCACCCGAATCGACATCTATGGCGAGAATATCACTATCGTCATTACGCTGTGCCACCATCATGGCAATGAGTCCACTGCCAGTGCCAAGATCAAGCACACGCCTACTTTCCGACACATCTGCCCACGCACCGAGCAGCACGCCGTCGGTACCAACCTTCATGGCGCACAGCTCATCTTCTAGCGTAAAGTGCTTAAACTGAAACATCGTGGCTAGAGTTTATCGCCCGAGATACCAAGACCAAACAACGAGTAGTCGTAGCGTGTAGGATCCTCGGGGCACATCTCACGAAGCGTAGCTGTGATCTCCTCCACAGCCTTCCAGTCGTCCTGCTTGCGCGTAAGAAGCCCCATAGAGCGACCAATACGTCCAGTATGAATATCGAGTGGGAGGTATAGTGCCGACATAGGTATCTGCTGCCATATACCAAGGTCCACACCACGGTCGTCGCGACGCACCATCCACCTAAGATACATATTCAGACGCTTGCACGCAGCACCACGATCGATAGATGAGATATGCTTTTCGGAGTGCTTATCGTGCTCGGCCATAAAGAACTCACGGCGAAACTCCGACAACACGCGACGCATATCTCGATGCTCCTTATAGCTGCTCTCAAAGAGAGCTCCGATAGATCCCCAGCGAGCGATAATGCCACGTACACACAGAACAAAATCGCGGAAATCATTACCATTATAGGTGCGATGCACGTATGAGCGCAGATGGTTAAGCTCATCCTCCGAGGCATTAACCACAAAGTCGTAAGGGGCATTATCCATATAGTGCATCATACGCCTAGCACTCGTCACAATAGCCTTACGGTTGCCCCATGCAATGGTCGAAGCGAAGAGACCAGCAATCTCCTGATCGCGCTCATCAACAAACATGTGAGGTATGCTTATCGGATCTGGAGCGATAAACTCCTCTCGATTATATCTATCGTGGAGCGATTCGAGAATATCACGTAGCTCCTCACGCGACATATCACTACTTAATAGTTCCATCGCTCATAACAATTTTACGGTCCGACATCTGGGCAAGATGCTCGTCATGCGTAACTATAATAAATGTCTGGTTTGTACGCTCTCTAAGATCGAAGAAGAGGCGTTGAATATCATCGCGTGTGGCAGTATCGAGATTTCCCGTAGGCTCATCAGCAAGCACCACTGATGGGCTATTTGCCAGAGCACGAGCAATGGCAACACGCTGCTGCTCACCACCCGAGAGTGCCGAGGGACGATGCGATGCACGATGTGACATCTGAACCATATCGAGAAGCTCATCGGCCCTACGCTCAGCATCCACACGGCGAGCACCACCAATGAGCATCGGCATCATGATATTTTCACGCGCCGTGAACTCCTCAAGCAGATGATGAAATTGGAAAACAAAGCCAATATGTCTATTACGAAACTCCGAGAGCTCAACATCCGACATACCCTGAACGCTCTTTCCATCGATCGTCACACTACCCGAGTCGGCATCCATAAGTGTTCCGATAATCTGCAATAGTGTGCTCTTACCAGCTCCACTCTGCCCAACAATCGAGACAATCTCGCCTCGAGAAACCTCAAGTGATACCCCGTGCAACACCTCAAGTGCACCGAAGCGTTTAACAATATTCTCAACCTTAATCATCTACATCCTATTATAGTGGTTATAAAGGTCAACTATCTGACGCGTAGCAGCAACATCGTGTACACGAATAATCTTTGCTCCGCCACGCATCGCCTCCCAGGCAAATGCCAGTGACCCAGCAAGCGACTCCTCAGCGGTAATGCCTAACGGCTTATATATCATTGATTTGCGAGATACGCCCACAAGAAGAGGGAATCCCAACTGCGAGAGTTCGCCAAGCGAGGTGAGAAGCTCATAGTTCTGCTCTGCGCTCTTAGCAAATCCAAATCCAGGATCGAGGATAAGGCGCTCACGCTCGATGCCTGCCGACTGCAACTCCCCAACACGGCTCTTAAAATAGCTAACAACGCCTCGCACAACACCCTCCTCGTACTCTGTCATACTCTGCATCGTACGTGGCACGCCACGCATGTGCATAGCCACATAGATCAACTTATGCTTGGCAACTACGCCAACCATCTGATCATCCAGCTCCCCTGCCGAGATGTCGTTAACGATAAAATTGCCAAACTGCTCATAGGCGCGTCGCACGATTTCAGATCGAAATGTATCAACCGACACCACTACCCCACAATCTACCATACGTGCCGCCTCAAGACCCATAGATACTCTTTGCCACTCCTCCTCAAGCGACACGTCGCAAGCTCCAGGGCGTGACGAATAGCCTCCAAGATCTACGATCGTAGCACCAGCCGAGGCATGCTGCTCGATAGCTCGGGCTACGGAGCTAGACGATGTATGTCTACTTTCGGCATAGAAAGAGTCAGGCGTAAGGTTGACAATAGCCATCACCTGCGCTCTGCGCAAATCAAGCACGCTGCTCTCGAGCATCATAACTTAGACGACGGTGCAACTGCTCGACATCCTCCTCAAGGTCGTCAAGCTCAATATTTACAATAGCATACTTAGCTCGATGGCAACGCTCATCATCGCTGAGCTGATTACGCATACGCTCCACAATAAGCTCGCGAGAAACGCCATCGCGCTGCATGGCACGCTCAATACGTAGCTCCTCAGGTGCCATCACAGCAACAGCGACATCTACCTTAGCATCAAATCCCGACTCAAAGAGTATTGCCGACTCAAGGACAACATAGCCCCCACTCTCAGCCGCCGCCCAACGCTCGAAATCCTGAGCAACACGGGGATGAACAATGGCATTAAGCTTAGCAAGTTCGTCGGTATTGCTAAAGACACGCTCGGCGAGATAGGCTCTATTGAGCACACCACCGTCAAAGACCTCATCGCCAAAACTGCGAATAAGCTCCTCACGAATCACCCCGTCTGATGCCATAAGCTCCTTGGCACGCTGATCACAATCGTAGATGGCAACACCTCGATCTCGGAGCATGGAGCACACCAAGCTCTTGCCCGAGCCAATGCCACCAGTAATTCCCACCTTATACATATTATAAATTATATATAGTAAATTGGAAAAATATCTGTAATACCCACACCGCTACTCACACATCAGCACATAGCGTATTGGCTGCAGAGCACCCACCGAGACAACCTCGACACCTGTCATGCGTGCAGCAATAGCCTGCTGAAGCGACGTAGTGGCAATATGGTGCATCGGCGTGCCATCCTCAGCAACGCTCTCCATGTCGAAGGTAAGCTCTGTCGAGGGGATCTCAAAAACATCATGCTTTGAGGATAGTGTGTAGCCGATAAGGTTGGTACCCTTACCGCGAATAACACAATCAACATCTAGCTCCTCGCCATCGACAACGACAGTGATCTGGTGATCTGTAGTATAGACCTCACCAAGCTTGGTGATATACCATAATATAAATGCCGCAACGAACATCGTAACATATACCGGCGAGATGTAGCTGCGCAACTGCTTAAGGGTATCAATAAATTTGCTCATAGCAATAAAGTGATTATAATTTGCAAAGTTAAGAAAATATGTCACAACCTCAAAAGATTACGAGCGAAAAATAGCAGGTTTCAACATCAATCGAGTGGGATCTTACAACGAGTCTAAAGAGCAAAAAAGATCCCGATAAGGAAAAACTCATCGGGATCTTTAGGATTGGTAATTTACCTTAATTACTCCTTGATAGCCTTCTTACGCTGAAGGTCGTATGCGATAGGAGTTGCGATAAATACTGAAGAGTATGTACCGATGATAACACCAAGGATCAACGCAAATACGAAACCACGGATAGTCTCACCACCGAAGATAAAGATCGAGAGGAGAGTTACAAGTGTAGTACCCGAAGTATTGATTGTACGTGACAATGTAGCGCAGATCGCCGAGTCGATGTTTGTCTTCATATCGCGCTTTGGATATAGACCGATGTACTCACGGATACGGTCAAAGATAACCACTGTATCGTTGATTGAGTAACCGATGATGGTCAAGATCGCAGCGATAAATGCCTGGTTAACCTCCAAGTTGAAAGGCATAACAGCATAGAGCATTGAGAATAGACCGATTACGAGCAATGCATTGTGAGCCAAAGCTGCGGTAGCACCAAGTGCCCACTGCCAACGGCGGAAACGAACTGCGATGTAAAGACCGATAGCTACAAGTGAGATAACAACTGCGATGATTGAGTTTACAGTCATCTCGCTTGAGATAGCGCTACCAACCTGCTCAGATGAGGTGATACCCTTACCGTTATCAGGATTGATGAATGCCTCACGGTCAATAGTTGTTGTGTAGAGGTTCTTTGAAGCCTCATAGATAAAGTTAGCTACGATGTAGTTAGCGTCGATATCGTCAGCATGGATACCTGCTGCAGCCTTAGCCTCAGCGATCATCTCGGCAGTAGGCTCAAACTGAGTGATGATACGTACCTGATCCTCGCCACCGAACTGCTTAACCTCGAACGAAGTGTTTGCAGCATCCTTAAGCTGAGCAAACTGAGCCTCAAGGTTCTCGCGAAGCTGCTCCTCGTTAGCTGGCTGATCGAACTTAACAACGTATGTACGACCACCTGTGAAGTCGATACCCTGGTTAAGACCAAGAGTGCAGAACGAGATTACAGAGAGTACAAGAAGAGTACCCGATACGATGTACGATACCTTACGCTTAGAGATGAAGCTAAACTTAACATTCTGCAAGAAGTTCTCAGAGAACTTATTTGAGAATGAGATTGAGCCCTTACGTGTAGCACGTGCCTCAAGAAGTACACGAGTGATGAAGATCGAGCAGAACAACGATGTGATGATACCAGCAACCAAGGTTGTTGCGAAGCCCTTCACTGGACCAGTACCGAAGAAGAAGAGAACAACACCGGTGATGATTGTAGTGAGGTTACCATCGATAATTGCTGAGTAAGCGTTCGAGAAACCATCCTTGATAGCCAACGATAGACCCTTGCCAGCGCGAAGCTCCTCCTTAACACGCTCGAAGATGATAACGTTAGCATCCACAGCCATACCCATAGTAAGTACGATACCTGCGATACCAGGGAGTGTCAACACTGCACCGAACGATACAAGTACACCCATGAGGAGAAGTACGTTGAAGAGAAGTGCGATGTTTGCCATCATACCAGCACCCTTGTAGAAGAATGCCATGTAAACCAACACGAGCAAGAATGCCAACGCAAATGATACAAGACCGTCGTTGATAGCCTTAGCACCGAGTGATGGACCTACAACCTCTGAGTAGATGATAGTAGCAGGTGCTGGAGCCTTACCTGAGTTAAGCACGCTAGCAAGATCCTCAGCCTCCTGAACATCGAAACCACCAGTGATTGATGAGTTACCACCATCGATACGACCGTGAGAAACAGGAGCAGAATATACATAGCCATCCAAAACGATAGCGATCTGCTTATCTGTATTACGCTCTGTGATGTCAGCCCACTTGATAGAGGTCTCAGAATCCATGGTCATTGATACCTCAAAGCCACCATTCTGACCACCCTGAGCACGTGAGTTAGTGATACCAGTACCATCCAAAACAGGAGCAGCAATACCGTTCATACCACGCAATGCGTAGAGCACGAATGTACCCTTAGCACTCTCGTTAACGCTCTTGTTTGACCAAGCAAGCTTAAGATCGCTTGGGAACAAAGCCTTAACGGCAGGGATGCGGAAGTAGCTGCTAAGCATCTCAAGGTTCTCCTTCTCGGCAGCACCTACCTGTGGAGCGTAAACCATTGATGGCTGAACGCTACCGTCAGCAGCAACATACTCGAACGAAACGCTGATAAGGTTGCGTGGCAACATAGCCTCTACCTCATCCTCCGAAACACCCTCAGCGATAAGGTGGTCGCGAACAGCCTCGTTAAGCTCCTCGCTGTAGAGCACTGATGTAACCTCGCTGATGTCGGTGTTGTCGTAAACCTCCCAGAACTCAAGGTTTGCAGTAGATGCAAGAAGCTTACCTACACGCTCAGGCTCCTTAACACCAGGAAGCTCAACAGAGATACGGTTAGTACCTGTTACGAGCTGGATGTTAGGCTGAGTAACACCAAGAAGGTCGATACGGTTCTGCAACACATTGAAAGCTGCACCTACTGAACCATCGATAAGGTTCTTAAGGTCGGTAGCCAACACTGTCATGTCCTCAACATTGAAGATCTTAGCAAGATCCTCAGCGTTGCTAGCTGCGATGAAGGCATCAACAGCTGCCGAAGCACCCTCTGCCTTAGCAGCCTCGTAGAGAGCCTTCTCCATGCGAGCGTTGAGCTCTGCATCCTTACGAACTGCGCCCTTGCTCTCGGCATTAGCACGAATAACATCCTCTGCCTTGATCTCAAGCATGACGTTCATACCGCCCTTAAGGTCAAGACCAAGGTTGAGCTCACGATTCTTACAATCTGCGTAAGTGTACTCCACTACGCCAAGGTTGTAAACTACATCATCCCACTTCTCATCGAGATAAGCCTGGGGATTCTCCTGCTTCGCAGCATCAGCCTCCACCTTACGTGTTACGAAGGTGAACGAGAGCTGGAAGACGCAAGCGAGCGCAAGAAGCGCTGCCAGCCACTTAATAATTCCTTTACTCTGCATTGTTAAAAAGTTTTGTAATTATTTGTTTTTTAGTATCTTCAATGCATAAAGCAGCGAGCAACAACCAACCCCACAAACCATCACAAGCCCCCTAAAAGAGTCTTTCGGCAGAGGTGTCTCACCCGCATACGTGCGTTAATCGTGCAAAGATATAAAAAAAATCGCAATCCACAACCGTAGACTGCGATAATTTTCATCATATTAGCAACTTTAACGCTCGATTACTCAACTTTCGCCATGATCGTAATTCGAGTGCAAGCCTACACAACACCTCCCTTATCGGGTTTTAAGTTCGACAATAAAGTCGGTGCAATTTTCAACCTTACCCACATTGAGAAGAATACCCCAATCTGTCTTCTTGAATGGGATCTCCTCGCCAGTATTATAGTTCTTAGCCTTTGTGACCTTGCAAGTTAGAGGCAAGTACAATACCTCCTCGTCGAGTTCAAAGATATGAACAAAAAGACGATTGCCCTTGCGTGTCGTACAACCCCACTCCTGAGGCTTAACATCTCCAGCCTCAGTGCCATAGATAGTATCGCCATACATAGCCATCCACTCTCCCATCTGCTTAAGACGCTCAACGGCAACAGCAGGAAGCTCACCATTAGGCTGAGGACCAACATTTAGCAATAGGTTTGCGCCCTTACCAGCTGCACTAACCAAATAACGTATAAGTGTCTCTGTCGACTTATACTCCTGATCCACAACCTTGTATCCCCACATGCCATTCATCGTCTGACATGTCTCCAGAGGCAGACGACTAACCGCCTGACCCGAGAGTCCATGTGTATTCTCACCTGGAAGATCGCGCTCAAAAATCTGAATATCCTCACCCTCAAAAGGCACCTGATGGTGGTTGTTAGCCACTAGGCACGAGGGCTGCAACTTATGCACCAAGGCATACTGCTCGTCGAGCTGCCAGTCGAAAGGTGTAGGATCCTCGTCGTGGTCCCACCAGCCATCAAACCACATTGCACGGATAGGTCCATAGTTGGTTAGAAGCTCGGTGATCTGACGGTTCATAAAGCCATAATACTCCTCCCAGCTGATCTTCGACTCGTCACGACCCGTAACACCCTTTGCAGTACGTCCACGAGGATAGTCGTCACGCGACCAGTCGGCATGCGAATAGTAGAGGTGGAGTGCTATGTCCTGCTTGCGACACTCACGTGCCAACTCCTTCAAAATATCACGACCATAAGGCGTAGCATCGACAATATCAAAATCTGACTCAGCAGTATCCCACATCGAGAAGCTATCGTGATGGCGTGTAGTGATACAGATGTACTTTGCACCAGACGCCTTAATTGTTGATACCCACTCCTTTGCATTGAAGCGATGGGGGTAGAAGGCATCGGCAGCCTTGGCATACTCATCGCGATTGAGTCCAGCATTCTGCAAGTACCACTCGCCCTGCGCAAACATGCTGTATATTCCCCAGTGGATGAATACTCCGAAGCGGTCCTCGGCAAACTCCTTGCGACTCTCAAGATTCTCCTTTGTAGGCACATAGCCCTGCGCCATTGCCTGTGTCGCCACAGCAACGATCATAGCGATCGAAAGTATTAGTTTTCTCATAGTTTGGAATTTTTCATAGTTCAACCATAGCGGTAGACGTGACTCGAACCCGCGCTTCGCGCAACTATTTATATTTACACCCCCAGCCCCTGAAAGGGGCGTTCGAGGGTCGCTGTGGAGAGTCTCCTATAACCCCTCAGCAAGCTGAGCGGTAGACGGGACTCGAACCCGCGACCCTCGGCTTGGGAAGCCGATGCTCTACCAACTGAGCTACTACCGCAAGAGAAGTTGTTAGTTTTTAGTTTTTAGAGTTTAGTTGTTAGCAATCACTAAACTCCTTAAACTCCTTAAACTCCCTAATTTCCCTAAACTCCCTAAAACACGAACTTTCAGGTTTGCACAATTTGTTGTCAGAAGGGAGGCAGCTGTGAGGCTGGTCGAAATTGACACGGATGGGGACATACTTGAGGTATTTCCCCATTCGGGGCAATGAGCCAGACGCCGCAGATGACCCTTTATCACTACAAAGAACCAATTTGTTGTCAGAAGGGCGGCAGATTTGACCTCGATGAAGATGCTGGGCTGGATGGGACATACTGATGGTATTTCCCATTCAGCACAGCGATTGAGAGGTCGAAGATGCCCCCTTATCACAACAAAGAAATTAATCCATTTTAAGAACCGCAAGAAACGCCGACTGCGGAACCTGCACCGAGCCAATCTGTCGCATACGCTTCTTACCAGCCTTCTGCTTCTCGAGCAACTTACGCTTACGTGAGATATCGCCACCGTAGCACTTCGCTGTAACATCCTTACGTACGGCCTTTACAGTCTCACGAGCAATGATCTTTGCACCAATGGCTGCCTGAATAGCGATATCGAACTGCTGGCGAGGGATAAGCTCCTTAAGCTTCTCGCACATCTTACGACCGAAGTCGTAGGCGTGGTCGGCATAGATGAGTGACGATAGCGCATCGACAGCCTCGCCATTGAGGAGAATATCGAGCTTTGCAAGCTTACTTAGCTGATAGCCAGTACGGTGGTAATCGAACGAAGCATAGCCCTTAGAGATACTCTTAAGCTTATCGTAGAAGTCGAAGACGATCTCCGAGAGTGGCATCTCGAAGTTAACCTCTACACGATCCTGCGTAATGAATGTTTGGTTCTTCATCACTCCGCGCTTATCGATACACAACTTAAGCACATTTCCGAGGAAGTCTGCCTTAGTGATGATCTGTGCAAGGATATATGGCTCCTCAATCTTCGCCACCTTGGTGATCTCGGGAAGTCCCGATGGGTTATGCACCTCAAGCTCCTCGCCCTGCGTCGTTGTGATGTGGTACGACACGTTAGGCACAGTGGTGATCACATCCATGTCGAACTCACGGTATAGACGCTCCTGGATGATCTCCATGTGGAGGAGTCCGAGAAATCCGCAACGGAAGCCAAAGCCTAGTGCCAGCGAGCTCTCAGGCTCGAAAGTAAGCGACGCATCGTTGAGCTTAAGCTTCTCAAGTGAGGCACGAAGATCCTCATACTGATCAGCCTCAACAGGGTAGACTCCGGCAAAGACCATAGGCTTCACATCCTCGAAGCCGGCAATCGCCTCGCTACATGGGTTTGACACAGAGGTGATGGTATCACCCACCTTGACATCGGTAGAGTTCTTGATGCCCGAGCAGATGTATCCCACATCTCCCGCCTTGATCTCGCCGCGCTCCACCATCTTTAGCTTGAGCACGCCAATCTCGTCGGCATCATACTCACTACCCGTATTGAAGAACTTCACATGGTCACCCTTGCGCAACGTGCCGTTGAAGACACGGAAGTAGGCAATAACGCCACGGAATGGGTTAAACACCGAGTCAAAGATAAGAGCCTGCAACGGAGCATTCTCATCGCCCTTTGGAGCTGGAATACGCTCGATTATCGCCTCAAGAATATCCTCGACACCCTGACCTGTCTTTCCTGACGCAAGCAAGATCTCATCCTCGCGACAGCCAATAAGGTCTATAATCTGATCCTTAACCTCGTCGATCATTGCCGAGTCACAATCAATCTTATTGAGGACTGGGATAATCTCAAGATCCTGACCTAGTGCAAGATAAAGGTTTGAGATTGTCTGCGCCTGAATACCCTGCGTAGAGTCAACAACAAGCAATGCACCCTCGCACGAGGCGATAGCACGTGACACCTCGTATGAGAAGTCGACGTGTCCTGGGGTGTCGATAAGATTAAGCACATAGAGCTCGCCATTTTTCGCCTTATACTCCATCTGGATGGCATGGCTCTTAATGGTGATACCCTTCTCACGCTCAAGATCCATATCATCGAGCACCTGCGACTGCATCTCACGCTGGTTTAGCGTATTTGTCTTCTCAAGGAGGCGGTCTGCAAGAGTACTCTTACCGTGGTCGATATGTGCAATAATACAGAAGTTGCGAATGTTTTTCATCTCGTATCTTTATCTCTAAAAATTCACTACATATAAATTAGAGCACAAAGATATAATTTTTTTCGCAAAATTAAAAATCTTTTAAAGGCTAAAAATCAAAGTTAACTCATGATATATAAAGAAATTGAGCAACGTAATAGTTTATCTTACGCTGCTCAATATTCTCTATACTCTAGGCTCATCATCCGAAATCATCGAATCGAGGGTCACAGGGTCACTCTCCGCAGACTCACTCGACTGAGATTTTTCGTCGGGCTTGAGCCAGAGATATATCTTCGACTCGGTGCCATCGCGCAGACGTCCGATATTCTTGCGGTGAGTCCAAACAAGCAACACGGCAACAACCCACGAAAAGATGATAAATGGAACACTTTGGAAAGGAGCTGCGGGATCGTATGTCATTGTTGCAAAGATCATTACAAGCAGAGGATAGCAACATCCTGCA
This sequence comes from Alistipes sp., assembly GCA_017379015.1. GTDB lineage: Bacteria > Bacteroidota > Bacteroidia > Bacteroidales > Rikenellaceae > Alistipes. The sequence continues at coordinate 22,720 of JAFNXN010000030.1, forward strand.
ACCATCGAGGCAAGCGACACATAGTGCCATACGGCAAACACCAAGCACCATACGCCAAAGCACATAAGCAAGATTGGCGGATAGATTGCAGTGCCAGCACCGAGGAGTGTTGCCACACCCTTACCACCTCTAAAACCCGCGAAGATCGGGAAGATATGACCGAGCACCACCGCAACAGTGGCGATGATACGCATGTTGATAAGCCAAGCATCACTCACCGAGTCGTCATAACGCAACAACGCCGTGAGCATCACACCACCAAAGCCTTTGAAGTAGTCGATCACAAATACTGGCAACGCTGCACGCTTACCCAACACACGGAGCATATTTGTCGTACCCGCATTTTTAGATCCATGCTCTCGAATATCTATGCCATAATATTTCTTACCAATCCATACAGCACTTGGTATCGAGCCGAGCAAATATGCGATTATTAGAATGGTAAATGCGCAGTAATATGTTAATACGCCCCACGTCTCCATAAATTTCCTATGTTATTGATTACTAAAATATTACATCAAAAGGGTGATGTGTAGTAATTACAAAGATAAGAAAAAGATTTTGAAAAACAAAAAAATCACAATCTTAACACCATTCAATTGAGCACAAAATAGGGAGGCTAAATAAAAAATAGCACCACACTATTGTAATGTTTAAAAAAATTCGTATCTTTGATAGCTAATTTATGAATAAAATTACAGAATTGCATATTTATGAGACTAAAACTTAACCTTTCACAGATGGCAGTATCTGCCAAAGAGTCAGTCACAAACATCCATTGGTGGTCATCAATGGGTCAGATTGTATTTGGATGCTTCATGGTTGCAGTGGCATTCGTTGTATTCATCAACCCCTACAACCTAGTACCTGGTGGTATTTACGGTTTGGCACTTGTGCTTCACAACCTATTCCCATCAATTCAGGTAGGTACATTTGGCTATATGTTTGATGTGCCACTCATCTTAACTGCCCTAGTGCTCTTCGGTGGAACATTTGGTGGAAGAACCATCTTTGCATCCTTCATCACCCCTGGTATCATGAATATCCTCGACTACCTAGTTTACCCTAATCAGGCAGCCATCGAGGCACTTGACCCAGCACTCCTCCTTGGTGGTCAGATCGACCTCTCGGAGCACCTTATGCTTGCAGCCATCATCGGAGGTTGCTTCAGTGGTGTTGGTGTAGGTATCGTAATCCGCAATAACGCTGCAACAGGTGGTACCGACATCACAGGTATGCTTCTGCACCGTTTTGCCAAGATGAAGTTTGCAAATGGTGTACTTCTCTCAGATGCTATCATCGTGCTTAGCGGTTTGCTCGTTATCGGCTTCGGTATCGGTATCGATGGCCCAGGTGCTGGTGTTATGCTCTCGCTCTATTCGGCAGTATGTATCTTCGTGAATGCCAAAGTTTTGGGCTACACTATCGACGGTGCTTCACGCGACAAGCTCCTCTACATCATCTGCGAGGAACACTCAGACAAGATGCGCGAGTATATTCTTCATGAGCTAAACCGTGGTGGTACCTACCTCAAGGCTAAGGGTATGTACACCGACAACGAGAAGGAGATGATCTTCCTCGTAGTAAACCGCAAGGAGGTGCGCAACGTACAGCATAAGATCAAGGAGTTCGATCCTAAGGCCTTTGTGGTTGTCACCGACGCTTATGACACATTCGGTCAGGGCTTCAAGCCATTCCCAGAGGAGAATGGAATGCCTACCGAGTAAGGTTTAAGAGTCTACATTAACTTTAAAGTTACCAATAGATGAATATTGCTATGAATAATTTGCGCCCACTCACCGGTAGCGGGCGCAAGCTATATATCGAGACTTATGGTTGCCAGATGAACGTCGGCGACTCAGAGATTGTTGTATCTATCATGCAGCAGGAGGGATACCGCTATACCGAGAGCCTCGAGGAGGCAGATATAGTGCTTATCAACACCTGCTCGATACGCGACAATGCCGAGCAGCGCATCTGGGGACGCCTTAGCGAGATGCGCCGCATGCGCAAGCAAAAGCCATCGCTCGTAATAGGCATCATAGGATGTATGGCAGAACGCCTTAAGGATGAGCTTACGAAGGGTGGCACAGGCGTTGACATCGTCGCAGGACCTGATGCCTATCGCGACCTACCACGCCTAGTGCGCGAGGTGGATAACGGCTCAACAGGCGTGAACGTAGAGCTATCGAAGGAGGAGACATACGCCGAGATTGCTCCCGTACGTCTTGACAAGAATGGTGTTAGTGCCTTCATAGCTATTATGCGTGGCTGCAACAACTACTGCTCATACTGCGTAGTGCCCTACACACGAGGTATCGAGCGTAGCCGCGATGCCGAGACAATCATCTCGGAGGCACGCACACTCTTCGAGAATGGCTACCGCGAGGTGACACTCCTCGGTCAGAATGTGAACTCGTATCGCACAGGCGAGGTAGACTTCCCCGAGCTGCTAAAGCGCGTTGCAGAGATCTCACCACTCTTGCGTGTGCGCTTCGCCACATCGCACCCCAAGGATATTAGCGACAAGCTACTAGAGACCATGGCTTCGATGCCAAATATATGCAAGGCTATTCACCTACCAGCACAGTCAGGCTCTACGGAGATGCTTAAGCGCATGAACCGTAAGTACACCCGCGAGTGGTACTTGGAGCGCGTGGAGGCTATACGCCGCTACATGCCCGACTGCGCCATCACCACCGACCTCATCGCAGGCTTCGCCCACGAGAGCGAGGAGGAGCACCAGGCTACCCTATCTCTTATGCGCGAGGTGGGATACGACTTTGCCTACATGTTCAAATACTCGGAGCGTCCAGGAACATTTGCACAGCGCAACCTCGGCGACGACATCCCCGAGGATGTCAAAACACGCCGCCTCACCGAGATCATCGACCTCCAGAATGAGCTATCCGCCGAGAGCAACAAGCGCGACATAGGCAAGGAGTTTGAGATACTCGTGGAGTGCACATCGAAGCGTAGCGAGGAGCAGCTATCGGGACGCACATCGCAGAACAAGATGGTGGTCTTCGACCGTGGCAACCACAAGGTTGGCGACTACGTGAAGGTGCGTATCACAGGCTGCTCATCAGCCACCCTCTTCGGCGAAGAGATTTAGGCTCGTGGATGCGGGCGACGCTTTCACGCGGACGACATACTCGTGGATGCGGGCGACACTTTCACGCGGACGACACTTTCAGGCGAGCGATTTGCCTCCTACAACAGAAAGACCGACACCTAACGGGCGTCGGTCTTTCTGTTGCTTATCTTCTTGTTATACTGAAATATCTGATAACTATTTAGCAAGTTCTGCCAAACAATATATGCAGTGGGGGCTATCGAGGCGATAGGGTCGAGGAAGTTGAGAGAGAGCCAAACTGCAAAGATGGTATTCTTTTGCCCCATAGACTGGGTAGTTGCCACCACGTCGCCAGTATATCGTCCCAACATACGTCCCAAGCCAAACTGCACAAGGCACAATATCAAAGCCACCGCAGCGAGCTCTATCTCAACATAGAGACTTGCATCGGCATTGATGATAAATAGCGTGGTGCGACCCATGACAAGTATCAGCGACACAAGCCATAGATAGAAAGAGACAATTGAGTGCGAGGCAAACCACGCGGCAACACGTGGCAGAAGCCAGCGACATAGCTGGGCAACAGCAAATGGGGCTATGAGCGTAGGTGCCACGCGGGCTATAATCACGGCAAAGCCGCAACTACCACTACCGAAGGTGTGGAGCATGGGCGGGATAAGCAGTGCCGTAACAAGGTTACACACGAGGCTATAAGTAACCATCGTCGTGACATTAGCTCCAAGCATATTGCCAATAACGACTGCCGCCATAGCGATAGGAGCCATCACACAGATCATTGCACCCTGAGCTACGGTGATGCCCAGCAACGGCTCTACGATGTAATATACCGACACTGAGCCAACAAACTGAACCAGAAGCATCACAAGATGCGACCAGTGCAGACGCATATTGCGAATATCTATCTTGCAGAATGTAACAAAGAGCATTGCCGCAATAAGCATCGGCGTGAGCAAATGTCCACTCGCCTCCTCGACAGATGCCAAAGGATTACGCAGCAGCGCACCCACAACCATTGCAAGGGGCATGAGTATTGTCTGAAGATTATGTCGCGAAAGTGCCATACGGATTAAATAAAGAGGGGTTATTTAATAAGAAATGCCAGTACCTCGTCCATCATCTTATCACGCGTCGCACCATCAACAATGGTCTCGAACGGAAAACCAAGAACAAGGCTACGATAAGAGCCATTATATGCTACAGCGGCACTCTGGTTCGTATCGCGATAACGCATCGCAATATAGGCATCGCTACCGGCTGGCGTAACCACCTCGGGCGACTCGACAGAGTATATTTTGCCGTTAAGCTCGGTATTAAACTTCACCATTGGGAGAGCTCGCAACAGGCTTAGCCCTGCACCTTTGACCTCTCCACGACGTGTCGCCATAGCTCCACCAAAGCTGACATGAAGAACCTCCTCAGCAAACTTACGATCGGCCTCCGTAGCCGTGGGTGACTGCCATAGATCGCTCAGAAGATAGCTTCCCGAGATCATCAGCGAACCACCCTGATTAACATATCCCTGAAGCTGTGTCTGTAACAGCGACGGCAGAGCCTCATAGCGATACTTTTCGCCAGCACCAACAGGCGTTGTGCGCTGCTTACCAAGGATCAGATCGACAGCCTCATAGTCTGCAAGAGTTACCATCCCACTCTGCACAGCACTATGCGATGCCGAGGCAAAGGAGTAGCCCGCCGCAAGGATAGAGCGACCATGCAACGCCACAAAGTCGAAGCTATTTCCAGCGATGACCTCCGTCTCAAAGTCGTTATATGACTGACCCAGAGCATTGTTATCGTTCAACGACTTGTAGAGTTCGCTATTAAAGTTTACCTGCTCGCCGATAAATGATATATCTTCGATATACGCCACACCACTATCGTAGCAGTTGTAGAAGCCGACACTCTTATCGCCACGGTAGCTCACCGGGGCAGCCACCCTATCGAAGCCATTGATAACAAGCACACACTCTCTACGCTTGCCAATTGCCGCGGCAAGGGTCTCCGAATCGAAGCTCTCGCCACCCTCATTAACTGCGGTGACACGATAGCTATAAATCTTATCGGGCTCCTGCTCCAGTTCGATAGATGTTGCATCTACCCTGCGTCCTGAGTCAAAACCTCCATCGCCCACGCGCGTGTATAGAACATAGTAGTCGGGCGTTGCCGAGGGCTCCAACACATCTACCGTAGGCGACCAGCTAAGGCGCACGCGACGACCATCAAGCTCAGCGGCAAAGCTATTTACAGGAAGTGGTTGCACAACATACTCAACACCATACTGGCTAGAGAGGTAGCGCAGCACACCCTTATATATCGCGCGGCTTACATCAAAGCGGAACTGAGGGTCAAGACCTAGGCGCATATCGGCAAAGTTCTGGTGCGACAACAGCTCGAGGAGCATCGTGGGACACCAAGGCAGGCGAGCCTCATAGTAGGACTTATCCCACATGCCACGACGCACCCACTTTCGGTCATAGCCATGACGCAGATCTTCGACAATCTGTGTCATGACAATATCGGTTAGGTCGCGCGAGCAAAGGCGCGAGATGTCATCCTCAAACTTAGAGTTATTGTCGCGCGTACAGTAGATGCCAAGCGTTCCCACAACCCTATCCGACAAGCGAGCACCAGCATCCGAATGGAAGGCAAGAGCCACGTCGAGAGGGATCGACTTGCCCGCCACGCCACTACGACGCTCCGATCCACCCATCAAGGCATTGACCCAGCGAGGACGCGACATGTAGTCATTCTTATAGTCATCAGCACCACCCTTCGGAGCATATACATCGGTGGAGAAGCCCGACCACTGCAACCAGTAGCAAGCACCCTCGGTAAAGCGTGGATAGCCACTCACAGCACTCTCATACTCATACTCCTCCTTGCGCAACGACGGATCTACCCCACGACAGACATTACCCATGCCTCCACCAATCTTCACCGCATCGGCTGTCACCACACCAACACTCTCAGAGGAGTTGTCAAGCGTCACAAGAGGCACCTCATCGCCAGCCTCGAAGTAGAACTCGCCAAGGGCTATCCACATACCTCCACCCATACGCTGATTGACAAAAAACTCACGATCACCACCCGAGGCGTGAACCGTATAATGAGCATCGCGCACCGAGTGCTTATGGGTAAAGTAGGAGATATAGAGAGTGTAGAGTCCCGACTCAGGGATTGCGGCACTCCATGTAGCGACATCGCATTTAACCCCCTTTGCCTTATGCTTCGGAGTGACCGTAGCTATCATACGCGCCGACCCATCCTTAAAGGGATTTTGTCCCAAGGTATATGTTGTGCGAAGATGAGCAAAGCCCTCGCCCGCACGACTCCAACTACCACTCTCGCTATACGTAGTCTGGTCAACGCCATCGTCGTTATCGATGATTATCTCCTCGCGACGCATGCTTCGCTCACGGGGCAGAAGCACCGTAGCACCGGCACGCTCAAGCATCGGCAGCAGGAAAGGGATTACGTAGCTCTGAGTATATAGATCCTCGACGGTCTCCCAAAGTCGCGAACGTTGCCAACTCCACTCGCCTGTATTATTATTAAAGTATCGACCATGACTCTGCCAAAGGGCAATATGACGATTTAGAAGACCTCGCGAGGGCTGAGATATATTACTTACTCGCCTAAGCAGAGGGGCTTTAGAGCGATTGGTAAAGGGGGTTGCCTCCGACTCCTCATCATAGTAGCGAGGCACAAGGCTCTCCACATCCCACTTACCGGCATAGAGGCGAAGCTCATAATCGGCAAACGAGCTAGGAAGTTCCTCACGTATAGCACTATAGAGGCTCTCGATAGAGGCTTTACGCATAGGGAAATATGCCAACTCCTCAGAGGCACGTATCTCTAGTATCGGCGAGGCATCCTCCGAGCTATCTTCAGATAATACCTTAATGGTCTTAACCTTAACATAGCATCCAGCAACCTCCTTTAGGGTCACTCTCGTAAGAGCACTCGCCACCGAGTCTGGGAGGTAGCGTGGCACCCTACTACCCTGAGCCAATACAACCGTTGGCTCAAACATAAATAGCGCAACTATAGCTGCAACAAGAAATATATTTTTAAGCACTCTCATCATCTAAAATTTATCGGGCAAAGTTACGAAAAAAAGTCATAGCCTCGAGTCGATGTTTACAAAAAATTTATACCTTTGCACTTAAGAGAGTTACTAACAAATAAAAAATATAATTGACATGAGAAAAGCACTCATAGCTAGCCTTTTTGTGCTACTAGCAACCACAGTGGCATCGGCTCAACATTTTGACGACTACTTCACCGATCAGACCCTGCGTATCGACTACACCCTCGCGGGCAACAGCACCGAGCAATATGTATCGCTTCGCGAACTATCCAAGGCTGATGGCTGGTGGGGACGTCGCGTTAATCTCGACGAGGTGCCTCTTGCCGGAAATGGCGACCTAACACTCTACGACACAGAGAGTGGCAAGGTAATCTACAAGACATCATTTTCGTCACTATTCCAGGAGTGGATCACCACAGACGAGGCAAAGAGCATTTCTAAGAGTTTCGAGTTCACGCTGCTTGTCCCAATGCCTCTAAAGGCGGTTACTGCCGAGATGGTGCTACGCGATAACACTGGCAAGGAGAGCATGTTGCGCCACACCATATCGCCCGACGATAGACTTATTCGCGACCGCTCGAAGCAGCGCGCACTGCCCTACCGCTACCTACACAATGGCGGCGACTCTAAGGAGTGCATCGACGTTGTGATCCTTGCCGAGGGCTACACCGCAGCGGAGATGGAGACATTCTACAAGGATGCCCTCATCGCCACCAACGAGATTTTGTCCTACGAGCCATTTAAGTCGCATGCCGACAAGTTTAATTTTATCGCCATCGAGAGCATCTCAACCGATAGCAACGTGAGCGTTCCTCAGGACGATGCTTGGCGCGAGACTGCCGTAGGCTCTAACTTCCTCACGTTCTACATGGATCGCTACCTAACATCAGGCAACGTGTATGCTATGTACAACCTCGCAACCAATATCCCATGCGAGCACTTCATCATCCTTGCTAACACAGATACTTACGGCGGTGGCGGCATCTACAACTCATACACCCTCACAACAGCACACCACCCAGCATTCCGCCCCGTTGTAGTACACGAATTTGGCCACTCGTTTGGTGGTCTTGGTGATGAGTACTTCTATCTCACTAGCGACAATAACGACGAGATGCACTCACTAAAGCACGAGCCATGGGAGCCCAACATCACCACACTCGTAGACTTCGACTCTAAGTGGGCCGACATGGTTGAGAGTGACATTGAGATACCTACAAAGGTTACCAAGGAGCGTACGAAGAACTACACCGTAGGTGTTTACGAGGGCGGTGGCTACCGCACAAAGGGCATCTACCGACCAACGGACGTATGCCGCATGCGCGACAACGTAGCCGAGAGGTTCTGCCCCGTCTGCGAGCGAGCACTCGAAAGGGTGATACTCCACCAAACTTTAGAGCAGAAGTAACAAATTTAGGTCACCACAATAACGGTGACCTATTTTTTTAGGCTATTTTACAAGAAAATATTTGTTTTTTCGTGAAATATTGCTTAAATTTGTTAATCGATTAACAGCACGGTTAACGAACTGATGTAAAACAACCTAAAAACTAACAAATAAACCTATTGAAAGACTATGACAAAGATCCTAAAAATTCGCGATCTTACGTTGCGTGACGGACAGCAGTCATCATTCGCAACACGTATGACTCAGCAGCAGGTAGACCGCTGCCTTCCTTACTACAAGGATGCGGGCTTCTACGCCATGGAGGTCTGGGGCGGTGCTGTGCCCGACTCTGTGATGCGCTACCTCAACGAGAACCCCTGGACTCGTCTTGAGACTATTAAGAAGGCGGTGGGCGATGTATCAAAGCTCACAGCTTTGTCACGTGGTCGTAACCTCTTTGGCTATGCTCCATATACCGATGAGATCATCGACGGTTTCTCACGCAATGCCATCGAGAGCGGCTTGGGTATCATGCGTATCTTCGATGCCTTGAACGACGTGGATAACGTTAAGTCGACAATCAAATATATCAAGCAGTATGGCGGTATTGCCGACTGCGCTGTTTGCTACACCGTAGATCCTAAGTACAACGACGGCGAGGAGCACGAGAAGGTATTTACCGATGAGTACTTCCTCGACAAGGCTCGTCAGATGGCAGAGCTTGGTGCCGACATGATCACCATCAAGGATATGTCGGGTCTTATTCCTCCAGCACGCGTTGCAGGTCTTATCAAGCTTCTCAAGAAGGAGCTCGGCGTGACCGTTGACTTCCACACACACTGTACTCCAGGCTATGGTCTTGGCTCAGTATATGCAGCTATCGTAGCAGGTGTTGACATCGTAGATACCAACTGCTGGTGGTTTGGTGGCGGCACAGGTGCTCCTGCCGTTGAGCTTGTTTACCTCTTCTGTAAGAAGCTAGGCATTGAGCTTGGTGCTAACATGGAGGCTGTGGCTAAGATCAACGAGCAGCTTAAGGACATCCGCAAGGAGCTTGAGCTATCGGTATTTGGCGCAGAGAAGCCACTTCCAAAGCCATTCAACCCACTCACCGACGAGACCCCAGCTGAGGTTGATGCACTGCTCGACCGCTGCGTGAAGGCTGCTCAGGAGGAGAACTGGGACGAGTTGTTGGTAGCATCACAGGCTATCGAGGCATACTTCGGCTTCCCAGCACCTAACAAGCTCGTTCAGGATGCTGAGATCCCTGGTGGTATGTACTCAAATATGGTGGCACAGCTCAAGCAGCTCGGTGCTGAGGACATCCTACCACGTGCCATGGAGCTTATCCCACCAGTACGTCTTGCAGCAGGTCTTCCACCACTCGTAACTCCTACATCGCAGATTGTAGGTGCTCAGGCAGTAAACTGCGCTATGGACGAGAAGGCTGGCCGTGCTATGTACACAAACAAGTCGGCACAGTTTGTAGGTCTTGTTAAGGGTGACTATGGTCGCACCCCAGTGAAGATCTCTGAGGACTTCCGCGAGAAGATATGTGGCTTCCGCGAGGAGCGTCCTTACGACACATCGAAGTATCAGAAGCAGCCTAACCCCGCTTTGGAGGAGGCTGGTGGCGTACTCCTTGCCGAGAACGAGAAGGAGGAGCTCTTGCTCGAGTTGTTCCCACTCGTAGCTAAGGCATACCTCACAGGTGTTAAGAAGGCGGCTTATGCCGAGAAGGTTGCTGCCGACCCATCATTGAAGAAGGAGGAGAAGATCGAGCTTCAGCCTATCACTGGCGACACTATCTGTGCACCACTTCCAGGCCGTGTTATCGAGCTTAAGGTTAAGGTGGGTGACACCGTAGCCGTAGGTCAGGAGGTTGCTATCCTCGAGGCTATGAAGATGGAGAACTCTATCACTTCGGACTTCGCTGGTAAGGTTAAGCAGATCATCGTTCGCGAGGGCGACACCGTACAGGCTGAGGGCGTGATCATCGAGATCGAGAGTGCCAAGGCAGGTGCTGCAGCTGGCGGCAAGCGTCCTGTAACAGGCAAGGCTGTATGCGCACCACTCCCAGGCCGTGTTATCGAGCTTAAGGTTAAGGTTGGCGATAAGGTCGCTGCTGGTCAGGAGGTTATGATCCTTGAGGCTATGAAGATGGAGAACTCTATCACCACAGACTATGCTGGCTTCGTGAAGCAGATCTTGGTTGCGGAGGGCGACACCGTAGCAGCTGACGCTATCCTTATCGAGGTGGCAGACTCTATGGAGGATGACGCTGCGGAGGCAGGTGCTGAGCGTAAGGTAACAGCTGCCGATGGCAAGACCGTTAACGCTCCACTCCCAGGCCGCGTTATCGAGATCAAGGTTAAGGCTGGTGACACCGTTGCTCTCGGTCAGGAGGTTATGATCCTCGAGGCCATGAAGATGGAGAACTCAATCTCGGCAGACTTCGCTGGTAAGGTTCTTGGTCTGTTGGTTGCTGAGGGCGACACCGTAGCAGCTGATCAGCCACTTGTGGTTATCGAGTAAACACAAGCTACCAAATATTGTAAATGGAGCTATCCGCTTTGGATAGCTCCATTTTTGTTGGATGTAGCCTTCTATACACATCCACAAAATTGCCTTTTGCCTGAAAACGGGAGGCTATTTTTGTATTCTCGCTGAACAATGTCCCTGGGTAGTGTTGTTCGTTTGGGAAATTCTTTTTAATTTTGTAGTGCTATTGATAGATAGCAGACATATTGAAAGTGTTTTCGATGTCCTAAAATGGAAATGTGGAAGTTTTCTAAAATCTCAGGATACGATAGCACTCATTTCTTATATATGTATAGGTACAAGGTACGCTATATGCTACCGCCCTACACATTACAGGTGTGGGGCATTGTATCGTTTATTGAAATTGGGTTTGCCACAACCTTCAAGCTGATATTCGAAATCAACTCCACACTTTCTTTTTTTAAGTAGATGCAAATTAAAACCTATATTACTATGAAGAAGCTTTTTGTACTATTGGCAATAGTAACATTGTTACTGCCATCGTGCCAGAAAATCAATGACCGCATTGATGGTCTTGAGAACCGCATTGACCAAATTGAAGGGACTCAGATTGCTACAATCAACCAGCAGATTGAGGCTATCAACACTACACTGCCTCAGCTCCGCGAGACTGATGCGGAACTTAAGGAGTATATTCAATCATTGCAGACTACAGCAACAAACCTCCAGGAGCAGATAACAAATACCAACAAGGATATTGATGAGTTGGAGGCTGCACTAAACAAGGCTATTGCTGATGCAGAGGCTTCTGACGATGCACTTAAGGCAGAGTTGGTTGCACAGTTAAATACCACAAAAGCAGACATCTTAGCTCAGCTTGAATCTACAAAGACCGCTTTGGAGGCTGAATTGAACCAGATTAACTCAACTATTGCTACTCTTCAGGCTAAGGATACTGAGTTGGAGGGAAAGATTACTACATTGGAGGAGTATGTGAACACAGAGCTTCAGAACACCGAGGACTGGGCTACTGCTACATTTGCAACTCTGGAGCAGTTTAACACCATTGTTGAGGATATAGCCACTATCAAGACTCAGATTGAGACTCTCAATACCTCACTCACTAACCTTGAGGAGCGTTTAAACTCAAAGATTGCTACAGATATTGCTACTGCCGTTGAGGGTTTGCAAGGTGAACTTGCTACCAAGGTAACTGAGATTACCACAGCCTATACCGAGGCTATATCAGTAGCAAAGGAGGAGATTGCCGCTGCATATACAGAGGCTATTGCTACGGCAATTGCTAACCTTGAGTCATCTATGAAAGAGTGGGTCAACGAGCAGCTAACAGGTTACTATACCATTGCAGAGATTGATGCTACCTTGAATGCTTTGCAAAAGTCTATTGATGAGAGTAACGAGGCTCTTGCCAATGATATTACTGAACTTTCTGAGAAGGTAGATGCTATGAAGGTAGAACTTACCGAGGCTTATAATAGTGCTATCGAGGAGGCTATAAATACCAACAACGGTGTTATTGATGGTAAGATTGCAGAATCTGTCGCAGAAGTAAATGATCGTATAGACTTAGAGGTTGCTGCTATTAATGCCCGCATATCTGCCCTTGAGGAGCGTATTGATAGTTTGGAGGATGCTATTGACGAAATTAAGGCTCTTGATATTATCTTTGATATAGATAATGGTGTTGCTTGTATGGCTGGTGCAACCATTGAGTTTGGCTATAATATAGTAGGTGGTGACAATGATACCACTGTTGAGTGCTTTGGTGATGGTGGTTGGAGTGCCGATGTTGTATCATCAACATTAGAGGGAGGATGCATCCAGGTTACTGCACCAAGCTTTGGCGGTAAGGGTAAAGTTGTTGTTCTTGCCACATCTGGTGCTGGAGGTGTTTGTATGAAGTCTATCCGCTTTGATGAGGGTATCCTTACCGATATTCTTGATACTTATGAGGTGGATTATGAGGCTTGCACATTGAGCGTATCTCTTAAAACAAACCTTGACTATGACCTTAACATCCCTTCTGATATAGATTGGTTGAGCGTTGTCGACACCAGAGCAGAGGTTAGAGAAGATGTACTCACGTTCTCTATTAATGAGAATCTTATTGCAGAGTCTCGTTCAGCAACATTGACACTTACAGACAAGACTGGTAACACCTTGCATAGTTTCATAATTAATCAGAAGCCTCAACCTGTAATTGAATTTGCAGACACTATTGTCAAGAAGGTTTGTGTAACTAAGTTTGATACCAATGGTGATGGAGAACTATCATATAACGAGGCGTCTAAAGTCACATCTTTAGGAGAATACTTCTTTGGGGATTACGCTACTATAGTAAAATCATTTGATGAGTTGCAGTACTTTGTTGGTCTAGAAGATATCTCAGACTATGCTTTCAGTGACTGTGGAAATCTTGTAAGCGTGATAATTCCAGATGGGGTAATAGCTATTGGATATTACACATTTGCTTACTGCCACAAACTTATAGATGTAACTATTCCAAACAGTGTAACAACCATAGGAGAGGGGGCATTTTGGGGTTGTATTTAGAAGCCCTAAACAACCAAAACTATTCAGAAATAACCAAATATAAACCTTTAATTATCAATACATTCTAAAATTTAACACTTTCAGGCTGCTTTTTGATGGTTCCCAAATTTCCACATATTTTTGAGACATA
>JAFNXN010000008.1 GCA_017379015.1 Alistipes sp.
CCTCGCTGACAAGTGTTTATTGCAAGGCTACAACTCCGCCGACAGGAAGCTCTAATATGTTCGATATGAACGCTTCGGGCAGAAAGATTTATGTGCCACGCGAGTCGGTAGAGGCATATAAAGCAAAGCAATATTGGAGCGACTATGCTGACTATATCTTCGAGGAGGCCGAGCTGGCATCTGCCAACAACAAAATTTGGTACACTTCTTCTGATGGTAGTATCATAACTCCATATAGCTATGTTTTCGGCGCAAATATCGTATCTAATACCTACGAAAACGGGCAAGGTGTTATTACTTTTGATGCACCCGTTACTTCGATTGGAGGGTCTGCATTCTATGATTGTACCTCGCTGACAAGTATTACTATTCCTGATAGCGTTACTTCGATTGGAAATCTTGCATTCCGTGAGTGCACCTCGCTAACAAGTGTTACTATTCCTGACAGCGTTACTTCGATTGGAGATGATGCATTCCGTGATTGCACCTCGCTGGCAAGTGTTACAATTCCCGATAGAGTTACATCGATTGGAAGGAGTGCATTTGAAGGTTGCACCTCGCTGACAAGTGTTACAATCGGCAATAGCGTTACTTCGATTGGAGAGTATGCATTCTGTGCTTGCTACTCGCTGACAAGTGTTACAATTCCTAATAGCGTTACTTCGATTGGAGTGGGTGCATTCTATGGTTGCACCTCGCTGACAAGTGTTTATTGCAAGGCTACAACTCCGCCGACAGGAAGCTCTAATATGTTCGATATGAACGCTTCGGGCAGAAAGATTTATGTGCCACGCGAGTCGGTAGAGGCATATAAAGCAGCATCAGGTTGGAGCAACTATGCCGACTATATCTTCGAGGAGGCCGAGACGAAACCTGCCAACAACGAAATTTGGTACACTTCTTCTGATGGTAGTATCATAACTCCAAATAAGAGCGATGCTTTCGGCGCAAATATCGTATCTAATACCTACGAAAACGGGCAAGGTGTTATTACTTTTGATGCACCCGTTACTTCGATTGGATATGGTGCATTCTATGAATGCACCTCGCTGACAAGTGTTATAATCGGTAATAGCGTTACTTCAATTGGAAAGAATGCATTCTATAATTGCACCTCGCTGAAAAGTGTTACAATCGGCAATAGCGTTACTTCTATTGGAGATCAAGCATTCGCTTATACCTCGCTGACAAGTGTTACAATCGGCAATGGCGTTACTTCGATTGGACAGTATGCATTCTATGGTTGTACCTCGCTGACAAGTGTTACTATTCCTGATAGCGTTACTTCGATTGGATATGCTGCATTCGCTGATTGCTACTCGCTGAAAGCATTTTATGGTAAGTTCGCATCTGCGGATAATCGCTGTCTAATAGTTGATGGCGTACTAAATTCATTTGCTAATGGCTGTGGCGCAACGGAATACACAATTCCAAATAGCGTTACTTCGATTGGAGAGGGTGCATTCGATGGTTGCAAATCGCTGACAAGTGTTACAATTCCCAATAGCGTTACTTCGATTGGAAATTATGCATTCTGGGAATGCACCTCGCTGGCAAGTGTTACAATTCCCGATAGAGTTACTTCGATTGGAGAGGAAGCATTCTATGATTGCACCTCGCTGACAAGTGTTTATTGCAAGGCTACAACTCCGCCAACGGGAGGTCCGAATATGTTCGATAGCAATGCTTCGGACAGAAAGATTTATGTGCCACGCAATTCGGTAGAGGCATATCAGTCGGCATCATATTGGAACGAATACGCTTCGTATATCGAGGGCTACGACTTCTAAATTTCTGGGCTATTAGCCATTAACTTCACCCTCCGCAGACGAAACTCTGCGGAGGGTTATTTTATGGGCAGATAGAACAAAAAACAAAATAGAGATAATAGCAAAACTATTATCCCCAAATCCCTATCAAGGGCAAAGCCCGCCTCCTATTTTCTCCTAAAAGAGCCAACGACTAAGAGTTAAAAGCCCCCAAAAAACTACTCACTACTCACTAAAAAAAGCTGTCGCAACAATGCCTCTGCCCTCAGCTTAATCGCAGCGGTGAGGATTGAAAATTTAAAATTAATATGCTAAAGGTGTAGACTAAATTTCATCCCACCTTCTGTATTCACTCCGTATCCCCCCAGACAGTTAAATTATTAACTCCCACTCTCTTAGGGATTTCTCCATTATTTCCCACTATTCACACCAACACCCATCGTCATTTATTCTAATTGGTTAGAGGCACCCAATAATAATTTTTGTATCCCTTCGATATAATAATTTAAAATTATCTAATTTAACAAAAATTGTATCTTGAGTCTACTATGACTCTATATGCGGCTGGAGACTCTAGGGCTAAATAACCTGCAAATGAGTTGAAACCTTAATACTTTTTTGTATCTTTGTGCCAAGAAATAACAACAAACTTAAAACTATAAATTTATGCGTAAACTATTATCACTCGTCGTTGCTGTCTGCATCACGTTCTCAGCAATGGCAGATGAGGGTATGTGGCTACTGCCCTACATTAAGAAGATGAACGAGAAGGATATGAAGGCTCACGGCTGTAAGCTTAAGGCCGAGGATATCTATTCGGCTGAGAAGTCATCGTTGAAGGATGCTATCGTTATATTTGGCGGTGGCTGTACTGGCGAGATCGTATCGCCTAATGGTCTGCTCTTTACCAACCACCACTGTGGCTACGATGCAATCCAGAAGCTATCGAGCGTTGAGCACGACTATCTGAAGGATGGCTTTTGGGCGATGAACAACTCTGAGGAGCTCCCTGCTGAGGGTCTTTCGGTTAAGTTCGTGCGTCAGATATTCGACGTTACTGCCGATATTTTGGGCAATATCCCTTCAACAGCTTCGCAGGATGAGTTCGAGGCAAGTGTCAATGCAAACAAGAAGGCTCTCATCGCTGAGTTTGGAGCTAAGTATCCAGGCATGGAGATTGTCATTCCATCGTTCTTCGGTGACAACCAGTACTTTGCATTCGTATATGAGGTGTATACCGACATCCGTTTGGTGGGTACTCCTCCATCGTCTATCGGTAAGTTTGGTGGTGACACCGACAACTGGATGTGGCCACGCCACACTGGCGACTTCTCGGTATTCCGCGTATATGCTGGCAAGGATAACCGCCCTGCTGAGTACTCTGAGGAGAATGTGCCTTACAAGGCTGAGAAGTGGCTTGAGATATCGCTCGACGGTGTTGAGGAGGGTGACTTTGGCATGATCATGGGCTTCCCAGGCTCTACCGAGCGTTACAAGACATCTTACGAGATCGACTATATGCTTGAGGTGGATAACCCTCAGCGCATCTACATCCGCGGTGAGCGTCAGCAGATATGGCGTAAGTTTATGGATGCAGATCAGGCTATACGTATCAAGTACGACTCGAAGTATGCTCAGTCGGCAAACTACTGGAAGAACTCTATCGGTATGTCGCGCGGTATCGAGAAGCTAAATGTTCGCGATAAGAAGGTTCAGCAGGAGGCTGCCTTCCAGGCATGGGCAGAGAAGAATACCCTGCCAGAGGAGCGTTTTATCGAGGCATTGAGCATTATCGAGCGTTCGCAGACTATGTCGCGCAAGGAGAATGCTGCAATGCAGTATGTCGCTGAGGCATTCATGCAGTCTGTTGAGATTATCCAGCTCATGCTTTTGGTAGAGCCAGAGAATGTAGAGTCGTTCTACAAGAACTATGATGTTAATGTAGACCGTGCTGTGGCTAAACGTATGCTCCAGATCTACAGAGAGAACAACGAGATGTTGCCATCTATCTATGAGAAGATCGACGCAGAGTTTGGTGGCAATAGCGATGCCTATGTTGATTGGCTCTACGACAACACCATGTTCGGCACGTACGAGGGCTGTATTAAGGTGTTGTCATCAGATGATAATTCACTGTTGATGAACGATCCAGCCTATGAGTTGTCAAACTCTATCTTGGAGCTATATCGCATACTATTCCCTCCGATGATTGACTCGATGACTCTTTTTGCTGAGGGTCACCGTCTATATATCAAGGGTCTTATGATGATGCAGCCCGACAAGGCGTGGGCTTCGGATGCTAACTTCACAATCCGTCTAACATACGGTAATGTGCTTCCATATAGCCCAGCTGATGGTATCGTCTACAACTACTACACTACACTCGATGGCGTTATGGCTAAGGAGGATCCTTCAAACCCCGTGGAGTTCACCGTGCCTGAGCGTCTTAAGGAGCTCTATCGTACCAAGGATTATGGCCGCTATGCCGACAAGAGTGGCGAGCTTCGCGTGGGCTTCCTTGTGAACTGCGACATTACTGGTGGTAACTCTGGTTCGCCAGTGATGAATGCTAAGGGTCAGCTTATTGGCTTGGCATTTGACGGCAACTGGGAGGCTATGTCAGGCGATGTGGCATTTGAGCCTGAGTTGCAGCGCACTATTGCTGTCGACATTCGTTACGTCTTGTTCGTAATCGAGAAGTATGGCAATGCTAAGTGGCTTATTGATGAGTTGACTATTAAGTAGAGTTATAGGCTTCGACAACGAACAAAAAAACTATGGGGTTTCCGATGGAAGCCCCATAGTTTTTTTTGTTCGGGAAGTTAAAGAATTTAAGGAACTTAGGGAATTTAAGGAGCTTAAGGAATTTAATGACGTTTGAGAAGTTTGTCTGCGCCCTCCCTAAATTCCCTAAACTCCCTAATCTCCCTAACGTCCGCGCTTCCTCCGCGCCCACCAATTACTTCAGCGGTGAGTCGGGCTCTTGTGCCATTACCGCGTAGAAGAGTCTGTCGACAAGGGCGGGGAAGAACTTCTTAAGGAGGTTGGTGCCTCGGCCCTCCCACTCCATAAGGCACAGACGCTTGCGGCGGCGGATGCCTCGTGCTACGATGTGTGCCACCTGCTCGGGTGTCATCATCTTAGCCTCGTTGCGAGGTGTCTCGCCCTGCTGCGAGCCGTCGGCAGTAAGTGCCGAGAAGCGCACGTTAGAGGCGGTAAATCCTGGACAGGCGGTCATCACGTGAACACCCTTCTTGAGATTTTCAACGCGTATGGTGTCGAGGAAGCCCGTCATGGCGTACTTCGATGCTGAGTATCCAGTGCGTCCTGGAAGTCCGTGGATGCCCGCTACCGACGAGATGCCAACAAGCGAGCCTCGTGACCTCTGTAGCCATGGTAGGGCATACTTGGTGCAGTTCACCGTGCCCCAGAAGTTGACATCCATAAGGCGGTGAAGCACGCTAAGGTCGCAGTCGTCAAAGAGGGCACGCATCGAAAGTCCTGCGTTGCAGATCATCACGTCGATGCGCTCAAATCGCTCTACGGCACGCTCTATGAGGTGCTTGCACTCCTGCTCCTTTGTTACGTCGCACGCCACATATTCAACCTCACCTCCTTGGGCTGTAATCTCTTGGGCAATGCGGCTTAGCTCCTCTTCGCGGCGAGCAGCCATAACGACCTTTGCCCCCATCTTAGCATACTCACGTGCCATTGCCTCGCCGATGCCCGAAGATGCACCAGTGACCACAACAACCTTTCCTTCAAGACCTTTGCTCATCGTCGTATATATATTTATTACGCGTTATTCTATGTTGATTGTAAGACCATCGTATGCAAACTCAACCCCCTTGGGGAGCTTTGCTTGTGCCTCGTCGTAGAGCCCTATCTTGTGTGACATGTGCGTGAGATAGGCACGGCGTGGTGCTACTCGGCTAATGATCTGGAGTGCCTCGCCCACCGAGAAGTGAGAGCTGTGCTCAGTCCAGCGTAGGGCATTTATCACTAAGGTATCTATGCCCTCGAGCTTGTGTAGCTCGCTGTCACTTATGGCGTTGAAGTCGGTGAGGTATGCCAGCTTGCCTATGCGGTATCCTAGCACGCGAAACCTCTCGGAGTGGCTACCCTCGATAGGGATGATGGTCGTATCTCCAATGTTGAAACTCTCCTCTGCCGATATCTCATGTAGTTCGATTACGGGTACGCCACGGTATTTGTTCTGCTCGAAGGCGTAGTCGAAATCCTTGGTTATCGTATTGAGAGTGTTGCGGTTAGCATATATGTGCATGGGGCGTATCTCGGGGAAGTCGACAAAGTTGAAGGCGCGCACATCGTCGATGCCCGCCGTGTGATCCTTATGCTCGTGTGTGAGGAGTATGGCGTCGAGATCGCGTATGTCGTGGCGCAACATCTGTTGTCGGAAATCGGGACCTGCGTCTATTGTAAGACGTAGACCATCGACCTCGATAAATGCCGAGGTGCGCAGACGCCTATCGCGCTCATCTTTTGAGCGACACACCTCGCAGCGGCAGCCGATGACTGGCACGCCCTGCGATGTTCCCGTACCTAAAAATATCAGCTTCATAGGGCAAAGATATGAAAATTCTTGGAAATATTGTGCATGTGCGATTGGTTGAAATTTTGTTGTCGCATAATTTGTCCGTTCCGCGTTCTGAGGTTGTAGCTTGGAGTATTGGTGTAGGGCGCAATCTATGTTGCTGAATAGTAATAAAATATAGTATTGCGAGGAGTTTGTCTATCATCGTCGTGGTGGTGTTTGCGATTGACTAAACGCTTCAAACTCACTCTCTAGTTTTATCACTTCGTGGTAATTATTCGTCGAAAAAATTTGCTTTTCGATACCGATTTTTGTAACTTTGCTTGATTTTAGGCATCTACGTCTTTTTGCGTATGCGTGCGCGATGGCGGGTGCTAATCGACGAGGACAACATAAGATATTGTATATCATACACTTAAAAACATTTAAATCTAAAACAACTATGGCTAATACCAAAGAAAAGTTGTTCGCGGAGTTCCCACCAGTATCGACTGAGCAGTGGGAGGCCGTTATCACAACTGACCTTAAGGGCGCAGACTATGAGCGCAAGTTGGTATGGAAGACCGGCGAGGGATTCAACGTGCGTCCCTACTACCGTGCTGAGAACCTCGCAGAGGTTGAGTATCTTGGCGTGGAGGCTGGTGAGTTCCCATTTGTACGCGGTGTGTCGAAGGACAACACTTGGCGTGTACATCAGACCATCTCGGTAGAGTGCGCTAAGGCGGCTAACGAGGAGGCTCTGAAGCTTCTTAACTCTGGCGTTGACTCGCTTGGCTTCTGCTTCTGCGATGTTTGCGCTTGCGAGGTAGATGTTGACGCTCTGTTGAAGGATATCGTTCCTACAGCTGTTGAGCTCACATTCTGCAACTCAAACGTGAAGAGCCTCGCTGCTCTTGCTGAGAAGGTTTTGGCAAAGTATGCTGACGTTGAGAAGGATGCTCTTCGTCTTAACTTCTGCCTCGATCCTATCATGCGTAACCTCTCTGAGAAGGGTGCTTTCTGCTGTGGCAATGGCGACGAGTGCTTCGACATCATCGCTAAGCTTATCAAGGCTACTGCTGAGTACAAGCACGTTCGCGTTGTGAACGTTGCTGGTGCTATCTTCTCTAACGCTGGTTCAACTATCGTTGAGGAGCTTGGTTTCACTCTCGCTGCTGCTCACGACTACCTCGTGAAGCTCATGGAGCGTGGTCTTACAATCGACGAGGTGGCTCGCAAGATCCGCTTCACATTCGCAGTTACATCGAACTACTTCCTTGAGATGGCTAAGTTCCGTGCTGCACGTCTTTTGTGGGCTAACATCGTTAAGGCTTACAACCCTGAGAAGAACTGCTCTTGCAAGATGCGTGCTCACGCTGTAACCTCTACTTGGAACCAGACAGTTTACGATCCATACGTAAATATGTTGCGTGGTACTACTGAGGCTATGTCGGCAGCTATCGCTGGTGTACACTCTTTGGAGGTACGTCCTTTCGACTACGCATTCGAGGCTCCAACAGAGTTCTCTAAGCGTATCGCTCGCAACGCTCAGCTTCTCTTGAAGCATGAGTCGCACTTCGACCAGGTTATCGACCCTGCTGGTGGTTCTTACTACATCGAGTCGCTCACTAAGAGCATCGCACAGGAGGCTTGGGCATTGTTCCGCACTATCGAGCAGAAGGGCGGCTACATCGCAGCTTTCGGCGAGGGCTTCATCGTAGAGCGTGTTAAGGCTTCGGCTGAGGCTAAGGATAAGAGCATCGCTACACGTCGTCTTATCTTGCTCGGTGCTAACCAGTATCCTAACTTTACTGAGGTTGCTGACGAGGCTATCTGCGAGTGCAAGGTTACTCGCGAGGTTAAGGAGGGCAACGTGCTCGTACCTTACCGTGGTGCTATGGCATTCGAGGCTATGCGTATGAAGGTTGACCGTTCGGGCAAGGCTCCTAAGGCATTTATGCTCACTTGCGGTACATTGGGTATGGCTCGTGCTCGTGCTCAGTTCTCTTGCAACTTCTTCGCTTGCGCAGGTATCCGCGTTGAGGATAACACATTCTTCAAGTCGGTTGAGGAGGGTGTAGAGGCAGCTTTGGCTTCTAAGGCAGAGATCGTAGTAGTTTGTGCTTCGGACGACGACTACGCAACTGTTGCACCTCGTGTTAAGGAGCTTCTTGGCGACAAGGCTATCCTTGTTGTGGCAGGTGCTCCAGCATGCGCTGCAGAGCTTGAGGCTCAGGGTATCAACAACTTCATCAACGTTAAGAGCAACGTGCTCGAGACTTTGAAGGATTACTTAAAGAAGTTAGGCATCTAATCAGTTTATAGCTATGAGAGCAAATTTTTCAGATCTAGAATATAAGGCTGCAGCTGCTGAGTGCTGCGCCAAGAAGAACGCTCCCAAGGAGGATTGGTTGACTGCCGAGCGTATTCCTGTAAAGGAGAACTATACGGCTGCCGACCTTGAGGGTATGGAGCACTTGAACTATGCAGCAGGTATCGCACCATTCCTCCGCGGTCCTTACTCAACAATGTACGTAATGCGTCCTTGGACTATCCGTCAGTATGCAGGTTTCTCTACTGCTGAGGAGTCTAACGCATTCTACCGTCGTAACCTCGCAGCAGGCCAGAAGGGTCTCTCTGTAGCGTTCGACCTTGCAACACACCGTGGCTACGATGCCGACCACCCACGTGTAGTAGGTGACGTAGGTAAGGCTGGTGTATCTATCTGCTCGGTTGAGGATATGAAGGTGTTGTTCAATGGTATTCCATTGGATCAGATGTCAGTGTCTATGACTATGAACGGTGCCGTGCTTCCAGTATTGGCATTCTACATCGTTGCAGGTTTGGAGCAGGGTTGCACCCTCGACCAGCTCGCTGGTACCATCCAGAACGATATC
>JAFNXN010000031.1 GCA_017379015.1 Alistipes sp.
CCTAACCTCCCTAACCTCCCTAATCTCCCTAATCTCCCTATTCCCCTTTTTTATTTAATCTTTTTTTCGTAACTTTGCACACTATGATTGATCGTGAGACCATAGATCGAATATTTGCAGCCGTCAATATCGTAGATATTGTTGGCGACTACGTCACGCTTAAGCGTCGTGGTGCCAACTATCAGGCGTGTTGCCCCTTTCATCAGGAGAAGACCCCCTCGTTTGTGGTATCTCCCGCGCGAGGCATCTACAAGTGCTTTGGCTGTGGCAAGGCGGGTAACGCCGTGAACTTTATCATGGAGAGCGAGAGCCTATCCTACCCCGAGGCCCTCAAGCTCCTCGCCAAGCGTTATGGCATCGAGGTGCGCGAGGAGGCACTCACGGACGAGGACATCGCGCGCAACAACAACCGCGAGAGCATGTTTGCCCTCAACCAGTGGGCGGCAGACTACTTCCAGCGATATATGTACACCGAGGATGAGGGGCGCAGCGTGGCTCTTGCCTACTTCTCGTCGCAGCGTGGCTTCAGCGATGCTACGATACGCAAGTTCTGCCTCGGCTTCTGCCCTTCGCGTGGCAACCGCTTCTCCGATGATGCTCGCTCGGCGGGCTACAAGGAGGAGTTCCTACTCTCCACGGGTCTTAGCCTTAAGCGCGAGACAGATGGCGCACTGCGCGACAGGTTTTTCGATCGCGTGATCTTCCCCGTGCATAATGTCTCGGGGCGTGTGGTGGCATTTGGTGGCCGCACGCTACGCACCGATAAGAGGGTTGCCAAGTATCAGAACTCTCCCGAGAGCGAGATCTACTCCAAGAGCCGCGAGCTCTATGGTCTGTTCTTTGCTAAGAAGGCTATCCAGCAGGAGGACCTTGTGATCATGGTCGAGGGCTATGCCGATGTTATCTCCATGCACCAGGCGGGTGTCGAGAATGTCGTTGCCTCGTCTGGCACGTCGCTTACCGAGGATCAGATACGCCTCGTGGGACGCTTCACGCGCAACATCACGCTCATGTACGATGGCGATAAGGCGGGTGTCAAGGCTGCGCTGCGTGGCGTGGACCTCATCCTCAAGGAGGGCATGAACGTGCGCATAGTGCTACTTCCCGAGGAGCACGACCCCGATACCTTTGCCCGCGCTAACTCTTCTGAGGAGTTGCGTAGCTATATTGCTCGCGAGTCGCAAGACTTCTTAGCCTTCAAGGCACGCCTGTTGCTCGACGATGTGAGCGACCCTATACAGCGTTCCGAGGCTATACGCGCCATGGTCGAGAGCATCGCTCTCATCCCCGATAACATTCGCCGCGAGGAGTATGTTAAGCACTGTGCCGAGGTTATGTCCGTGTCGCTGGATATGCTCTCAAACGAGGTTATACGCACACGTAGCGCACAGCGTGGCGGTGCTGAGGCACGCGACTTTGTGCAGCGTCAGCAGCAGCTGGAGCGTCGTGAGCAGCTCTCTACGACTATCGCCCAGAGCCCTGGGGCTAGTGGCGCAAATATCCCTGGGGCGATCTCCGTGGGATCATCCGTGGAGACCCTCGAGCGCGAGATCTCGAAGTATCTGCTTCGCTACGGACATCTCTACTTCACGGTGCTTGACGAGGAGAGTAAGGAGTATTACGACTACAACGTTGCCGAGCATATCTTCTCGGAG
The DNA here is from genome assembly GCA_017379015.1 of Alistipes sp. Lineage (GTDB taxonomy): Bacteria > Bacteroidota > Bacteroidia > Bacteroidales > Rikenellaceae > Alistipes. The sequence continues at coordinate 1,656 of JAFNXN010000031.1, forward strand.
CTCGACGCCGACGATATTCGCCTTACCTTGCCCACCTACAGCAAGATCTACGACGAGTATCACGCCGAGTACGACCGCAATGGCGTAGGTGCTGAGGTCGATGCCACGAGGTTTATCAACCACCTCGACCCCGAGGTGTCGCGCATCTCTGTCGACCTGCTCACCTCCGACGACAACTACGTCATCAGCCGCATCTGGGAGCAGAAGGACATCCACACGGAGAGTGTGCAGAAGCAGCTTGCCAGTGGTGTCCCCTCGGTGGTGTCGATCTACAAGTGGCGCGTGCTTGACATGCGCATCGACGACATCAGGGCTAAGCTGCGCGATCCCAACCTTGCCGAGGAGGATATGTCGGAGCTTGTTGCCCAGCTGACGAGGTATCAGGCAGTGCGCACGGCGATAGCAACGGTTGTTAAGCGACTGATATAGCTAGAAAAAGGGTGCTCGGCTATCCACGTATCACTACGCAGATGGTGTGCAAACAGAAAATAAACTAAAGATGTGTAAAACATATCAAAGATAAAAGAATTAGTTACCTTGACCGAACACCCACCTCGATGGTGGCAAAAGCTGTGCCATCGGAGGACTATAGGGTAGTTTTATTGAGCAGATAATATCTATTATGGCAGACTATAAGAGTGTAAACATACGCAACAAGCGCGCTACGTTCGACTTCGAGATCCTTGAGGAGTATGTTGCGGGCATCGTGCTTGTGGGCACCGAGATCAAGTCGCTGCGCCTAGGCAAGGCGTCGCTTGTCGACTCCTACTGCTACTTCGAGCAGGGCGAGTTGTGGATTCGCAATGTCAACATCGCTGAGTACACCTGGGGCACGTGCAACAACCACATCCCCAAGCGCGACCGTAAGCTGCTCCTTAACCGCAAGGAGCTTAACAAGCTGCAACGCGCGTTGCAAGATCGTGGACTCACGGTTGTGGGTCTGCGCCTCTTCCTCAACGACCGAGGCTTGGCAAAGGTGGCTATAGGCCTTGCGCGTGGACGTAAGGCTTACGACAAGCGCGAGTATATCAAGGAGAATGATGCCCGTCGCGAGATGGACAAGGCAATGAAGAATAACCGCTGATAATCAATATATTATGGCACTTATACTATCTATCGAAACAGGTACGGATATATGCTCTGTGGCTCTTGCCAACGATGGCGAGCTCATGGCACTTCGCGAGAGCGACGAGGGACGCGACCATGCTAAGAAGGTTGCTGTGTTTGTTGACGAGCTGCTCCGCGAGACAGGCGTTCAGCCCTCCGATCTCGATGCTATTGCCGTGGGTAAGGGCCCTGGCTCCTATACGGGCCTGCGCATCGGCGTATCGTTTGCTAAGGGTATGTGCTATGCACTGAACATCCCGCTTATTGCCGTTGGCTCGCTCGATGCTCTTGCGCGTGTTGCGCGTGAGGATTTCGATGCTGGTATTCTCGATGTCGAGGATGAGGAGTGGGCAGATGCCCGCCTCTGTCCTATGGTCGATGCACGACGCATGGAGGTCTATGCTCAGATATTTACTACTACGGGTGAGCCTCTTAGCGATGTTGTTGCCGAGGTTGTCACGGAGGATAGCTTCCGCGATGTTCGCAGCTGTGGACGACTGGTTATCTTTGGCAATGGCGCAGCTAAGTGTACTGAGGCTCTTCGCGATGCTATCTATGTTGGCGTGTCGCCCTCGGCTCGTGGCATCGTAGCTCTTGCCGAGGAGAGGTTCCGCGCCTCGCAGTTCGAGGACCTTGCCTACTTCGAGCCCTTCTACCTCAAGGAGTTCCTGGTGATCCCATCGAAGAAGAAGCTATTGTAACGTAGATAGTCTGACAAAGCGACAGAGGGACAAAGCGAAGACGCGGACAACCTCAAACGTTGCCCGCGCCCTCTCTCTCTCTTCGTCATTGCGAGAGCCGTTAGGCTCGTGGCAATCCCCTCCAAAGCGCGCTGATCATGAGATTCCCACGCTCGCCTCAGCTCGCTCGGAATGACTAATTAAGTTTCTCTCTCTCTCTCTCTCCCTGCGTCTCCCTAGCCCAGGAGGATTTTTGCTTGCTTGCGTGCCGCCTCGGTGATCTCGCTTCCCGAGAGCATCTTGGCGATCTCGTTGACGCGCTCCTGCTCGCTGAGTCGCTGTATGTTGGAGCGTCCCTCGTTCTTGTAGACCACGAAGTGAGCACCTCGCTTTGAGGCTACCTGTGGCAGGTGGGTGATGTCTATGATCTGCATTTTTGCGGCCATATCTGTGATGATCTCACCCATGGCATCGGCAATGCGTCCCGATACGCCTGTGTCGATCTCGTCAAACACGATTGTTGGCAGCTCTATCTTCTCGGCAAGGAGTGCCTTGAGGGCCAGCATCATACGCGATAGCTCACCTCCCGATGCTACGCGCTCGATAGGTGCTGGGCGCGTGGTGCGATTTGCTGAGAAGAGATATGTTACATTGTCGCATCCCAGTGGCGTGAAGCCCTCTGTGGGGGTAACCTCTACCGTGAACTGAGCATCCTCGATGCCTAGCTGCTGTAGCGTGGCTACTATATGCTGCTCGAAGCCGCTGCATACCCCCTTGCGCGATGCCGTGAGCTCTGCTGCCACCGCGCGGCACTCATCTTCTACGCGCGCTATCTCCGTGCGAAGCTTTAGTAGCTCCTCGTCGCTGTTGTCTATTGCCGCTAGGCGCGCCTCGAACTCCTTAGCCTTAGCTAGGAGGTCGTCGTAAGACTCTGCACGATGCTTCATCTCCAGCGAGTAGATGGTGTTGAGCCTGTCGCTTAGCTTTTGTAGACGCTCAGGGTCGGCGTCAATGCGCTCAGCCTCGTATGCCGCAGTCGACGAGATGTCCTTAAGCTCGGCAACCACGCTCTTTAGTCGCTCAGCGAGTGACACCCCCTCGGGGTATCTGTCGCCTATCGCCTCAAACTCACGCTCCGAGCGTGTGAGGGTTAGCAGTGCGCCAAGCTCCTCATCGTCAAGGGTGTTGCGTAGCATTGTTAGGGCCTCACTTATGCGGTCGGCACTCTCCAACGTTGCTAGCTTCTGCTCTGTCTCTGCCTGCTCGCCCTCCTTGAGGTTTGCGGCGCGTAGCTCCTCTACGATATGTCGTAGCCACTCCTCGTCACGGCGTGCCGTGCTCAGCTCCTCCTCCATCTTGCGATACGCAGTGCGTAGCGTCGTGAGCTCATGCAGTAGGGTGGTGTAGCCACCTCTTATCGCCTCGTTGCCCGCTAGGGTGTCGAGTGTCGCTATGCGAAACTCCTCGGACGAGAGGATCAGATTTTGGTGCTGTGAGTGTATGTCTATGAGGTGCGTGCCTAGCTCCCTGAGCACCGATAGCTGCACAGGCATGTCGCCCACAAACGAACGACTCTTGCCCGCAGGGGTTATGATGCGACGTATCGTGATCTCATCCTCATACTCTAGGTCGTTATCCTCGAAGATTGAGGCTAGCCCAAGGCCCTCGATGAGGAACGTAGCCTCAATGACGCAGTTCTTCGATATATCCTTAGTCGCCTGACCCTCGTTCTTTGCACCGAGCAGCATGCCGAGTGCTCCGAGGAGTATCGACTTACCGGCACCTGTCTCACCTGTGATGATGTTTAGGTGCTCGTCCCACTCTACGTGGAGTGACTCTATGAGTGCATAGTTCTCTATGGTAAGGCTCTTAAGCATAGCGTCTTATCTCTCTATTTTTTCGATGTTGTCTACGATTACTTTAGCCACCTCTCGCTTCGACATCAGAGGGTACTCCTCGCGTGCTGTGCGGCTGATTATCGTGATCTTGTTGGTGTCGCCGCCAAAGCCTGCGCCCTTGTCGCGTAGCGAGTTGAGCACCACGAAGTCGAGGTTCTTACGCTCTAGCTTGCCCTCGGCATTTGCCTCCTCGTTGTCGGTCTCGAGTGCGAAGCCCACAAGTGTGCGGCAGCCCTTGTTTGCGCCAAGCTCCTTGGCTATATCCTTTGTGCGGCGTAGCTCTATGCGCATGTCGTCGTCCGACTTCTTGAGCTTGCGGTCAGCCACGCTTATAGGTGTGTAGTCGGCTACTGCGGCACACATCACCGCGCCATCTGCCGCCTCCCACGCCTTTAGCGTAGCGTTGTACATATCCTCGGCGGTGAGTACGTCTATGCGCTCCACGCCCTCAGGTGTTGCAAGTGTTGTGCGACCCGTGATGAGCTTCACCTCGGCACCACGACGTGCCAGCTCCTCGGCTATGGCATAGCCCATCTTGCCGGTAGAGTGGTTGGTGATGTAACGCACAGGGTCGATAGGCTCTATCGTAGCTCCTGCCGTCACGATATATCGCTTGCCGCTTAGTGTTGCTCTTTGCTCCTCAGCAAATATCGCCTTTACCTGCTCAACAATATCCTCAGGCTCAGCCATGCGTCCCTTGCCTACAAGACCACTCGCAAGCTCTCCTGCTGCGGGCTCGATGATCGCCACGCCTCGCTCTTCTAGCGTGCGTAGGTTCTGCTGTGTGGTGATGTGGGCATACATGTCGAGGTCCATGGCTGGTGCTACAGCCACCTTGGAGCGTGCCGATAGGTAGGTCGTAAGCAGCAGATTATCAGCAATGCCCGTAGTCATCTTCGCTAGGGTGTTTGCCGTGGCAGGTGCTATGAGTAGCATATCTGCCCACTCGCCGAGCGACACGTGAGAGTTCCACTCGCCATTCTCGGGGTTGAAGAACTCCACGAGTATGGGGTGCTTCGAGAGTGTTGCCATCGTGAGTGGCGTGATGAACTGCTTTGCTAGAGGGGTCATGATGACACGCACCTCTGCTCCCTCCTTGACTAAAAGACGGCACAGCATAGCTGCCTTGTAAGCTGCTATGCTGCCTGTTATGCCGAGTATAATGTGTTTTCCGTTGAGCATACTACTCTCTCTTTGGCTATCCGTAGGATAGCGTATGACTATTTCTCGTTGCCGTGGCGGAAGCCCACCTCACCATCAAGGAACTCCTCAGTGGCGATGATTGCAGGCTTTGGAAGACGCTCGTAGTAGCGTGAGATCTCGATCTGCTCGCGGTTCTCGAAGGTCTCCTCTACCGAGTTGTCGTTGGGTGTTGAGAAGTCTGCAAGCTTACGGTTGATCTCTGCCTTAAGCTCGGTAGCAATCTGGTTTGCACGACGAGCAATGATGTTGATGCTCTCGTAGATGTTGCCAGTAGGTGCGTCAAGGTCAACGAGCTTACGTGTTACTGTGTTGCTGGGAATGTTCTTCTTAATCTCCATAGCTATATGTTTTTTACTATTATCTTCAATAATTGGCTCTTCGCCCCCGCTTCGGGCTACTTTGTCTCTCGCTTCTTGTCGAGGAAGTCGCGTGCATTCTCGGCAAGGTTGTCAAGCTCTCTGCGACGCTTAGCATCGGGATACTCACCTATGAACGAGTAGTAGTTGTCGAGCATCGCTAGGTATCTATCCACCTGCTTTGACTCTACCGAGTTTGCTGCGAGTCGGTATGCTGCCACTGTTGTGTAGTACATGATGTCCTCCTTGCGTGGCGTATTGGGGTACTGCTTGAGCGAGTTCTTGAATGCCACGATTGCCGACTTGTAGCGTCCTATCTTGAAGTAGGTGTAGGCATTCAGGTAGCTCTTCTCCATGAGTCGCTCGGTGAGTGTCTTGAGCATCTCCTCAAACTCTGGTCGCTTCTCCGAGTCGGGGTATCGCGATATAAACTCTGTTATGGCGATGATAGCCTCTGTTGTCACACCCTGGTCGCGCTGAGGCTCTGGCGACATGTAGTAGTGACATAGGGCGTACATGCCCTCGGCATCCTCGATAAATGGGCTACGACCGTACTTGCGTCGAAACTCGTCGAGCATCGTTGCCGCCTCGTCCCAGTTGTGATCTTTGAACTTGCAGCGGGCGTTGTAGAACGACAATGAGTCGCCACGAGGTGAGCTCTGGTAGATGTGACGACATGCCGTGAAAAGCTCTGATGCCTGACGCCACTTCCCCTCATTGTAGTATTTGAGTGCCTGCTCGTATGCATATTGAGGGTCGTTTGTCTTTAGTGCTTGCTGCACGCCATCGCACGACATAGCCACTATTGCGACCACAAAAGATGCAACTATATATGTTAAAAGACGCTTCATTTTGGTTGTTGTTCTTGCGCTTATGCGCATAAGCGCACAAAGTTACACATAATTTTTGAATAAACGAACAATGTTTGCAAATTATTATGGATAAATTGTTTTTGAGGGTGGTTGGAGGGTAGTTCACAAGCTTTCAGCTTTCTAAAGGGTTGTTCGTGCCATTCGGCACTAAAGTGTAGTTGAAAGGGTAGTTCGCAAGCTTATAGCTTGCTAAAGGGTGTTTTTTCTGCGTTTCCCTTTTACTCTTTAGCCCGCTTCAGCGGGCGCACTACTCTTTAGCAAGCACCGCTTGCGCCCAACCCTTTAGAGAGCGCAGCTCTCGCACTGCCCTTTATAGCCCGCTTCAGCTCTCGCCCTTTACCCATTAGTGGGATTCAGCTCACTCCTTACTCTTTATTCCTTCTCTCAACCCTTGCGTGATACATCCTCTCCTTGAAGCCTCCCTCCGACGTAAACTTTTTTGTTAGCGACTCAATGAGGTTGTATAATAGGTAGTCGCACTGCTTTATTAGCACTATTGCCATATTTGCCACAGTGATGTCGCTACGCGATTGTGCTATGTCGATAAAGTATTGAGAGTCGGAGTATTGCCTACCAATTTGCTGCATTGCTTTGAACTCCTTTGACGATACGCTCCACACCTCTGCACTGCGTACCCTTATATAGTCGTTGTAATCCTCCAGCAACTCTCTGAGGCTACCTCTTGCAACGTTTAGTAGCATTAGTCCCGATGCTGTCGATGTAGCCATGTCGATGCATCCCTCCACGATATTTTGCTTTGCTGAGCGTGCTGCCTGAACCATCTGGTCGTGAGTACGGTCCTTGATGTCGATATACCTGCTGCAGAATAGGTATGTTAGGTCGTAGACGACTAAGGATTTCTTGTAGCAGAGTAGATCTTTGTAGTTAGTATATCGGGGAATAAGATGCTGATCCATAGATAGTGTTATTTTTACAAAATTAATGAAATAATCTTAATGTTGCAAGTCGTGTGGGTAAATTGATTAAGTGGGGTAGTTGGAGGGTAGTTCGCAAGCTTTCAGCTTGCTAAAGGGTTGTTCGTGCCATTCGGCACTAAAGGGTAGTTGGAGGGTAGTTCGCAAGCTTTTGCTTGCTAAAGGGTTGTTCGTGCCATTCGGCACTAAAGGGTAGTTGAAGGGTAGTTCGCAAGCTTTTGCTTGCTAAAGGGTTGTTCATGCCATTCGGCACTAAAGGGTAGTTGGAGGGTAGTTCGCAAGCTTTCAGCTTGCTAAAGGGTGTTTTTTCTGCGTTTCCCTTTAGCTCGCCTACTTCAGCGAGCGCACTACTCTTTAGCCCGCTTCAGCGGGCGCGCTACTCTTTAGCAAGCACCGCTTGCGCCCAACCCTTTAGAGAGCGTAGCTCTTGCACTGCCCTTTATAGCCCGCTTCAGCCTCCTCCTCACCACAAAAAAAAGACACCCGACCGAAGTCGAGTGCCTTTGAAAAGTAATATGTAATTACATTACTTTGCGGTCCACATAACGTCCCAGATAGATACACGATCCTTGTTTGCTCCACTATCTTTTGTAGGACAATTGTTAGTGATAACAATCTGGAATTCACCAGTCACATTTACCTCCTCTGAGAATGTGAACTTAGCAAACTTTGTGTTATCGGCATTCTTAACAGGGAAGCTCTTTACAACCTCACCATTCTGAATGATATCTACAGTAAAGTCGTAGCCATTCTTTTCAGTAAATGCTATACCGTAAGTGAACTGAAGAGTACCACAACCAGTTGTGATAACAGGAGATGTAATCTTACCTATTGCGGATGTCTTACCGTTCATCACCCATGCACGTGTGTTTGTATCAGTACCTAGTAGTGATGCGAATACTGGATTTGCATCATTTGGACCACCTGCCTGAACAGCGCAGTTCTCGCCTACCCAACCAGCAGTTGATTTGCGTGCTATGTATGAAGAGTTGTGACCTACAGTGTTAAAGTCATCGCGACCTGCCCAATCACCTGGATTTGGTGTTGGCTCTGGCTCTGGCTCTGGCTCTGGATCAGGAGTAGGCTCCTCGCCACCAGCATCACCAAAACGCTCACCTGTAAGGTCTGCATAGTCTGAGCTCTGTGCAAAAATAATCTGCATCGAACCCTTGCTGATAGATGAGATACCCTTAATTGTACCTGAACCCTGAGCTACCTTCTCAGAACCGTATGTAGCGTACTTTGAAGAGAATACTACAAACTTATTACCGTTTGCATCCTCAACATTGATTGAGGTATGAGCACCGCCCATTACCCAAGTCTTAGAAAGATCTGCCTCAGCAACCTGAACACCCTCGATAGCGATGTACTGACCCTCATACTTGTTAGCGAGGAAGTCAGCCATTGTAACGGTTTTAGGCTCAACAGTGTTACCAGTAGAGATAACGGTGATCTTGTCCAAAGCTAGACCGCTAATCTGAACAGCACCGTTGTAATCAGCAAGTTTAGCACCGCTAAGGTCGATCTTAACCTTTGTGCCGAAAGCAAATGTATGGTTTGCTGCAAGGTAGAACTGCAAAGCACCTGTCTCATCCTGAACATACATACCCTTCTTTGAGGTGAGGTTGTTAAGGTCCATGTTAGACACTACCATACCCTCGATAGTACCGTTGATGGTAGCACCTGTGCCCAAAGCTAGCACCTCAGCAATATTGATTGTGTCACCAGGAGTTGGATCTGGCTCTGGATCTGGCTCTGGAGTAGGCTCCTCGCCAGGAACAAGTGAGATGAAGATTGCATCTTTACCCTGTGCTGTGCCATTGAATGATGAACGAACAGTCTGAACTGTGATTGTATCACCCTCCTTAGCACCAGACTCAGCCCAGTACTTCTGCTCGCCAGTAGGTGAGCAAAGACCATAGATAAGTACTGATCCAGTCTCGTCAACTAGGTCAAAGTTACCATAAATGGTGTTAGTGACATTTGCAATCTTACCTGTAAGTTCATAGATTGTTGCATCCTCAGCAGCAATCAAGAACTCTGCAACAGTAGCTTTAACCACTGTAGGCTCCTCAGGCTCAACCACTGGCTCAGCCTCGGTCTTAATAGTAAGTGTAGCAGCTGCGGAAGCCTCGTAAGTGGCATCCTCAGGAAGAGCCACAACGCTGATAGCGTACTCAGTCTCGTAAGCACCAGTGAATGAGTAAGCTGTATCGGTAACCTTAACAGCTGCCTCGTTGTTAACTGTTACGTTGTAAGAAACTGCATTTGCAATAGCCTTCCATGTGAGGTTAACCTTATTACCCTCAACAGTGTAGTTTACGATAGGCGTAGCAAGCACCTTGCTGTCCTGGTCTACCACGTGCTCAATCTCATTGTCAAAGTTGTCGTTGATGTCAACTACGATGTTTGCCTGAGTAGTGAGCAAGTCACCAATGATAGTTGTGAGGTTGTTACGCTGGATAGGAATCTGTGTTGTGAAGTCGTGAGAGTGGATAAGACGGCCGCCCTTAGACTCGTAAACAGCGATCTCGAAGTTTACAGCAGTCTGCTGACCCTCAACAGCGAAGAGGTAGTCGGTGAAGAGTGTCTGGTGAGTAGCCAAAGCATCATAACCCTCGCTGTAAGGGATGTTCTTATTGATGTTGAAGCTGTAGCTAAGCTCATTGCCAGTCATCTCGTCAGCGTTGAGCTTGCCATTTACAGCGTTGAACGACTTGATAACCTTCTCGGTGTGGTACTTAACCTCTACGTAGCCAGGAGCTGAGTAGCCATTGATGTAGTCAAGATCCTTGGTTACAACGCGCAACTTAGCGAATGGACGCTCGAGGGTAAGGGTCTCAGTAAGACCTGTTGTGCCGATCTCGCGGTTTGCGCTGATGAAGTAAGCATCACGCACCTCGTTCATTGCACCCCAAGTAGGATTAGTTGTGATTGCCGAGATGTTGCGAAGATCTGCGGTGTTGTAGTAAAGGTCTGCCACAGCAAGCTTGTCAGCAGCCTCAGCAGCACCCTCAGCTACGAAGTCGGCAAAGACAACGAACTTATAAGAGCGGTTAGGCACAAGACGCAACGAGAATGTTGTTGGAGCATACTTGTCCAAGCAGTTTACCAATCTCTCGCGGTAAATAGGCTCGCCTGAGCCAGTCTCATTTGCTGAGTACACCTCAAGGATGTAACGCAAATCGTAGTTCTGCCAGTCAGCATCAGTCATGAAGTCAATAGCACCCTTTGCGCTGCTCTTAACATCACCACTCTTGATACGTGTCTCGCTAAGCTCTTTGGCGTCAATGTTGAGCACAACGTCTACGAGGTCGTTGCCAACATTCACATCCTTAGGCTCATCTTGGCAGGCTACAAAACATAGAGCCAAAGCCAAAATAGATAATAGCTTTTTCATTTGTGTGTTGTTTAAAAAGTTATAAAATTGTTTGTTTAGTTTATGCCTTCAACTATATGCATAACAAGGGCATAGGAGTGCTCCCTACCCTGATTATTATAATTCAAATGCAGTGGTTTATCTTCTTACAACAACCATTCCATGAGTTATTGCCCACTTTTCTGTAACAAAGATAGTAATTAATTGCGAATTAACAAATATTTTCACACTCTTTATAACTTTGTTATAACCACCCGCCATGATAGGCTGATCTTCGATGTTGGCTTAGGTGTGTACGACGAGGGGTAGTAGGGTGGTGGATGAGAGAGAACAGATGAAAAAAAGAAAGGAGAATGCGTTTTGCATCCCCCTTTCGTGGTCTTAAAGTCGCCTAAGCGACAGCTAATTACTCAGCAACTACAGAGAACTTGATTGTAGCCTTAACCTCGCGGTGAAGCTTAGCAACAGCCTCAAACTCGCCAAGAGTCTTAACTGAGTCAACAGTGATGTTCTTGCGATCAACCTCGATACCCTTCTCTGTAAGAGCAGTAGCGATGTCAGCAGCTGTAACAGCACCGAAGATCTTCTCCTCCTCAGCCTTAGCTGTGATAGTGAGGTGAAGGTTAGTGATAGTCTCAGCCAAAGCCTGAGCATCAGCAAGGATCTTAGCGTCCTTGTGAGCGCGCTGACGAAGGTTCTCAGCAAGTACCTTCTTTGCAGAAGCTGTTGCAGACTTAGCGAAACCCTGAGGAATCAAGTAGTTGTTAGCATAGCCAGGGCGAACGTTAACGATGTCGTTTGCGTAGCCCAAGTTCTCTACGTCTTTGATAAGAATTACTTCCATAGTCTCTCCTCCTCTTTATTATTTCATATTATCGGTTACGAATGGAAGGATTGCAAGGTGGCGAGCACGCTTAACTGCCTGAGCAACCTTCTTCTGGAACTTCTGAGAAGTACC
>JAFNXN010000009.1 GCA_017379015.1 Alistipes sp.
CCTAATCTCCCTAATCTCCCTAATCTCCCTAATCTCCTTAATCTCCTTAATCTCCCTAACGTCCGCAGACGACCTCTTGTCTTGGAAATTTCTTGATAGAAGGTTGTAGATATAACCTTATATCAAAAAGTAAGATTTGAGTTTAGAGTAGTGCAGGAGTGGCGCTGACACGAGAAAGGGCGGATGGGACATACTTGACGTATTTCCCATTCGCCCTTTGGATCGTAAGGCCGTAAACATGGCTATACCACACACAATTTCTTGATAGAAGGTTGTAGATACAACGCTCGGCAAAAATGCCACCGATGGGTAGTACTTGTGCGTACGTCCCATTGGTGGCACTTTTTGTTAGCGGAAGTAGATGCAACCTTATCTCAAGAAATTAGCTGCATTTTGAATAACCACACGCCATACAAGTCAAACAACCATTCTGGTATGCCATATTCTCCTGACCACACTGTGGGCAGCAGCCCTTGCCACGAGTACCATCCTTGATATACTGCTTGAGAGCACGCTCAACACCATTCTTCCAAGTGTTAATAGTCTCAGAGTCGAGGTGCAGACCATCAACAAGCTGAACTACCTTGTCGATAGGCATGCCGTAGCGAAGAACGCCCGAGATAAGCTTTGCGTAGTTCCAGAACTCCTCGTCGAACAGACGTGAGATACCTCCGATAGTATTGATATAACCGTAGCGATCCTGATACTGGAAGTCGTAACGCTTAGAGCCATCCTTATCACGCACCTTGAGGATATTACCCTTAGTGATAGTCTTAGGGATATACATAGCATCCTCCTCGATCTTACCAGTGAAGATTTCGTAAGGGCGATCATCCTGCTTACCAACGAAGGCAATCCAATCCTCCGAGCCATTCTTGAAGCGCACGATGTCGGCAGGGATAGACTCAGGACGACGTATCGACTCAGAGCTTGAGCAGTTGCTCTTAGCACCCTCCTTACTCTTAAGATCGATCAACACACCATCGCGGCAACCATCGCGATATACGGTGATACCCTTACATCCTGACTCCCACGCTGTGCGATATACATCGGCAACAAGCTCCTCAGAGACCTCATTAGGAAGGTTAACAGTTACCGAGATCGAGTGATCTACCCACTTCTGGATAGCACCCTGCATCTTCACCTTTGCCACCCAGTCGATGTCGTTTGCTGTAGCCTTGTAGTATGGCGATGCTTTAAGCCACTCGTCGAGCTCCTCCTCAGAGATTGACTGTAGGCGTGAAATATCATAGCCGTTGATCTCCAACCACTTGAAAAACTGGTGGTGGTAAACGTAGTACTCGATGAACTTCTCGCCAGTCTCGTCGACGAACGACGCCACCTGATCCTTATCCGAAGGGTTGATCTTGCGACGGCGCTTATATACTGGGCGGAATACTGGCTCAATACCAGATGTTGTCTGCGACATGAGCGATGTTGTTCCCGTAGGAGCAATAGTAAGCATCGCGATGTTACGGCGGCCATGCTTCTTCATCTGGTCACGAAGCTCAGGCGCAGCCTCGCAGATACGCTCGATCATAGGGTTACCCTGCTCCTTCTCGAAGTTGAATACGCCAAATGCGCCACGCTCCTTTGCCATCTCAACAGAGGCACGATAAGCCTCCACAGCGAGTGTCTTGTGGACATTTACTGCAAAATCGATAGCCTCCTCCGAGCCATAGCGAAGACCCAACGCTGCCAACATATCGCCCTCGGCAGTGATGCCAAGACCTGTACGGCGACCCTTGAGAGCCATATCCTTGATCTTCTTCCACAACTCGAGCTCCACGCGACGCACATCGTCATCCTCGGGATCCGATGCAATCTTACCGATGATGAGCTCAACCTTCTCAAGCTCGAGGTCGATAATATCATCCATAAGGCGCATAGCCTTAGCCACATGCTCCTTAAACTTCTCGAAGTTGAACTTAGCCGCCTTTGTAAATGGCTCATCAACATAGCTTAGGAGGTTGAGTGCTAAAAGACGGCAACTGTCGTAGGGGCACAATGGAATCTCGCCACAAGGGTTGGTAGATACTGTACGGAAGCCCTCATCGGCGTAGCAATCGGGCACACTCTCACGAATGATGGTATCCCAGAACAATACACCAGGCTCGGCAGACTTCCACGCATTGTGGATAATCTTATTCCAGAGCTTCTTAGCATCAATATCCTGAGTGTATGATGGTGTTGCTGAGCCTACAGGGAACTGCTGACGGTATGACTCACCCGCCATCGCAGCACGCATAAACTCATCGTCGATCTTGATCGACACGTTAGCACCAGTAACCTTACCAGTGTCTACCTTAGCATCGATAAATCGCTCAGCATCAGGGTGCTTGATAAGCAACGATAGCATCAGCGCACCACGGCGACCATCCTGAGCTACCTCACGTGTAGAGTTTGAATAACGCTCCATGAATGGCACAATGCCGGTAGATGTTAGCGCCGAGTTAAGCACAGGGCTACCAGTAGGACGAATGTGAGAGAGATCATGTCCCACACCACCACGACGCTTCATAAGCTGCACCTGCTCCTCATCCATACGGAAGATACCTCCATACGAATCGGCAGGGTTCTTATGACCAATAACAAAGCAGTTAGAGAGCGATGCCACCTGAAGATTGTTACCAATACCAGTCATAGGACCACCCTGAGGTATCACATAGCGGAAGTGATCGAGCAGATCGAAAATATCTGCCTCAGAGAGCGGATTAGGATAGTTGTTCTCGATACGGGCAAGCTCGCGTGCAATACGCTCATGCATATCGCGAGGCGACGACTCGAAGATGTTGCCAAACGAGTCTTTAAGAGCATACTTGCTCACCCACACCTGAGCAGCAAGATCATCACCCTTGAAATACTCCTTAGAGGCAGCAACTGCATCCTCGTACTTCACCGTCTTAAGTTGTTCATTTTTAGGCATCTGAGTCATATCTTTATATATTTATTATTATCTTCTTCATCAGCTCAGCCGAAAACCACGCCATCGCTTTGTGCAAATGGGATATTTCAGGCATACAAAATTCGTGATTTTTCACGGGATAATCCCCCCAAACGACACTATTTTTTTGACACTTTATTCACAAAAAACAAAAAGACGCGCCACAGCTATCTGTAGCGCGTATTGGATTTTTTAATAGAAAAAAATTGGCTCTTAGATATACTCTATACGGAAGTAATCGAGCAACGCTTTGTAGTTATCCTGCGCCGTTAGACAGGTATCTCGAAGATACTCTTTTATTTGCGGCCACTGCTGCAAGCCTCGATAGTAGTAGAGTTTTAGTTGGTCTGTGATTATAAACGGTACAATCCCATTTGCCAAGCACTCCTTAAACATTATCAATCGACCCACGCGACCATTACCATCCTGAAATGGATGTATAGCCTCAAAACGCTGATGTAGGTCTATTATATCATCCAAACATTTAGTTTTCAACGCATTATACTCTTGCATAAGAATTTGCATCTCCTGCTTCACACGCTCTGGAGGAGTAGTTTCATTTCCACCCACCTCATTTGGAAGACGCTTATACTCGCCTACGGCAAACCACTCCTTACGACTATCCGATGTTCCAGACTTAAGCACCGCGTGCAGCTCTTTAATAAGAGCCTCCGAAAGCCTCTGCTCGGCACGCTCAATAATCATATCAACACAACGGAAGTGATTTGCGGTCTCTATAATATCATCAACTCTCAAGTTCTCGTTTGCAAAGCCAATCGTATTGGTTTCAAAGATATATCGTGTCTGGTCGTGCGTAAGACGGCTACCCTCAATATGGTTGGAGTTGTATGTAAGGTCTATCTGCGTGCGGTGGTATATACCGCCACTTAATCGCGCCTCTTTCTGCTCTCGCAAAGCGATAAGAAGTGGCGACTGCCTACACTTGTGCGAACTGCGCTGCGGGAGTAACGCATCCTTCGGAACGCTCCAAGTCTTACCAATAAGCACAGCACCCTCTATCTTACCCTTTGCACAATAGTTTCGTATTGTGCGCTCCGAAATACCATATTTATTGGCAAACTCCACAACTGATATATACTCCATAACCACTCTATCGGCAAGTTTAGTTCAAAATCACGATGCAAATATAGTAAAACCTGCCGATATCGGCAAATTTTAGGTGGTTAAATAAGTCTTCTACAGGTAAATAGTTGCTAATACAAAAATGTTTTGTTAATTTTGTATTGTCGGAGCTACGCCTTCGGCTGACATATTATTGATGAAAGTGTATTAGCTTTTATCCTTGACGCGAAATCTGGAAAATTTCACATTGACCAAGGAGAGCAACACACTCGTCACTCCGTATTGCATAGTCTGGGGTGTTCTATACCCTATGCTCAATACGAGTGTGGGGTATTGTTTATTTGGTCATAGGTATTCCAGAACCTCGCGGCAGATAGACTAATCATCTCCACACTTTCTTTTTATACTAACCACCACATGGGAGATGCTACGGGATACAAACACATTTTATTATGAAAAGAGCAACATCTATTATCTCCGCGTTCTGCTTGGGACTATTTATCAGTATCGGCATCTTGGCCTGCGCTGTGGATGACTATGCTACGCCTAATGCAAATAATCCATCATCAGATTTACAGCTATGCAAGACGGAGAGAAATTATAATGGAGGATATGAACACGCAAATATATCATACGGAAATGATGGACGAATATCAACTATAACTATAATATGTAATGATGAGGCTGATGGTTATTCGGAATTCACAAATTATATCACATACGACACAAACAAGATAAAAATTTCAGCTAGAGAGAATAAATACATTTTTATTTTTAACAACGAGCTACATTCTTATTCAGCTGAAACAATAAACCATCAAGTATTACACTGCATATCATGGAGAAATATTCATTACTAACTAGAGCAAATAATAGGCGACAGAATCAAACAACTGTCGCCTATTTCATTTTATATTCTCGCGCAAAGTTCACCTTTCAGTTTTCCCTTTAATCAAATGAAACAGTCCCACTCCGCAGAGTGCCGAGATAACACCTACACCAGCACCGAGGAGTATATCTTGAGGGAAGTGGCATGCTAGATATATTCGCGAGTAGCACACCACAAGGGCTACAACAAGCGACAGAATGGAGAACCATCGTCGTTGGATAATAAGCGAGCTAAGTAGCGTTATCACCACAATGGTCGCCGCGTGAGCCGACACAGTGCCAAACCTTCCAGCACGACCATAACCATTTGTAAAGGCCTCTATACCATCAGTATACATAGGGCGAGGACGTGCTGGCAACCAGCTAAACAGCTCTCCGAGAAGCCCCTGGTGCTTGAATATGCCCGCCACAACATCGGCAAGACCTATAGCAACACCCATCGCCACAAGAAAGGCGATAAGTCCTCGCCACGAGTAGTGTCGATATACAATATATATAATAATAACATATAGTGGCAACCACACTAAGATGCCCGATATAAGACGCATCATAGCATCAAACCACTCTGTCCCATCAAAGTTAAGCAACTCGAAGAGTGCCCAATCCCATGTAGTCATAGAGATACCCTCACACTTAATTATTAAAATGCTGCATAGACAGGTAGACCACCACCATCACCTGCCAACATCAGCTGACACTGCATAACCAGCCAGATGGCAACAACCATGATGACCAGCTGTCCAACAAAGCCCGAGCGCGTAACCCATCTATGGGCAACATCGTTCCACCTCTTAGGCAAGAAGTGCAGCGCATAGCCAATGAGCACCATGACAAGGCCAAAGCCCGCGCTATGCATAAGTGGAACAATATCCATAAATGCAAAGTTGCCAAAGATGCGTCCAAAGATGAGCGACACACCTGCCCAGTCATCGCAACAGAGCATCGTCCACGTAAGAGTGATAAAGTGGAAGAGGAAGAGCGAGGCTGGTATTCGCCAGTACCACTTCATCTGCTCGGCTGAGACCTTAGCACCAGGCACCCTCTCCAACCATAGTTTGTGAAGGGCAAGACCCAAGCCCTGCGCCACACCCCACACCACGTAGGGCAGGTTTACCTTATGCCACAACGCACATACAAACATCGTTGCCGAGAGGTTGAGGTATGTGCGGAAACGACCCTTGCGATTACCACCCAGCGAGATATAGACATAGTCGCGCAACCACGTTGAGAGCGACATGTGCCACCTACGCCAAAACTCGGTAATCGTCGCCGACTTATATGGAGCATCGAAGTTGGGAGGTAACCTATAACCCATGACTAGGGCAATACCTATGGCAATATCGGAGTAACCCGAGAAGTCGCAATATAGACGGATGCCGAAGCCATAGAGGGCAACAAGCATAACGACACCACTCTCGCCAAAATCTCCCGCCATAGCAGGAATAAGTAGCAGCGCGTCGATAGCCTTAGCGATGACGGCATACTTAACCATACCCGTGGCGATAAGTACCACGGCACGTCCCTGATCCTCGCGAGTAACAACAACCGTCTCGCGCTCAATCTGAGGTATAAACTCCTTGTTGCGCACCAATGGTCCTAAGAAGACCTTAGGGAAGAACGACAACAAGAAGAGGTAGTCGGTGAAGTGCTTAACGGGGCTAATCACTCCACGCGAGAGGTCTATAACGTACGATATAGACTGAAAGACAAAGAACGACACACCCGCCGGCACGATGATCTCGCCAAAGTTAAGCGTACCACTACCGAAGATATTGTTAACAGCCTCCTCGAACAGACCTCCAGCCTTGAAGTAGGCAAGGATGCCGACGTTGAAGAGCATGCTGAGTGCAACCCATCCACGCGCGCCTCTGCCCGCAGCACGACGCTTAACGATGCGCCCACCGATAAGATAGTCGCTAATCGCCACAAAGAGCATCAACAACAGATAGAGCCCCGAGATCTTATAGTAGAAATAGAGCGATACGGCAACAACATACAATGTTCGCATTGCACGATTGTTGCGCACTGCCATATATCCTAAACCAAAGATTAGGAAGGCGAAGAGAAAGAATCCACTCGTAAGCGTCATCGGCGATGAGGCATCAAAGGCCAACATCTCGACGAGTTTACTCCACACCTCAGTATCGAACTTAAAGAAATCCATGTTATCCCAATTAGTCGCCACGAATACTACTTTGTAGGCATGATAAGCGGTATTGTCACATCGAGTTCAGGCTCACGACGCAGTGGGTAGACATCCTTAGGCGATAGCTCGAGAGGATAGACCATGTCGATAACCCTACCCTCGCGCTCAACAAGCATATCGTAGGCAGACTGACACATAGCATCGGCAAGTGCCTCGGCAATACGCGCTCCGCCCTTGAAGTTAAGGTGTATGTAGTCGCCCGCAGCCCATCCGTTGCGCACAAACTCTTTGATACCACCGTACGACATTACAACCTTACCCATCTCCCAGAATGTTACACCCGAGGCCTCTGCCGCACGACGCTGGAAGGGGGTCATAATCTCAACTGAGTTCATCGAGCGCCAACCACCTTCGCCCTTGACACAGCGATCCGAAACACCGAGAACAAGTATTGCTGCATCGGGGAAGCTACGCTTAACGTAGGCGATCATATCGCGCAGCTTTGACTCATACTTCGAGAAGTCACGCTGACCAGGCTGCATGGCATTTAGTCCGAACTCCAAGACAACAAGGTCGTAGCCTACAAGTCTATCCATCTGGCGGTTTACGGCAACACCCGAACCAAATATCGAGTAACCACTATTGCCACGAATCGACATATTGTCGATAGTCACACCACGACCACCCTCGAGCGATGCTCCATAACACAACACATTGCCACTCTCCACTGTCATCTTAAGCGACTTGATAGGAGCCTCGACATATAGCTCACGAACATAGTCGGCACCCGAGAGGCCAAACGTATGGCTTAGCGTGTCGTTTATCGTAAGACGGATGTTGCTTGTATCGCGGCTGGTGATGAAGACACGAGCGCGTGTACATGAGTCGAGATGAGGCTTAACATCGGTTGACTCCCAGCGTGCCGTAGAGCCGCGATGACCCGCAGCAAGATAGCCCGAGAGGAAGAACTTATCGCGATAGTTGGCTGGAATAGAGCCACTATTCATAAGACTATACGCGGTCCATCCCGACACACTTCGACGCACACTGGTACGAAGAATCTCAAAGGGTATGGCACATGGCACAAATCCCACACCACGACCGCCAAAGATGCTCTGAAGCTTCTCACGAAGATCTACCGTGAGAATATCACCCTCAACATAGGAATCACCAAGAAAGGCAACGCGCACATCCTGTCCGTCAATAAGCTTACCAATGAAACGATCATAACGTGTGATCTGCGCCGTATCGTAATCCTCGATAGGCACAAAGTGGCTCGAAGCGGCAGGCTTCACGCGCTCGCTAAGAAGTATCTCTCGCTCGGGGGCAACACTCTGCTCAACGATCCAGCGTAGCGACGCCTCAGGCTCTGCTGCCAACGAATCCTGCTCCTCTGCCTCGAGCTGCGCAAGCTCACTCTCAAGATGCTCGAAGTCGGCAACATACTCCACCTCTACGGCTGAACTCTCATCATCAAAGGGGCGCAATGCCGAGAGTATATCGACCCTCTCGGTCGTCAGTCCAAAGACCTTGACCGAGGGCACGAGGCTCATTGCCGAAACACAAAGAATAACCGCAACAAGCAACCACCAACCACGGTTATAAAAATCTCTATTTTGCTCCATAATCTCAACTAGAAACAATCAACAAATTAAATCAATGTGTACACATATACTGCATAACACAACACGAAGACAACGCCCTCGAAACGTGTGAGCTTATCGCGACCAATGACAAGGGCCGAGAGCATAAGCACAAAGGTTGACGCCACAACAATATAAACGTCAGACATAGCCACACCACCCATAGTCAGCGGTGTCACCGTCGAACAAGCACCCAGGATAAGGAGAATATTGGCGATATTAGAACCTAGAACATTACCCAACGCTAGCGAGGTATTACCCTTAAGCACCGACACAAGGCTCGATGCAAGCTCGGGCATCGACGTACCACCAGCCACCAGCGTAATGGCGATGACCGCCTCCGAGACACCCCACGAACGAGCTATATCCGAAGCACTGTTCACGAAGAGCTCGCCACCATATATCAGTCCTGCAAGACCAGCAAGAATCCAGATGGGAACACGCCACATAGGCATCAGCTTCACAGGCTTAGCATCCTGATCCACAGGCTGCACCTCAGCAAGCATGGCTCGCTTCTCGGCACGTATCATAAAAACAATCATCACGATGTAACCCAAAAGGAGGATAGCACCCTCAAGGCGATTAATATCCTGATTGAATAGTGTTACAACTAGCAGAGCCAGAGTAGCTAAGATGCAGATAGGAATATCGCGACGAATGTTACTCTTGGTGAACGTCAGGGGCGAAAACAGAGCACAAACACCCAAGATCATCAAGGTATTAAAGGTGTTTGAACCCACCACATTACCTATAGCCATATCGCCCTTGCCAGCGAGTGCCGAGAGGAGGCTCACCGTAAGCTCTGGCATCGATGTACCCACAGCCACAATCGTAAGTCCCACAATAAACTCGGGGACATTAAGACGCTTTGCAAGTGCTACCGAGCCATCGGTAAGCAACGTAGCACCTACGATGATAAGCACAAACGCTAAAACAAGTGTAACGTAAACCATAATCTCACTACTTTCAAAAACAATGCGGCAAAGGTACGAAAAAAACTCAAATCCAAAACATTATATAGGACTATTTTACACATAAATGTGTAATAAGCACAGCAAACAAAAACAAGGGGCATACGAAGACGCACACCCCTTGAAAATTGGTTATCAGCCTTGCCTAAATACCCGTAAGTTCACGCACCGCACGACGACCCTCATCGCCAAGTGATAGCGAGAAGTCGTTAACAAAGAGTGCAATATGCTTGTCGATAACATCATCGTCGAGCTCCTGAGCATGACGCTTCACAAAATCACGCGAAATCTTTGGATTGGCAAAGGCATACTCGATGCTTCGTCGGAGCAACGCCTCAAACCTACGAGCAACATCTTCGCCCAAGGTGCGCGACACGACGATAGAGCCAAGGGGCAATGGAAGACCAAAACGTTGCTCCCACTCCAGACCCAGGTCGGCAACAAGCTCTAGGTTGCGTCGATGGAAGACAAAACGCCCCTCGTGGATTAGCACACCTGCATCAAACTGACCAAACTCAACAGCCTTAGCTATCTCGGAGAAGAGCATCGGAAAACGCTCGGCAATAGAGGGGAATAGCCTACCAATCAAGGCGTTAGCAGTAGTATATAGCCCTGGGACAGCAATGCGGCGAATAATACCCCTCTCGCCCACTCGGCGCACCAACAACGGACCATTACCACGACCAAGAGCCGAACCGCTATCAAGGAGCGTATAGCTCTGGTTGATATATGGCAAGAGTGCCGTGCTACACTTTGTGATATCGACCTCATGTAGCAGCGCACGCTGGTTAAGTTGTTCAATATCAAGGTACTCCACATCAAACTCAAAGCCGTCAAGATCGATACGATGGTTGATTATCGCATCGAACATAAAGGTGTCATTTGGACATGGCGAAATGCTCAGTTTAAGACGTCTACTCATCAAATATACTCTTTAATGTTTTAGCTAAATTCTCGGTAGCCTCCTCTACAGACCACTTAGCAAACTCCTCGCCCACGTAGTTCGACACAGCGCGGATCTCGGCACATCGCACCCCAGCATCGCCCAAGAGAGCAAAGAGCGCAGCACCCTCCATATTCTCGATGTCGAAACCCTCGTTATGCTCCACGCCACGATGCACGCTCGACGAGCGCACGCCACGTAAGGATGTCTGAGGCTCAACACGATAGCTCTTTTGAAAACGACAAGGAAGCTCCACACAACACTCCTCCGTAACCTCAAGAACAGTGCCCTTGGCAATGTCTCGATTGTAAGCACCAGCAATACCACAGAGCACCACACGACTCTCGTCCAACGGCTCACGCAGCAGACGCATCACCGTGCGCGAAGTCTCAACAAGACCCACACCCGAGATGACAACCTCTGCTCGAGGGCACTCACGTCGAAATGGCGTGGCCTCAAGCTCCGTGGGAAAGAGAAATATTGTCTTCATAAAAGTTAAGTAGTTTGGCACGTATAGGTTAAATGGGCTAAGATGGATTACTATAATCTGAAGGCATGACCCAACCCAAACTCATAGTAATTCATATTAACCCATAAAACGCAAAACTTTAGCTCAATATCCATCTAAGATGGATCGCCTTAGGAGGTAGATAATAGCTCGTTATACGATACCCTCAACATTGCCATCCTCGGCAAGACGGATGTTTCCTGCCTGAGGGGTCTTGCTAAGACCTGGCATACGCATAATATCGCCAGCAAGAGCTACCACGAAGCCACTACCTGCATTGAGCTCGATATCCTTAATATTGATCTCGAAGCCCTCAACAGAGCCGTAACGCTTAGCATCTGCCGAGAACGAGAACTGAGTCTTAGCGATACATACTGGCAAGTTGCCCATACCCCACTTCTCCAACAGCGCAATCTCCTTCTGGGCACGAGGACCAAAGACCACTGAACCAGCACCATAGATATTCTTAGCAACCTTCGTAATCTTATCCTTGATGCTATCCTCAAGCTCGTATGCATAGTTGATCGGAGCAGATGGCTGAGTCTCGATAAGCTCAACGGCTGCCTGTGCTAGCTCAGCAGCTCCAGCACCACCCTGAGCATAGGCATTGTTGATCACACAACGCACACCAAGCTTCTCGCAGTGGTCGATAACCATAGCGATCTCGTCGTCGGTATCGCTAGCAAAGCGGTTGAAGCACACAAGCACGGTCTGACCGAACTTACGAAGGTTAGCTACATGGCGATCGAGGTTCGCGAAGCCCTGCTTAAGACCCTCGGCATTAGGGAGCTTAATCTCTGTCTCAGGCACACCACCATGCATCTTAAGAGCAAGGGTCGAAGCCACCAAGACGGTAAGGTCGGGCTTCAAGCCTGCCTGACGGCACTTGATGTCAAGGAACTTCTCAGCACCAAGGTCGGCACCGAAACCAGCCTCAGTAACAGTATAGTCTGCCCAGGTCATCGCCATACGTGTGGCAATCACCGAGTTACAGCCGTGGGCAATATTTGCAAAAGGACCACCATGGATGATTACTGGGTTGTGCTCGGTGGTCTGCACCAGGTTAGGATTGATGGCATCCTTGAGTAGAGCCACAACAGCACCTGTCACACCAAGGTCGTTCACAGTAAATGGGGTGTCGTCGTAGCGCACACCAAGCACGATGCGACCGATACGAGCGTAGAGGTCGTCGACGTTGCGCGCAAGACACAAGATGGCCATAATCTCCGACGCAGGCGTAATGTCGAAGCCTGTCTCGGTAGGGATACCATTAGCCGAGCCACCCAAGCCCGATACGATGTTACGCAACGAACGGTCGTTCATGTCGAGCACACGACGCCACATAACCTTCTTAAGACCCACCTGCTTTGAACGGTTGTGATATAGGTAGTTATCCAACAACGCAGCGATAAGGTTGTTCGCCGATGTGATGGCGTGGAAGTCGCCTGTAAAGTGAAGGTTGATATCCTCAGATGGGAGCACCTGAGCATAGCCACCACCCGTAGCACCACCCTTCATACCGAAGCAAGGGCCGAGCGAAGGCTCACGCAAAGCGATGATAGCCTTCTTGCCGATGTGGTTAAGACCCATACCAAGACCGATGCTCACGGTAGTCTTACCAACACCCGCCTTGGTAGCGGTGATAGCCGTAACGAGGATGAGATGGTTCTTGGCAACCCTCTTCTCGTCGATAAGCTTATAAGGGATCTTCGCGATATACTTACCGTAGTTAAACACCTCATCATCGGGAAAACCTACGTTAGCAGCAATCTCGCGAATATTTTTTAGCTCGGTTTCACGAGCAATCTCAATATCTGTTTTCATCTCTCTCTTTGTTTTTATTGTTATTATTCTGTGGCAAAGATATATAAAAAAAAGATATTTAGTTTCAAGATTTTATAATATATTTTTATATCCGTATAGGAGTCTCTTATATATTGATAAATGCACTTTTCTCTGTCGGGAACCTATGTTTTGTTAGCCTTAATATATAATGTATCCTTTAGAATAGGGCATGCCGCCATACATAGGTTACACATGCCCTACATTTATCGGAACTACTCCTTACCTACAACGGCCTCAAGCTCCTCGACTGTAAGTGGCAAGAGCTTGTCGCCAATAAAGCGGCTACCATCCTCCGTTACGAGCACATCATCCTCGATACGAATACCGCCAAATGTGCGGAATGAGTCGAGTGCCGCATAGTCAACAATGCCCTCAAACTTACCCTCAGAACGCATCTTGTCGATGAGTGCTGGGATAAAATAGATACCTGGCTCGTCAGACATCACAGTGCCTGGCTCAACACGCCATGTAGCACGATGGATGCATGTTGCCGACTTCTCGGCACGCTCCAACACTGTTGAGAAGTCGAACGAACGCTCGCCAATATTCTCCAAGTCGTGAACATCCATACCCATACCATGACCAAGACCATGAGGCATGAAGAGGTACATAGCACCAGCCTCAACAGCCACCTCAGGGGTAGACTTGATAAGACCCAAGCCCTTAAGGCCATCAGCCAACGATAGGTAGGCAGCCTTGTGGATCTCTGGATAGAGCAAGCCTGGCTTGATCATATCCTTAACCTCGCCATGAGCACGCAACACTACGTTGTAGACATCACGCTGCAAGTCGCTAAACTTACCATTTACTGGGTAGGTACGAGTGTGGTCTGAGCAGTAGCCCTCAACCGACTCGCCACCACCATCAACCAAAAGCAAGCGACCTGACTCCAACACACCGTCGTGGTTATGGTTGTGGAGAATCTCACCGTGCTGTGTCACGATGGTTGGGAACGATACACCCTGACCATACGACTTAGCGATACCCTCAACACGACCAGCAATCTCACGCTCAACTACGCCTGGACGACACATACGCATAGCTGTCATGTGCATCTGGTAGCCAATCTTAAATGCACGCTCAAGAGCCTCGATCTCCTCTGCCGACTTCTTCTCGCGCATCTCAGCCACGGCAAACATCAAGTCGAGCGACTTACGCTCGTGAAGCATATCAAGACGTATGCCAAGTAGCTCGGCAAGGCTAATCTTAAGCTCGGCACGATATGGAGGGAGGTAGTGTACTGGGCGGTTCTGCTCGATAGCACGACGCAACACTGAGCGAATATCTGCAAGAGGGAAGCTCTTCTCAACACCCACCTCACGAGCCTGATCGGCGATTGTAGGCATAGGACCAGTCCAGATGATATCCTCCACGGTGAAGTCGTCACCAAAGAGCATAGCCTCGCCCGACTCAGCATCGATAAGACCGATAAGCGAGGGAACATCCAAACCGAAGTAGTAGCGGAAGGTAGAGTCCTGACGGAAGTAGTATGTATTGTTAGGGTAGTTGTTAGGCACCTCAGGGTTACCAGGAAGAAGGATTAGTCCCTTGCCAACACGGCGGCAAAGCTCGGCACGACGGCCAATGTAAGTCTCTTTACTGAACATAGTTTTATAGTTTTAAGTTATAAAATTCACTTAGTTATATTAGGTTGTTTGTTTTCCAAGTATCACAATATGAGGGTTTAGCTTCGGGTCGAGTCGCTCGATAAGTCGCCGAACATCCTCCTCGGCCATCGCCACACATCCCGCCGTAGGCTTACCCTCCGAACGCCACGCATGGATAAATATTGCACTACCAGCACCCTTGACTATGGGATCGGTGTTGTACTCCACAACAACGATATAGCGATACTGCGTATTGCGCCTTGCCCAGAGTCTGTCGCCTTTGGCATCGGGCAAAGGGTCGCGAACAAGGGTGTTGTAATCGGCACTTTCCGGCTCTTCCACCCACATATAGTTCTCGTCGTACTGCTCCATCGGAAACGCTGTCGTAAGGTCGTCAACATAGCATAGTCCACGTCGCAGGGCAAACACCCCAGTAGGGGTCTTGCCATCGCCCTCGCGCTTTGCTGCTGGCTCTACAGTACCGCCATAGCCGATGGTGCAACGGGCAAAGAACTCTCGTTGTTCGCTCTCACCATCATAGCTCACAAGCTCTGCAATATAGCCCTCTTTATCGGGGCTAACGACAAATACCTGATTGCACTCCTTGGGTAATGCATATCCGCCAAATGTTCGCTCCTGCGCCATAACAGCTACAGCAAACGCAAGTGTAATGATTGTCAGTGTTATGCTTCGTAATAATTTCATTTTCTATTCAACCGCTACGAAGGTCTACAATTTTTTACACACACTGTTCTGCTCTATTATCTTGTTAGAAGGGTTGCAGATGTGGTAGCGGGTCGCAGGCTGTCAAAGCGGAGTTTACTAATTCGTAAATGAGCATTTGACAGACAAGCCCGATGCTACAGATGCGCCCTTATCACAAGAAAGGCCAAGAAAATTATCTTGCAACCTCCTTGTAGACCTTGTCACCACGTCGCACCTCGCGCTCGGTCTTAAGCGAGATGTAGTCACCCTGCTTGGCACTATCGGTAGGCTGCTCGTGAAGCATGATGCCCAGAGCCTTCTGCTCCACAACACCAGTCTTCTCGCCCATAAAGAGGAGTGCATCGCCCTCCGTAACCTCGCAAGCCTCGACCAATACCTCAGCAACACCAATGCGCTTGAAGTAGTTGGTCACCTTGCCCATATACACCTTCTTAAGCGTTGCCGACGAGCCATAGTGCTGGCTATGCTCCACCATTGTCTTAGCAGCGTAGTAGCCACCCCAGAAGTCGCGGTTGAAGACCGTGCGAAGCCTCTCCTTAAGTGGAGCAACGCTATCGGGCGTAAACTCTCCACGCTCCAAGAGGCGCAACGCCTCGTCGTAGCTCTCAACAACACGCTTTACGTACTCGCCACCGCGGGCACGACCCTCGATCTTGAGCACGCGCACACCTGCATTGATAAAGGTGTCAAGGAAGTCGATGGTACATAGATCCTTTGGCGAGAGTATATATTGCCCATCTACGTCGAGCTGCTGACCCGAATCCTTATCGGTGATGGTGTACTTACGACGGCATATCTGACGACACGCACCACGGTTTGCCGAGTGGTGCGACTCATGCTCCGAGAGGTAGCACTTGCCCGACATCGACATACACATCGCTCCATGGGCAAACATCTCGATCTGCACCCTCCTGCCCGAAGGGCCGCAGATGTTACGCTCCTCGATCTGGCGAGAGATATTGGCTATCTGCTCCAACGAGAGCTCACGCGCCAACACCACGACATCTGCCCACTGCGAGAAGAACTCCACGGCGGTGATATTCGAGATGTTGCTCTGCGTAGAGATATGCACCTCGATACCCACCTCACGAGCATAGAGGATGGCCGCTAGGTCGGTGGCGATGATAGCATCGATACCCTCCGCCTTAGCGCGATCAATGATGCGACGCATAACCTCCATCTCATCGTCATAGATGACAATATTCACCGTGAGGTAGGTCTTAACTCCCGCAGCGTGTGCCACACGGACAATCTCCGCGAGATCGTCGAGCGTAAAGTTTACCGACGAGGCAGCACGCATATTGAGCTGCTCAACGCCGAAATATACTGAATTAGCTCCTGCCGCAATGGCAGCGTTAAGCGCCTCGTAAGAGCCTACAGGCGCCATAATCTCTATATCTTGTCTACGAATCATACATCATTACTTTTTACGCCCCATAAGGTTACGAGCAAACTCCTCGAGCTGTGAGGTACGCTCGCCAGCAATAGAGAGCGTATCGAGAACTGCCAAAGCCCTCTCAAATCTAATCTTGATCTGCTGCTCTGTCGAGTGACGAACATCAAACTTATCGTATAGTGCCTTGACAATCGCTATCTTCTCGTCATCCGAAATGTCGGTTCGTCGATGCGTAGTACGCAACACCTCGCGCTCCTCCTCCGAAGCACGGCTCATTGCCTGCACCATTAGGTAGGTCTGCTTACCCTCAAGAATATCGCCACCAATCTTCTTGCCAAGCTTCTCATCGCCATAGCTATCGAGCATATCGTCCTGAAGCTGGAAAGCTAGGCCAAGCTCCGTGGCAAAACGGTACATCTTGCGAATATCATCCTCCGACGCACCCGCCAACGTTGCACCGATCATTGCCGAGCCTGAGAGAAGTGCCGAGGTCTTGTACTCGATCATCTTGATATAGTCCTCGGCAAATACCATGTCGACACTCTCAAAGTCCATATCATACTGCTGACCCTCACACACCTCGGTAGCCATATCGCTGAAGATATTCAAGATGCGATGAAGCTGAGTAGATGGCACTCGAGCCAGATACTTGTATGCTATGATAAGCATCGTGTCGCCCGAAAGAAGGGCCACATTACCACCCCACTTAGCATACACCGAGGGCATACCGCGACGCATCGAGGCATTATCCATAATATCGTCGTGCAGAAGTGTGAAGTTGTGGAACACCTCAACAGCCATACCAGCTGGCAATGCCTCCTCGACATCGCCACCGAAGGCATCGACGGTGAGCAACAGCAACACTGGGCGCAGACGCTTGCCACCGCCCGACATTGAGTAGACTATAGGGTCGTAGAGCAGCTTAGGCTCCTCAGGGGTTTGGAACTGAAGAAGTGCTGACTCAAAGAGCTTTAGGATCGTATCGTTATTATATTTCATAGTTCTATATTTTGTCGTTCGCACAATTTACGCACGCACGTAGCGTACACTATTAAAATAACTGGGTCAAAAATAGTAATTTTTTTGCATAGTTTAAAATAATTTTGGTAACTTTGACCAATTAATTTCACAAAAACTTAACGACTATGATGAAAAAATATGCCATGGGTATCGACATTGGCGGTACCAATACAGCCTTCGGACTCGTTGACGAGGATGGAAACGTAGTTGCCGAGAGCAAAATTTCGACCGACAAGTTTAAGTATTTCGACGACTACAAACCATATATCGACACTCTTGCAGTAGCGATGAAGGAGCTTATAGCATCGCAGCCCGAGTGCGACCTCATCGGTATCGGTATCGGCGCACCAAATGCAAATATCCACTCTGGACGCATCGAGACACCTGCCAACCTCTGGAAGTTCGAGGATCCAAACGATCCACGCCCCGACTCAATTCGCACGTTTAACTTTGTAGAGGATCTAGGCAAGCACTTTGGCGGTGCTAAGGTCATGATTACCAACGATGCAAATGCGGCAGCTATTGGTGAGATGGTATTCGGTAATGCGCGCGGCATGAAGGACTTTGCGATGATCACACTCGGCACAGGTCTTGGTTCGGGCATCGTATGCAATGGCGAGATGGTTTATGGTCACGACGGCTTCGCTGGTGAGTTTGGTCACATCGCCGTGGCATCACGCGAGAGTGGTCGCCAGTGCGGTTGCGGTCGCAAGGGCTGTCTTGAGGCCTACGTATCGGCAACAGGTATCAAGCGCACAGCATTCGAGCTTATGGCAACAATGACCTGCGACAGCGAGCTACGTAGTGTGCCTTACGACAAGTTCGAGGCAAAGATGCTCTCTGACGCAGCTGCAAAGAACGACCCTATCGCCCTAGAGGCATTCGAGCGCACAGGTAAGACCCTCGGCTTGGCACTTGCCGACCTTACTGCCATCACCTCGCCCGAGGCCATCATCCTATTTGGTGGCTTGGCAAATGCTGGCGACTACATCATGCGCCCTACACACCGCCACATGGAGGAGAATCAGCTTGGCGTGTTCAAGGGCAAGGTTAAGCTTATGATGAGCGGTATTCAGGATAAGAATGTAGCTATTTTGGGTGGCGCAGCTCTTATCTGGAAGCAGCACCTCGAGGCAGTCATCGAGAACTACTAATAGCCTTATGCCTACCTAGTTGGTAGGACATATTCACATTTAACCATATTCCTTGTGCGTATCACTACACACGAGTAATATGGTTATTTTCTTTTAATAAATCGACACACCTAACACCCTTCATACGCCACCTACTCACCGACACATTTAAAACAAAATTACACCCCACAATAGGTAAAATCTAGGCGTTTTGTTTGCTCTTTAGTATAATTATACTAACTTTGCCACATTATGCACACGTAATGCGCGCGCAATGCTTCATGAACGTATCGCTACACGATGTTAGGAAGAGCGCGCAACTTGTAACGCTTGCTAATACTTTTAGAGGATATAGAGGTTATAAGTTAACCGTATTTAATTTAGATATACTATGAAATTACAACATCTTTTTTATGTTAGTTTGCTAATTGGCTCTATTATTGGGTGCGGTAAGGACGAAAACCTAAAGCAGGAAGATGAGCATAATAAAGGTCAAGAAGAGACTATTCAATATAGCTTGGGTTATAAGTTGAAAGAGGATAATCCTCTAATATATGGTTCTGGCGGAGAAATTCTAATTCCAAGTGACGTTGTATCGGGATGGAGCGCAGAGGTATTAGAAGAGGATGATAAGTATTGGCTTAAGTTGTCGCAAGATGGTGATGGACTAAGGGTGTGTACTATTGCTAATGAGACCGATTCCGAGCGAGAGGCTACGATTCGTTTTACTCGAGAGGGTAGCGAAGATTATCTTACTGTCCGACAATTCAGGAATATTATACGCAGAGAACGCATAAGTGAACGTCGAGTTAGAAACGAACTAAGCGTGTGGTACGAAACGAATAACTTTGATCGCGCTATTGCCATACTACCTATCCCAGTGTCAAATATATATCAAGATGTCTTTGATATTGAATGCTTTGGTGGCGAAATATGTGTGGCTCAAGATGATGAGACAAAGTATTTATATCGATATATAGACGCTGGTTATAAGATGCCAGCACCATATGATTCGTGGCTACGAGAGGAGTTTACTATCACTAATTATAGCGTTGATGTAGACTTTGATGCGATTACATCATACGTTGAGATTGATAAAGAGTCTTCTCCATATCTAATGCACACAGGTAAATCTGGTGATATTATCGATCCATATAATGCTGAAATAGCAGCTATATCTGAGTCGTTATGGGCTGAGTCTGATGGTGATATTATAGACTATGCACGCCTATCATATGAGTGGGTTGCTGCTAATATGGCATACCTCAACCCTAATACAGGTCTTCATCCACTAACTGATATTTTGGCTAATGGTGGTGGCGATTGTGGAAATCAGGCAACTGTTTTTAATACCTTGATGCGATGTATTGATGTTCCTGCACGCCATGTGGTTATGGTGCGCACAAATGGCACATTTCACGTGCGTTCTGAATTTTATCTTGCTGGTTATGGATGGATACCAGTAGATGCTAATGCAAAGAATCAGATTCCATATGGCGATTTCTTTGGCAAGATTCAAACAAACGAGATAGTTGTCAATAGCAACATTAATATTCCTGTTGATTTGGATGGATTAGGCCTCACAAATTTGGTGTTATTACAGAACTTTGCTGCTTGGTATTGGTGGCATCGTGAGACTCCAATAGAGTTCTATCATGCAGTTGTTGAGATATAATATGATTCGTGACTTAAAATAGAGATTATGATCGAGGTAAGAGATAGAGTAAAACGCTTCTTGTTACCTCGATACAGCTCTTAAGGATGAAATACAGCGTCTTTTGTGGGATTACGTGACACCCAGGCGTACGAAGATTATGATTTGAGGACTTGACAATGTTAGAAAAGTTAGCTAAACAGACTGCTATATACGGCATAAGCACGATCGTTGTTCGCTTTTTGAACTACCTGCTTACGCCCTACTACACCCGCATATTCGACCAGGGAGAGTATGGTATCATCACAGATATTTATGCTCTTATACCCTTTGCCCTAGTGCTACTATCTATGGGCATGGAGTCGAGCTACTTTCGCTTTACCACACGCGCCGAGGAGCAGAGAAATAGTGAGCAAGGGGGCGATGTCAAAGGGGCAAAGCGACGTGTATTTGCCACAACATGGGGTATCACATCGCTTGCCGCCACACTCTTCTTCCTCCTAATCCTTCTACTTAGGATGCCTATCGCTCACCTTATGGGCGAGTCATACGTTGCACATCCAACCTATGTTCCTATCGTCGCTGCGATTGTCATGCTCGACATCTGGGCAGTGATCCCCTTTGCTCGACTTCGCGAAGAGGGGCGTGCCATGCGCTATGTCTTGCTCAAGGCCCTCAGCATGATGCTAAACCTAGCACTCGCCATAGGCTTTGGCATCGCTGGGTTATACTCAACGGAGTTTGGCGTGGGCTGGGTGCTTATAGCCAACCTCGCAGCGAGCCTCGTAACCCTCATCGCCCTGCTACCCACCACCGAGTGGATAGCTCCACGCATCGACCGAAGGCTACTTAGCCAGATACTTATCTACTCCCTACCGCTACTCATCAGCGGAATAGCGGGCACGGCAAATGAGTTTATCGACCGCCAGATGATCAAGTATCTCGCACCAGGTAGCGAGGCAGAGGCAATGGCAGAGCTTGGCATATATGGTGCCATAGTTAAGATTGCTGTGGTGATGACCCTCTTCACACAGATGTACCGCCTTGCCGCAGAGCCATTCTTCCTATCGGGATTTAAGAAGGAGGAGTTCAAGGAGGCAAATGCCGCAGCGATGAAGTACTTCGTGATGGCATCGATGGTGATATTTCTCGGCATCGTCCTCTTCCGCGACCTCTTTGCCCTCATAGTAGGACCACAGTTCCGCGAGGGCATCGATATACTCCCAGTTGTCCTTGCCTCAAACGTATTGGCGGGCATCTGGTTCAACCTCTCGTTTTGGTATAAGAGAGAGGAGAAGACTCGCTACGCGGCATACATAACATTCCTAGGTCTTGGCGTAACACTTGTGCTAAGCTTCTGGCTCGTGCCAAAGTTTGGTTATCGCGGTGCTGCGTGGGTGCGCCTAGCGGCTGAGGCTGCAATGGTGGTTTGGAGCTATACCCTATCGCGCAAACACTTCCCGATGCCCTACGACCTACGTCGCATGGGCGAATATGCGCTACTCACTATCCTAGCATACGCCACCTCGGAGCTTGTTGAGGCACACGCCAACCACACGACATGGCTCATAGCTAACGTAGCTATATTCTGTGGCGTAGTGCTCTTTGCCGTGTGGCGCGAGAAGATTGATGTTAAGGCCCTTGCAGGAGCCATAATTGGCAGATTTAGACGATGAAGTTTTCGGATATTATAGGACATGACGACCTGAAACGTCGTCTTAAGACACAGATCGACTCTGGACGTGTCAGCCATGCGCAGCTCTTCAGCGGTGCAGCAGGTCACGGCACGCTCCCTCTGGCCCTTGCCTACGTGCAGTATCTCTTCTGCCCCAACCGCCATGATGGCGACTCGTGTGGCGAGTGCCCCTCATGCAAACAGGTGGCTGCACTGGCCCACCCCGACCTACACTTTGTCTTCCCCGTAAATAAACAGAATAAGAAGTCGGGCGAGGTGATCATCAGCGACATGTTTCTCGATAAGTGGCGCGAGATGTGGCACGAGAGTGGTGGAATATTCACCCCCGAAGAGTGGTACGACAGGCTCGACCTCGGCAAGACAATGAAGGGTCTTATCACTGCCAAAGAGTCCGAGGAGATCATCCGCAAGCTACAATTCAAGAGCTTCTCATCGGAGTATAAGGCGATGATCGTATGGCTGCCCGAGGCGATGAATCAGGAGGCTGCAAACAAGATCCTCAAGATCCTTGAGGAGCCCTGGGAGAAGACACTCTTCATCCTCGTGTCGGAGCGTCCCGACCTGCTACTTGCCACCATCACCTCACGAACACAGGAGGTTGCGGTGGGTGGTATCGACAGTGCCACACTAGAGCAGATAGCTCGCCGCGAGGGTCGCGAGGAGCTCGAGGCGCGCAACATGGCGCGTCTTGCACGCGGATCGCTCATCGAGCTTCGCGCAATGCTGCGCGGCGAGAGCGACGAGGCACGCAAGCAATATTTCGAGCTATTCTGTCGTCTTATGCGCCTGAGCTACAACGACAAGCACCTCGAACTATTCGAGTGGGCAGACGACCTCGCTACGCTGACACGCGAGGGACAGCGACAGTTCTTCCTCAATGCCGTGCGCCTGTTGCGCGAGAGCTACATGCTCCACGCGGGCCTTGGAAGCATCAGCTATCTGTGGGGCGAGGAGGCAAAGTTCTGCCGCAATTTTGCCCCATACATAGGCAACCAAAACATCGAGTATCTGGTCGAGGAGATCGAGCAGGCGATGATGCAGATAGCCCAAAACGGAGCACCACGTATAGTATTTACCCACTTCGCACTCGCAGTGTCGAAGCGCATAAATAGACTTTAGAGATGACAAGCGTAGTACTTCTACTAGGTTCAAACGACGAGCGTGCGGCAGAGATCATCTCACAAGCCGTCGCCATCATCGACATATCTGTTGGCAAGCTTGTGAAGCTATCGCAGGAGTATCGCTCGAAGGCATACGGTTTTACCTCCGAAAGCGAGTTTATAAATCGCGCCATGGAGATCACTACCGATGCCGATGCCTACGAAGTGCTGCGACGCATAAACCTCATCGAGGCACTTTTGGGTCGTAACCGCGATAAGGAGCAAGAGGTAAAGGAACTTACAAAGGAGAGATATGCCTCACGACCTATCGACATAGACATAATTTTTTATGGCGATGAGACGTTCTCCGATAGTAGGCTTACCATACCCTACCACTTTCTCGACCAAAGAGAGTATGCACTACGCCCCGTAGCCGAGATAGTGCCTGAACGCCGCCACCCAGCTCTTGAGCACACACCACTCAAGATGCTCGAAATGTTAACATTATAAAGATTTTGTGATGAGAAATAGAACGATAATAAAGATTTTGATGCTATCTCTTGCGATAGTAGGCACGACAGCATGCTTCAAGGAGGAGAAGCAGGGAACACAGTTCAAGATTGCAGTATCGATACAGAATGTCGAGAGCGACCCTGTGCTACCATGTCCCCACGAGTTGGACTCCTATGCCTTCTACGTGGGCAAGGGCAGCAAGTGGGAGGTGAGCTCGTGGGAGGATGCTCTTGCACGACGCATAACCAACACAAACAACCCCGCGGAGCAGCTCACAAACCCCGAGGTGGTGGGCACGTGCGACGTAACGGCAGAGTATCAACTGAGCCTTGAGCTATGGAGCCAGTATGTCTTTATGGTCGTTGTAGACCCAGTGAACAGAATCTACGCTACGCGCTTCTATGAGACACCCATGAACTGGCCCGTGACCCACACACAGCTACACATTTATGCTTGGCGCAAGAGTGGCTCAGCAACAGGATGGGACGTGGTAAACCCCTTCCCCGATGATAAGCGCGAGCCACTAGTTCCCGACGAGGAGCAGACCGAAGAGCAGATGGAGGAGTAGATGGAAGATGAAACTAAATAATACTGAGAATAAGACTAAGATGAGCAAAGGAGGAGATATAACACGCAGGGTAACAACGTCGCTTTCAGCGATTATCCTACTACTATTTGGTGCTGCACTATTCACCAAGTGCGCCTCAACAATGGTGCCCACGGGAGGTCCTAAGGATACCATCCCGCCAGTGATCACACTCATGAACCCCAATAACTTCTCGACAAATATCGACACGCTACATCCTCCAAAGATATATGTCGAGTTTGACGAGTATGTGCAGATTAAGGATCAGCAGAAGGAGCTCTACACCTCGCCCGCGATGAAGAAGCAGCCATCGGTGACACGTCGTGGCAAGGGTATCATCATCACCATAAAGGATACGCTACGCCCAGACATCACCTATGCCATCAACTTCGGCTCGTCGATATGTGACAATAACGAGGGTAATCCACTACACTCGATGCGCTACGTATTCTCGACAGGCGACACCATCGACTCGATGTACATGTCGGGATATACTGCCGACTCGTACAAGGCAGACTCTGTTAGTAAGTCGTTCATCTACTTCTTCATAGCCGACTCTGTAGAACGCCCCGTAGACTACGACTCGACGATGTTTAAGTATAAGCCACATGTGATTGCACGTGCCGAGAAGAATGGTATATTCATAGCACAGAACCTTAAGCCCGTAGCCTATCGCGTATACGCCTTCGAGGATACCAACAACAACATGATGTACGAGCCATCGGTCGACCAGATTGGAATTCTCGATAGCACGTACAACCCACGCTACATGCCAGGCTTTAGCATCTGGTTCGACTCGTTGCGCCACTACCCCTCGGCAGATCCTCAGCTCTACTTCCGCATGTTTATGGATCGACGCTTCCAGCGTCAGGTGCTCAGCACGCAGGAGCGTCCAGCGCGCCACAAGGCAATGCTCTACTTTGGCGCAGCAAATCCCGAGGTTACGAGCATCGTCTTCGACTCGATACCTAGCGAGAGAGTTATCTACGACCCTCAGACCATAGGTAAGGATACCGTTGCCCTATGGTTCGACATGCCTAGCGAGGAGCTTCCCGACACCATCAAGGGCTCGATAACCTACTTCAAGCACGACTCCATCAACAACCTTGTGGAGACCACAGATAGGTTACGCCTAGCATGGGTCTACCAAGAGTCAAAGGAGGAGCAGAGGGAGCGCGAGAAGCTTGAGAAGGAGCGAGAGCGTGCCGAGAAGAATGGCGAATCGTGGGTAGAGCCCGAGAAGAAAAACCCATTCAAAGTGACAATACCTGCATCGGGCGAGGTAAACAAGCTTAAGCACGTCGACCTCGAGTTTGACTACCCGCTTGTGAAGTTCGACTCAGCTCAAATTGTGCTCACGATGACCACAGAGCAGATCACCGAGCCACAGACGGTAGAGTATCACTTCGTGCAAGATAGCATCAACAGACGCCGATACCAGCTGCGTGCGCAGTGGGAGCCCAAGGCTAAGTACGAGTTGATGATCCCTGCTGGGGCATTCGCTAACGTGGCGCAGGAGCAGAACGACACCATACGCTGCAAGTACGATGCCTCAGACCCCGAGAAGTATGCCATCGTAAAGCTCACAGTAAAGTCGTCAAAGCCCGAGGCGAGCTACATCGTGCAGCTGACAAATGCTCAGGGTAAGATGCAACAGGAGATACGCAACGTCAAGAGTGGAAACTACACCTTCGAGTATGTCTCGCCGGGCGATGTGATGATTCGTGTTGTCGAGGATCTAAATGGCAATGGCAAGTGGGATACGGGCGATATGGTGCTTATGCGCCAACCCGAGCGTACCGAGATATACAAGAACGAAGAGGGCATAGAGGCGATAACCACCAAGGCAAACTGGGAGTTTGAGATCACGGTGGATATGGACACGCTCTTTGCACCTATAACCATGGAGTCGCTTAAGAAGATGCTCGACGACCGCGAGGATGAGCGTCTTAAGAAGCTTGCCGAGGAGATGGCAAAGAAGAGGCAACAGGAGCAGCAGAAGGGCAATAGCCAGAGTGGTCAGTCGGGCTTCGGCTTTGGAGGTCTCGGCGGCATGGGCGGCGGCATGGGCGGCGCAACAGGAGGCATGCGCACAACAACAGGAATGGGAAATAACATGATGCGATAATGAAGAGTATAGAGAGATATTTCAGAGTGGCGTTACTCGCCTTAGTAGCAATCCTAGGTCTTGCAACAAGCAACAAGGCCACAGCACAGCACACCCTAACATTGGTGGGTGGTGCAGGAGCAACCTATGCTCGCTTCTACCCCGCTGAGGAGGTACGTTGGATATGGGGTGTCCAGAGCTATGGCGTGGCATGGCGTTATTATAGCGACACCCCCCGCTTTGTGGGAGCTATAGGTGTTGACCTAGAGTATATGGAGCGCGGCTATAAGATGGGTTACACCTACACACCAAGCTTCGACCCTAACACAGGTAAGGAGATACGCAACTATAAGTTCTATACGCGCAACGTAAACTCGTTGATGATGCCGATAGTGTGGCAACCCCACTTCTACCTAGCCAAGAACCGACTACGACTATTTGTCGAGGCGGCGTTTGTGCTATCGTTCAACATCAACTCAAACTATAGCTATCAGGATGATCGCTACCCCGCCGGAGTCTACGAGTGGAAGGTCCCACGCGACAACCGCTTTGGATATGGTCTGCTCGGAGGTGCTGGTTTTGCGGTGCTCATAGGGCAGCTAGAGGTAGGCTTCAAGGCGCGATATAACTTTGGTTATTCGGACATTCTCCGAAATCGTAACAAGTACTACTCAAACTCAACGGATGGACGCGAGAACCCATTCTACTACACCCCGCTGCGCTCGCCTATCGACAATCTGACATTCTCACTAACGATAGGTTGGCGATTCAACAAACAGGGCTTCAGCGAGTGGTTTGTCGAGCGACGAAATCGCACAGAACGCCTTGAGAACTTTAACTTTAGCGAGGCAACAAACAGCGCGGCAGGTGGCAATAACGCAGCGCGCCCAGGGGCTTCAGGTGGTGGCACACGCCCCGGAGCTGGTGGTGCAACACGTCCTGGAACACAACGCCGATAGATGACTTATATTGACTAAAAACTATACAACATGGATTCAACAAGACAGCAAAAGATTGCACGCCTCATACAGCGTGACATTGCCGAGATTTTACAGAAGGACTTAGCTGACGTAACACGTGGCAAGCTCGTTACGGTGACCGCAGCGCGAGTATCACCCGACTTGGGATATGCAAAGATATATATCAGCGTCTTCCCTTTTAACGAGAGCCAAGAGCTGCTCAACAAGATCAAAGAGGAGGGGTGGCTCGTACGCAAGATCCTTGGTGGCCGCATCCGCAACCAGCTCAAGATCGTTCCCGAGCTAGAGTTCTTCATCGACGACTCGTTGGAGTATATCGAGAATATCGACAACCTTCTTCACAAGTAGGCAAAAGCAAAGTCGAGAGATATGTTGTGGTTGCAGTTTTCACGACGTTACATGTTCTCGCCGAAGTCACACTCGGTGATCAACATCATTGCATGCGTGAGCGTGATAGCCGTAGCAATACCTACTGCGGCTATGATCATCCTCCTTGCAATGTTCGGCGGTCTTAGCCACACCATAGACTCGATCTATTCGCTTGTCGATGCCGACATCGAGATCATCCCCTCGCGCGGACAGACCTTCGATGCTGAGGCTATTGACTTTGAGGCAATCAGCCAGCTTGATGGTGTCGAGGCCACAGCCCCATACCTCGAACAGAGCATCATGGCAGCAACAGCATCGCGCCGCACAACGCTTCAACTGCGTGGCATAGATAGCACCTACACTCGCGTGCTGCCACTCGAGAAGTTTGTTGCTCGTGGCTCGGTAGAGTCGCTCGCCGCGGGCGAGATAATCATTGGCTCGGCGGCGGCAGCAACACTAGGCATACCCGTGATAGGCTACCCCATCGAGCTATATGCTCTCAACCGCAAGCAGCTATCGACACTGCTGCCCACAAGCGGAATATCGAAGCGCGAAACAGCACTAGGCGGCGTGATAAATGCCAATGCCGAGATCGACGAGAGTATAGCCCTTGTTGACCTAACAGTAGCCGAAGAGCTGCTAAACTATCGAGGTCGTCTATCGGGTGTAGCCATCAAGTTGCTCGCAGCACAAGATGCAACAAAGATTAAGCATAGTCTGCAAGCGATTGTTGGAGAGGAGTTTACAGTACGCACACGCGATGAGAAGAGTGAGTCGATGAATGCTCTCATACGTCTTGAGAGGTTTGCCATTGTGCTCATTGGTGCTCTTATCGCCATTGTCGCTGCCTTCGCCATCGTAGGCTCGGTGATAATGCTGATAACAGAGAAGCAGCGCGACATAGCTACGGTGCGTTCGATGGGAGCTTCAGAGCGATTTGTGCGACGAATATTCATTGGCGAGGGCATGCTACTCACGCTCCTAGGCTGCCTAATAGGTCTAATTATAGGCGTGGGATTCTCGCTATGTCAGGAGCACTTCGGCTGGATAAAGATCCCCGGAAACATGGTCTTTGAGAGCTATCCCGTGGACCTTAGCTTAAGCGACACACTACTCGTAGTGGCGATCATCGTTATTGCTGGATTGATAATATCATCGCTTACCGTGCGGGCGAAACTACGCAGATAAGCACCGAGAAACAATAAAAATATGAGGAGATTAACCAAGATAACAACCACCGCACTCGCCCTCGTAGGGATCATTATGGGCGTGGTAGGATGCAGCGGCCCTAAGGCAATTCCCGATAAGGACCTAGTGAATATCTTTCATGACGCCTTTCTGGCAAATGCCTACATCAGCGAAAGTAACATAACCGAGGACTCGCTACTTCTCTACGAGCCAATCCTCGAACGCTACGGCTACACGGTGGAGGATATGCAATTTACGGTGCGCACCATTGCCAGCCGCAAGAGTAGTCGTCTGAGCGACTTGGTGAGCGACGCTAGCCGCATACTCGAGGAGGAGTCGAAGCTCTTCAACTACCAACTCATGGTGCTCGACACCATCGACAATGTGGCAAAACGCAAATACACCCACGTAGTATATCGTGATACGCTTATAAAGGCTAACCGCCTGAAGGATACCACGAAGCTACGAATCACCATTGGCGACATCGTACCAGCCGAATACACCGTGGAGTTTAACTATCATATAGACACAACGGACGAGAATAGAAACTCGCGCGTGGAGGCATACTTCGTGCTTAACGACGACACAGAGGCCGTGCGTCACACGCTCATGCTGAGCCGCTATCGCGATGGTAAATATACGCGAAAGTTCACCGCAGACACCTCACATAAAGAGCTATATATCAACATGTTCTACCATCCTAACAACGAGGAGGCAAAGCGTCCAGGAATCAAGATCACGGACTTTAAGGTCACTCGTGTGATACCCAAAGAACAGGCCGTAGACAGCCTCTACGACACACAGATGGGTGCGGTGATCTTCAACCAGCGACTTATGACATCGTGGGACGAGGAGCAAGCAAAGAAGAGCGAGGCAAAGTCACCCGACACTGAAAAAGAGGGCGAACAACCCGAGTCAAGCGAGCCAAACGCCGAAGAGGAGGAGTAGAGAATGGTACGACAGATAGCTGCTCACTACACGCTGATTGGCAACAACCTAGAGCGCAACATCGTTGTCGGTGTGGATGACTCGCGCCGTATCGTATCGATCAAAAGAGTCGAATCGCTAGACACCATGGCAGGCGTTGAGTTCTACTCTGGAATACTCATCCCTGGAATGGTCAATCTGCACTGCCACCTAGAGCTATCCTACCTCCACGGTAAGATCGAGGAGCATAGCGGCTTTGGGGGCTTTGCACGAGCAATAGGTGCCATTCGCAACAACTTCACGGAGGCAGAGCGACTCCATGCAGCCTCAGTTGCCGACAGTACGATGTGGGAAGAGGGCATTGAGGCGGTGCTCGACATAGCCAACGACGAGCTGATAATGGAGGTAAAGGGGCGTTCACACATCGACTACACGACACTCTTCGAGCTATTTGGCTTGGGCTGCACATCAATAGAGAGCCACAAAGCTATGGCAGAGAAAAGGATTAGCAGCGACATAACGCCACACTCCACATACTCGCTTCAGGATCAAGTATTTAGAGATGCTGTTGCAGCTAACAACTCTACAATATCGCTCCATCTGCTAGAGTCCTCGGACGAGATAGAGCTCTATAACAACTCAGGGTCGCTTGCCGAGTGGTATAGACGCATGGAGTGGAGGTGCGACTTCCTGCACTACGGCTCACCCGTGCGCCGCGTGGTGGAGAGTATCGACAATAAACGTCATGTGGTCCTCGTGCATGGCTGCAAGGCCTCGGATGAAGACCTAAGAGTACTCAACAACCACTTTACAAATGGCTATACGTGGGCTATATGTCCCGAGTCAAACCGCTATATATCAGACAGTAAGCCCCCAATTGAGCTATTCAAGGCACACGGCGTGAACATAGCCCTAGGCACCGACTCACTCGCCTCGGCACGTAGCCTGTCGCTCGTCGACAATATGCGCCTCATCGAGGGTGTTTCGCTTGTCGAGATGCTGCAATGGGCAACAATAAATGGCGCAAAGGCACTAGGCAAAGAGCAGAGCATTGGAGAGATTGCCATTGGCAAGCGTCCAGGCTTAGTCATCATCGAAGGTGCTGATCTTCAGAGCCTATCTCTCACGCCTGAAAGCCGATCACGACGAATAATATAAACAACACATTCAAACTTAACGAGTATCTCCACTCAAGCAAGATGTACTCTCAACCAATTACACACACAAACAGAACAGCCTTTATCATCGCCATAGACTGCTCCTCATCGATGCAGTTTAACACACAGCTAAATTCCCACCTGATGAGCAAGGCAGAGGCAGTTGCCATGGTGTGCAACTACCTCATTGATGAGCTACTTGCTCGTGCAACACGTGGAGGCAAGGTGCGCAACTACTACGATATAGCGGTGATCGGCTATACGGGTAGCGACGTGGTATCGCTTCTATCCGAGAATATCGACGAGTTTACCCCAATCACCGAGCTGGCAAAGCGAGCTCCTAAGACTACGACACTGACCTTCAACCAGATTAACGAGGAGGGCACAACAACAAGTGCCGACTTTGCCTTGCGAGAGTGGGTGAAGCCGATGGCTGAGGGGCGCACACCGATGTATGCTGCACTCGCACATATATACAAGATGGTTAAGGAGTGGTGCTCGGCAAGGGAGAACAGAGAGAGCTTCCCTCCGATAGTCTTCAACATCACAGATGGCGAGGCGAATGATGCCAGCACAAAGCAGATTGTAAGTCTTGCGCGCAACATAACCGAGCTAGGGACTCTCGATGGCAAGACGTTGCTAATCAACGTACATCTCGGATCGTCCGAGGGGCAGCAAAGCGAGATATTCCCATCCGAGAGCGACTTTAGACCCCTATCGCAATACCACCTCATGCTCTTCCTAATGTCGAGCCTTATGCCCAAAGAGATGGAGCCACTGCTATCGACGATTATTACACACTCCTCGCCAGCACCATAC
The DNA here is from genome assembly GCA_017379015.1 of Alistipes sp. GTDB lineage: Bacteria > Bacteroidota > Bacteroidia > Bacteroidales > Rikenellaceae > Alistipes. The sequence goes on from JAFNXN010000009.1 coordinate 31,950, forward strand.
CGTGCTCTAGCCTACAACGCCTCACCCTGTGAGCTACTATCAATACTCAACATTGGCTCCGAGAGCATAAATATAGTATAAGTATGGACTTTTGCACTATCGTTGAGTTTAGCCGAGCACTACAAAGCCCAGATAGACTCTTCACAACGCTAACCGACCTGGTGGCGGAGCTCTCAACACTTACGCGCACCAAGCACTTTGCCGAGTGTCGTGCGACGATCATGGGTCGCAAGGCCATCATCTATGCACCAATAACGCCTAAGGCGATGGACTACGCCATGCGCGCAAGTGTAGCTCTGGCATGCAGCACGCCTAAGCGAAGTACAACACCCTTTGAGATACATGGCGCGGAGATGCGCTGCGGCATGGAGCTTAGCAGACGCTGCTCGATAATCGTAGAGTATCCTCTTCGTGGCAGTGAGCTACACAAGGTACTACATACCATGTCGCACGATAGGCTACAGCAAGGACTCGAAGAGCTAATTACGGCACTTAGCAGACTCGACATCAGCCACAACCACCTAACGCATGATAATATCATCGTCGACAACCTCGGCAACTGGCATACAATACGTCAATACTACTCCTCGAAGGGGGTAGGCGGCGACACTGAGACGTTCAAAACGCTACGAGCAACGATAGCTGAGGAGGCTCTGGCAGATGGCGAGAGGCTCGAGGAGCTGCGTGAGGCATACAACGACTACTGCGCACACGAGGCACTCATCATAGAGAATAGAAAGATGATTAGCGAGGCATCGCTCATAGGATTTGCCAACGAGAGTGGGCAGACGGTGGTCGAGTGTCAATACCTATGGGCTAGTGACTTTGCTGAGGGGCGCGCCATGGTGATGACAGCTGAGAGGCGTATGGGACTAATCGACTATAATGGCAACTACATCATAGAGCCTATCTACGACGAAGTGATCTATAATGTCGATAGCGGCAATACAGAGGCACTCCTCAACGGGGAGTCTATCATGTTCAACTATCGTGGCGAGAGGATCTAATCGCAGACCATAAGAGAGAAAAAAACCGTTGTAGCGACGATGGCTACAACGGTTTATGTTTATGCTAAGAGGGCAACCTACTCAGTGATACCGAGCTCCTGCTTAACGGTAGCTGTAATATCTACAAGTGCCTTAGCATCGAAATATGCCAAGCCAGCAGATGATGGCTGATCGCCCGCAGTGTTGAACACCACGATGTAGCCACCCGCAGCTGCCACCTTCTTAACAGCCTCATCAGCCTTAGCATAGACAGGCTCCATGAGCTCAGCCTCCTGCTTCTGGATATCCTGCTGAGCGATCTGCTGGAACTCCATGTAACGCTGCTGCAACTGCTGCAACTCAGCCTCCTTCATCTGGCGGATTGTGTCAGTGAATGTAGCCTTGTTCTTCTCATAATCAGCATACTTCTGGTTGAACTCCACCTGAATTAGCTCAAGCTGATTCTGAAGGTCTTTACCATAGGTCTCAAGATTAGCCACAGCCTCCTTATACTCAGGCATGTTAGGCACGATGGCTGCAAGGTCAACACGGCCAAACTTCTGGGCAGAAGCTGTGTTAGCACCAATAACAAGCAGTGCTAGAGCAAGGGTTAGTTTCAAAAAATTCTTCATCATTCTTAATTTTATAAATTATTATACTTAATTTCAACTACTTAAGGGCATCAATAAGACGCTGCGTAAAGTCTATCTTCGACGAATAGTAGAGCACCGTGGGGTTTGCAGCTATGTCGATCACAAGGTCGTAGCCATACTCCTTAGAGAAGTTCTCGATGGTCTGAAACACCCTCTGCTGGATAGGCTGGATGAGTGCCATGCGTCGCTTCATAAGCTCGCCATCGGTGCCAAATATAGACTCTTGGAAGTCGGTAGCCTCCTGCTCGCGCTGAAGGATCTCCTGCTCACGCTGCTGACGCTGGTAGTCGCTAAGCGAGTTACGCTGAGCGATATAGTTGTTATAGAGTGTCTCCACATCGCGGAACTTAGCATCGACCTGCGCTTGATACTCCTGAGATAGACTTTCGATCTGGTCGAGAGCAGCGGTGTACTCGCCTATCGACTTAAAGATCTTCTCGCTATTGACAACCATATAGTTTTGTGCCGACACAGCGGTAATGCTCAACACCAATGCCACAAAGGCTACTATCACTCTTCTCATTGCTTCAATAGTTTTTTGTTAATAACTCATAGTTCAGAATCAGCCTTCAGCGTCTGATCCTCACTATTATAATGCTCCGTAACGCAAATTTATTGCCAGAGATAGATATTTATACTCGCAACACGGCTATCACCACACTCATTACCGCCCCTCGCTATATCCACTCTCGCATATGCGCTCTACTAGAACTGCTGGCCTAGGACGAAGTGGAACTGTGAGCCGCTACGCTTGGTACTGCCGTAAGCAGGGTCGAAGCCGTAACCCCAGTCGATACCCAACATACCAACGATAGGGAGGTAGAGTCGTACGCCAACACCCGCCGAACGCTTAATCTTAAAGGGCGAGAACTCCTTCCATGAGTTGAAGCCATTACCACCCTCGAGGAATCCAAGCACATATATCGACGAGCTAGGCTTCATGATTATAGGGTAACGAAGCTCCATGGTGTACTTGTTATATCCCACAGAGTAGTAGCTCGAAGGATCGAGAGCACCATCCTCATAACCACGTAGCGCGATGATGTCGACACCATATATATTATAACCAGTCATACCGTCACCACCGATCTCGAAACGCTCGAATGGCGACACCTTATCCTTATTATAGTGACCCAGATAACCCATCTCAGCACCGAGCATAAGCACAAGGTTCTGATTTGAGGTAAGCGGGAAGTACCAGCGGCCCTTCAACATCCACTTGTGGAACTCGATCCAACGGTAGCGATCCTGATCCGAGAGCGACTTATCAGCATAGTTCTTGCCATCCCACAACGAGAATGGAGGTGTCAGCTGTGCCGAGAGCGTAAACTCAGATCCCGAGCGCGAGTAGAACGGCGCATCGACAGACGAACGCTGGAGAACAAGCTTAAGCGAGAGGGTGTTAGCCACACCATCGCTGATGATAAAGGAGTTCCAGCCCTTGAGACCGTAACGCTGGTAGCCCAACTCACCGAAGAAGGTGAAGTAGGGATCGGGCCAGTGCATACGCTTACCAAAGCCCACAGCAAGACCCATCGAGCGATAGTGCATCGTGGCATTCTGCCAAACGTAGTAGGCATTATTCTGCTCCGAGATGTAGCCCGAGACGGTGAACGAGTTAGGGCGACGACCACCGAGCCATGGATCAGTGAAGCTAAGCGACAACGCCTTGTAATAGGTACCATTGGTCTGTCCCGAGATAGAGAGCTTCTGGTTCTGTCCCGATGGGTAGGGACGCCAAGCACCCTTCTTGAAGAAGTCGCGCACCGAGAGGTTGTTGAGCGTGATACCCACAGAGCCGACAAAGGTTCCAGAGCCGAAACCACCGGCAATATTGAACTGGTCAGAGGCCTTCTCCACGAGTGGCCAGTTGACATCTACCAGCTCGTCGGATACAGGCTGGATGTCGGGCATGATCGCCTGCTCATCGAAGTGACCCATACCCATAAGCATACGCATGGTCTGCATGAGTAGCGCGCGGTTATATAGCTCGCCAGGGCGAACATAGAGCTCACGACGGATAACCTCGTCGTTGACACGCATATTACCCGATATGCCGACGTTGTTGACCGTGAAAGGCTTACCCTCGTAGATGCGGATCTCGAGATCCAAAGAGTCGGGTCCCACGACGATCTCGGCAGGCTCGATCTGCGACATCAGATAGCCATTATTCTGGTATAGCGACGAGATGGAGATCTCCTCGGGGTTCATCTCGCGACCGATACCAAGACGCTTGTGCAGCGACTTCTTGTCGTAGATATCGCCCTTCTGGACACCGAGCATACTCTCGAGGTATGCCGTCTCGTAGATCGAGTTACCAACCCACTTAACATCGCGAATATAGAAGCGCGAGCCCTCCTCAACCTCGATGTCGACACCGAGCGTCACATCGTCGATAAAGTAGATTGAGTCGCGGACAATGTTAGCGTTGCGGAAGCCCTGCGAATTGTAGAAGTCGAGGAGCTTGAGCTTATCCTCCTCATAGTCCTCCTCGAGGAGCTTACGGTTTTGGAAGAAGAGGATGCTCTTCTGGTGGGTCTTCTTGAAGGTACGGCGAAGACGCTTATCGTCGAACTCATCGTTGCCGATAAAGTTAATTGCGCCAACCCTGACCTTAGGGCCACGATCTATGATGAAGGTGACGTTGACACACTGCTCGTAGGTGGTATCGTTGTCGATGCGCACATCAACGTTACATGTGCGGTAGCCCTTATCCGAATAGTGCTCCTTGATGAGCTTGATATTTTTGTCGATGACGTAGTCCGAGAGCTCGGTATTACGACGTAGCTTAAGCACATCGCGGAGATCATCCTTCTTGCTCTTGGTGACACCCTCAAAGTCCCAGGTAAGGATACGTGGACGCTCCTTGAGGAATACCTCGAGGTCGAGCGAGTCACCCTCGATGGTTGCACCTATCTGGATATTCGAGAAGTAGCGAGGTGCCCACAGACGCTGCATGGCGTTGGGGATGAAGTTGCTTGGCAGATATATTGAGTCGCCCTCCTGAAGGCCTGCCGACGACTTCAAAATACTATGGTTAAGATACTTAACACCATGGAGGTTGACCTTACGGATGTAGTAGAGCCTTGGTGTGGTGTCGTCATACATAGGCGCATCGGGGTCGAAGCCCGTAGTGTCGACATCGCGGCTAAACTCCTCGCCCATAACATAACCCGTAGACTCGGTCTGCTGCGCACCTACTCGCTGCGCACCACAGATAAGAGCTACGAGGGCAATAATAGCTATTTTGAAATATCTTATCATTTGGTTTCAGTACTTTCTGCAATAAGACCATAGCGGCGCTCACGCGAGGCATACACCTCAAGGGCACGCTTAAACTCCTGCTCATCGAAATCGGGCCATAGCACCTCGGGGAAGTAGAACTCAGCGTAGGATGCCTGCCACAACAAGAAGTTGCTCAAGCGACACTCACCACTGGTGCGCACCACAAGGTCGGGATCGGGGATGTCACGAGTCATAAGATGCTCCGCGATGGTCGACTCGGTGATCTGCTCTGGCGAGAGCTCACCTGCGGCAACACGCCTAGCCACGGCCTCAGCGGCGAGCACTATCTCGCGACGCGACGAGTAGTTAAAAGCAAGCACCAACGTGAGCTTATCGCCCCCTGCCGTGGTGCTCTCGATGCGATCAATCATCTGAAGCACACGCTCCGAGAAGCGGTTGCGCTCGCCAATGATCTGGATCCTCACACCCTGCTTGATAAGCTCGGGGGCCTCACCCACAACACTCTTGCAGAAGAGCTCCATGATGGCATCTACCTCAGCCTGTGGACGTCCCCAGTTCTCGGTCGAGAAGGCGTAAAGAGTCAACCACTTAACACCACACTCGACAGCAGCACGAACAACACATCGCACCGACTCGACGCCTGCAATGTGACCCTCGTATCGCTCCTTGCCTCGCTGCTTAGCCCAGCGACCATTACCATCCATAATGATGGCTACATGTTGTGGTATTGAATGTTGCTTGCTCATAATAATCTCGCAAATGTAAACAAATTAATTATATTTTCCCAATGCGCAACACACTTTTTCGCACGCATACGCACGCATATTGCAAATATCACACTGATAACCAGTGTTTTACAACATGTGCAAATCTAGCACTAGAACCCTCGCTTATTAACGACTATCAACGCCCCACATCATCTTTTCTCGTAACGTGTCGTAGAACGTATTATTATGTGGCGTGGCGAGAATAAGTTGCTCCTCGGCAATTCGTAGCTCGATCTCGGCACCATCGTGGAGCGTGTAGGTGCGGTTGTCCAGCGACAGAAAGGCATCGCCCCCGCGAGCATTAAGACGCAGCGTTATAAGGCTGCTATCGGGGACCACAACGGGACGCATCGTGAGGTTGTGAGGGGCAAGAGGCGAGAGTATCAGGCAGCGACACATCGGGTCGACGATAGGGCCTCCAGCACTCAGCGAGTATGCCGTAGAGCCCGTAGGGGTCGAGATGATAAGGCCATCACCATGGTAGGTAGCTATACGCTTCGAGTTGATAAGAGCCTCCACCGAGATCATCGTAGCACCATGACGATGTATCGTTACCTCGTTAAGTGCCAGTGCATTACCGCCGCAATCTACATCACCTCGTACGCTCAACATCTCGCGACGCTCGAAGCAGAGATCTCCGCTACGGATGCGCTCGAAAAGCTCCTCGATGCCCTCACCATTATCGGCAGTGAGGTAACCTAAGCGACCGCAGTTGATACCAACAATCGGGGTCTTGGCATCGGGGCGAAGCTCCACGGCATCGAGCAACGTGCCATCGCCACCATAGGCAACAAGGACATCATTACCCGTGGGTAGTGGCATCACACGATAGCGATGCTCAGCGGCGATGCTAACCCCCAAAAGATGCTCAATAACATTGGCAAAGTCCTCATTTATAGAGTATTCAAAGCCAAACTTGCTAATCAACGAGAGTATCGTGCGAAGCTGCTCGGGGCGGTGACGAAGCTCCTTGCGAGAAAAAAGTATTATATTCATTGTCGCAGAATGAAAAAAAATCGTAACTTTGCTTTTGCAAAGATAGAAAAAATTATGACAAAACTAAGCGTAAATATCAATAAGATTGCCGTTGTGCGCAATTCACGCGGCGGAAATATGCCCAATCTGCTCGAAGCAGCACTCAACATCGAACGCTTTGGCGCAGATGGTATCACCGTACACCCACGTCCCGATGCTCGTCATATTCGCTACAGCGACGTTCGCGAGCTTAAGGCAAACATCGCAACAGAGCTAAATGTCGAGGGTAACCCCATCGAGAGCTTCTGCGAGCTTGTCGAGCAGGTGCGCCCCGCACAGGTTACACTAGTGCCCGATGCCGAGGATGCCATCACCTCGTCGGCAGGCTGGGACACGATCAAGCATCGCGACTTTCTACGTCAGATGGCTGAGCGTTTCCACCGTGCAGGCATTCGCGTGTCAATCTTCGTAGACCCTAAGGTTGAGATGGTTACAGCAGCCAAGGAGTGTGGTGCCGACCGTGTTGAGCTATACACCGAGGCCTATGCCGCAGGCTATAGTGCCGACCGCGAAAAGGCTATCGAGCCATACGTGGCAGCAGCCGAGGAGGCACGTCGCGTGGGTCTTGGGCTGAATGCTGGTCACGACCTTAACACCGAGAACCTGCAATACTTCATCGAGCGCATACCATGGGTTGACGAGGTCTCAATAGGTCACGCACTAATCAGCGATGCTCTCTACTGGGGACTCGAGAACACCGTGGCAACATACCAACGCTGTATTCGTCGCGCCCACAACAAAGAGTAGTCGAGCAATGCCACTTAAACATCCGATATTCAAACATATCATGCAGACCGTCGACAGCATGGGCCTAGAGGCCTATGTCATAGGCGGTTATGTACGCGACCACTACCTCCATCGCCCCTCGTCCGACATCGACGTTGTGGTGGTGGGCAACGGCGTTGCCGTGGCCGAGGAGCTGGGACGCAAGCTAGGTGCTAAGGTGACGATATTTAAGACCTACGGCACAGCAATGCTCCAGTGGCGAGGCGTAGAGATCGAGTTTGTGGGGGCACGCCGCGAGAGCTACACCCCCGAGTCGCGCAACCCACAGGTGGAGCCAGGCACGCTGCGTGACGACCAGTGTCGTCGTGACTTCACGATAAATGCCCTGGCGTGGTCGCTCAATGGCGACAGCTTCGGCGAACTCGTAGACCCCTTTGGTGGTCTTGACGACCTTGACGACTGCATAATACGCACCCCCTGTGAGCCAGATAAGACATTCTCGGACGACCCACTGCGCATGATGCGAGGCATACGCTTCGCCTCACAGCTGGGCTTCGACATCGACGATGAGACATTCGAGGGTATATGTCGTCAGGCAGAGCGCATAAAGATAATCACACGCGAACGTATCGCCGTGGAGCTCAACAAGATAATGGCATCGCCCGTGCCATCTATCGGCATCACGCTGATGCGCAACGCAGGACTCCTAAAGCACATACTCCCCGAGCTTGACCGCATGGCTGGCGTGGAGCGACGTGGCAAGCATGGGCACAAGGACAACTTTGAACACACGATGAAGGTGCTCGACAACGTTGCCAAACGCTCCGACGACATCTGGCTACGCTGGGCGGCACTCCTCCACGACATAGGCAAGCCCCTAACAAAGGCCTACGACACACGCACAGGGTGGACCTTCCACCAGCACGAGGCGGTAGGCTCAAAGCTTATCCCTCAGCTCTTTAGGCGTCTACGACTGCCCCTCACCGAGCCGATGCGCTTTGTGCAGAAGATGGTATTCCTGCACATGCGTCCCATAGTGCTCTCGGAGGATCTCGTGACCGACTCTGCGGTGCGTCGCCTACTCTTCGAGGCGGGTGACGACATCGACAAGCTGATGCTGCTCTGCGAGGCAGACATCACCTCGGGCATCGACAGCAAGGTGCAACGCTACATGCGCAACTTCGAGCTTGTGCGCACAAAGCTACACGACCTTGAGGAGCGCGACCGCATACGCAACTTCCAGCCACCAATCACCGGCGACATCATCATGCGCACCTACAACCTCCCACCATCGGGCATCATCGGCGAGATTAAGGAGGTGATAAAGAATGCCATTCTCGATGGTGTGATACCCAACGACTACGATGCTGCCTACAGCCTTATGGAGCAGGAGGCGGCACGTCGAGGCATAAGCAAACAGGAGTAAGACTCGATAGATGATATGATTTGGGGAGTGGTTGCGGGTATGGCCATCTATCTAGGGGCTAACCTATATCTATTTATACGCCTTTGGCAGGCTCTCGGCGAGCTGCCAACACCCTGGCGTGTACTATTCGCCATGCTCTTCTGGTTGTTGTCCGTGGCACTTTTCGTTGCTATCGCAGCACGCAACCTACCCCTTGGCGAGGTGGTGCAGCGCACACTCTTCACCCTAGGCTCGTGGTGGATGGTATTCCTGCTATATATGGTGCTTGCCACGGCGATCATGGATGTTGCTCATGCGATGTTTCCTCAGCTGCAGCATGGAGTGTGGTATGCACTGGGGATCACCACGATAGTGCTTATAGCCGGGAATATAAACTACCACCATCCTCGCATTGAAAGCCTTCAAATTCAGACAGATAAGCCGCTTGATGAGCTACGTATAGTTGCCCTTAGCGATGTTCACCTTGGCTATGGCACAGGTCGTAGGGCGTTGGCACGCTATGTCGATATGATAAACGCGCAAAAGCCCGACGTGGTAGTTATCGTGGGCGACCTCATAGATAATAGCATACGACCTGTTGTAGAGGCGCGTATGGAGGAGGAGCTACAACGACTCTCAGCCCCCAAAGGCGTCTATATGGTGGCGGGAAACCACGAGTATATATCGGGCATTGACGCTTGCAAGGAGTTTGTGCAGCGAACACCTATACACCTGTTGCGCGATAGTGTGATTAGGGTCGATGAGGCGGTGGCTATTATTGGGCGTGACGATCGAATGAACAAGCGTCGCAAGAGTGTCAAGGAGTTGACGGATAGCACTGATAAGCAATGCTTTACGATTGTGCTCGATCATCAGCCATACGATATAGCTCAGAGCGATAAATGTGGCGTAGATCTCCACATCTCGGGACATACACACCGAGGTCAGGTGTGGCCTATAAGCTGGCTTACGGATGCCATCTACGACCAGAGTCACGGCTACCGCAAGTGGTCGTCGACACACGCCTATGTGCTTCAGGGGCTATCTCTCTGGGGTCCGCCGTTCCGCATCGGCACACATAGCGATATGCTGGTGGTAGATATCAAGCATAAAAAGTAGGGGCAAAATAGCAGAGGATTCAGGGATAAGCGCGGACATCGTTTTCTCTTTGACTACCTTTGATGCCTGAAGAGGTCTGTTTTTTAGGCGTAAATTTAGGCGCAAAAAAAGTAAATCCCCTCCACACTGCTGTGTAGAAGGGATTTTGGAGGTCTGAAGCGGATTCGAACCGCTGTACGAGGTTTTGCAGACCTCTGCCTAGCCACTCGGCCATCAGACCATTTGTCCAACCGGAGTGCAAAGATAGATATTATTTATCAATTTCCAAAACTTTTGCGAAAAATATTTTGCCAACGTCAATTATTATGCACTATTCGCCGTTATTTACATTTTTATTACTATATTTGATTTACAAATCTAACTAACACTTAAATACATTGTAAGCTTATGAAGCGTTATTTTATCTATCTATCATTGATTGCTGCAATGATGGTTCAGTCGTGCATCACGATTAATACCACTCCTAAGGAGGATGCTAAGCAGGAGCCTGCTGTAGAGCAGACAGTTGAGGCTGAAGCTACTGCTGAGGCTGAGGCTGCTGTTGAGCGTGTATACGCTTGTGGCTATGATGGCTATGTCTCTATTCGCGAGACTGCATCATACAAGGGCACAAAGCTTGGTAACTTCGATAATGGTCCTGATGGAGCAGTCCTCTTGGAGGATCTAGGTGAGTGGATGAAGATTGAGTATTACGGCATTGTGGGCTATGTAACATCGTTCTATGTTCAGGATACCCCATCTGAGCCATATAATGGTCGACTCACACCTGACGACCTTGCAGGCGTATGGGCCGGCAATGGTGGTTTCATGCTCTTCATTTTTGATAATGGTACTTGGGAGTATGGCTACGACAATGCTGCACAGAAGGGTACTTACGTTATGCAGAACGGCAGCCTTAAACTAGATGATGATTGGGTAATTAACGTTGACGAGGCAAGCAAGACGCTTGAGGGTTTTCAGCGTTGTGGCTTTGTTAACAACTACGATGAGGATGGCGGTGGCTATGGCTGCATCACACGTGCCGACTTCAAGGCGGCAGGCAAGGCTCTCTTGAAGGAGCTTCGCAGCAACAAGTAGTCACTCTTCAACGAGTATAAGCAGGGCTGGCAGGGGCACACCTTGTCAGCCTCTTGTTTTTCTGCTCTGCCAGTCACCAAGTAACGCGAGCAACAGGGGTGGGGTCATGCGTTACTGGTGTTACTGGGGAGAGTAAAGAGGACAGAGAGTGTACAGAGAGGAAACAGAGAGAAGACAATGAAAACAGGGAGAGAACAAACGCTCCCTCCCTGAAAACTCTCCCTAAACTCCTCAACCTCCTGGTCTCAGCGGGGCAACCGCCGAACGACGCTACTCAACTATGACATAGCTTGAGGCGCGGCCATTAGGATAGATGCCGTCGATAGATCGAATCTTCGTGGTGAGCTTGTCAAGGTCCTCGACGCTATATACTGCCCTATCGTTGATATGGGTGATGACAAAGCCCTCACGAACACGCGCACGCTGCAACAGACCATTGCCATCGAGTTTCTGCACCTGGATACCACCGCGAATGTCGAGCTGTCGGCACAACGACGTAGGCGCAGTAACAAGCTTACCACCAAGCATTTGAGCCACATCCACAGAGCCTGACTCAAGCAACGAGGTCTCGCCAGCCCTATTTTGGAGCGTAGCAACCACCGATGCCTCGCGGCCATCGCGGATAAACCTTATGCGCACCTTATCGCCCGGACGACGCTTGCCTATCTGCTCGAGGAGCGTAGCGTTGTCGTTGATCTCAACACCCTCGATATGTGTGATCACATCGCCCTTGCGAATACCCGCCTTAGAGGCTGCACCATCCTCGGCAACAGAGGCAACATAGATGCCGCCAATTCGGCTGATGCCCGTCTGCTCGCCCATCTGATCGATAAACTGCTGATCCACAGCCCTAAACGACAGACCAAGCACAGCACGCTGCACCACGCCCGACTCCTTGAGGTCGACAACAACCTTGCTCACGATGCTCACAGGCACGGCAAACGAGTAGCCCATATAGCCTCCCGTAGAGGTCTTGATAATGGTATTGATGCCCACAAGCTCGCCACGCGAGTTAACCAGCGCACCGCCCGAGTTACCGGGATTCACCGCCGCATCTGTCTGGATGAATGCCTCGATGCCGTTACGGTTGTCGATAGCACCCAACGAGCGCGCCTTAGCCGAGACGATACCCGCTGTGATTGTCGACTGCAGGTCCATAGGATAGCCTATGGCAAGCACCCACTCGCCAAGGCGCAGGTCATCCGACGAGCCAAAGGGGATCGTGGGTAGGTTCTCCGCCTCGATCTTCACAAGAGCCACGTCGGTAGAGGGGTCGCTACCAATGATACGTCCATCAAAGACCCTACCATCGGGGAGCTTGACCTTCACCGTCTTAGCATTCTCGATAACGTGGTTGTTGGTTACGATATATCCATCCTTCGAGATGATCACTCCCGAGCCTCCTGCGCGTGCCTCACGCTGCTGCTCGTAGCCCTCGGGGAGTCCGAAGAAGAGCGAGAAGGGGTCGGCATAACGCTGCGACTCAACAGCTATGGTGCAGTCGAGGCTCACAACAGCCTTCACGGCACTCTCGGCGGCGTATGTCAGGTCGGGATACTCTGCCGAGGCTGCTGACGACGTAAATAGTGCCCTCGTTGTGTTTGCCTCTTGGCTCTCCACGACGGCATCTACACCGAGAAGATCTGCTCCACTGTGATTAAAATAGCGCGCCATGACACCTGTGGTGATGGCTCCAGTTGCTGCCGATAGTAGGGCAACACCTGCTAAAAGAAATAGACTACGTTTCATAACACAAAAAAATTAAATTCAGTGGGCGACTTACACCATAGGCAAAAAGGCTAAATATAAATACTCGCTAAGCCAACGGCTAGGAGCAACCAATTATTGCACGAGAGGCAACTTATTTACTCGAGAATGTAGACCACCTCGCCCTCGCGCTGCATCAGAAAACGCTCGCGTGCAAACTTCTCGACGAACTCTGGCGAGTGTTGCAGGTTGTAAATGAAGCTACTATCGCGCGCTATTTTTGCCTGTAGCTCAGCAATTTGAGGCTCTATCTCGCGCCTACGCTCGTTGGTGCGCCTGATGTCCTCCACCGTGCCCACAGCCACGACAATGGTGAAGATGGCTATCGCCACAGTGAGCGACACCCAGAAATACTTCACCAGCCTATCTTTAATACTCTGCCCGTCCATAGCCTATGGGATATGCATAAACTTATGGGTCTGAATAGATATATTCCACTCGGGATGGAGCTTCACCCACTCGACAATCTCGCCAATGATCTGCTCATAGACGCTCCACTCGGGCTGCACATAGAGCAGACACTTACGACCCACCCTGCGGCTGCACTCAACAGCCCACTCAAGGTCCTCCTTGGTCTGAATGATCACCTTAAGCTCATCGGCACGCGCAAATGCCTCATCGAGGGGTGGCAGCTGACGCTTGGGCGATAGACACACCCAGTCGAACTCGCCACTGAGAGGCTGCGTGCCCGAGGTCTCGAGGAAGATCTCCAATCCGCGCGCATGAAGCTCTCGTGTGAGCATACCTAGGGGGTAGAGCAGAGGCTCGCCACCTGTGATTACTATAGCCTGTGCCGAGCACGACGCAGCACGCTCGACGATGGTGCTCACCTCGGTAGGAGGAAAGACCTTGGGGTTCCACGTGTACTTAGCATCGCACCAGCGACAACCCACGTCACAGCCACCAAGGCGTATGAAATAGGCGGGCTTACCAGTGTGGTAGCCCTCGCCCTGCACGGTGTAGAAGTCCTCAACGAGGGGCAACTTACGTCCACCCTCCAAAAGTTCTAGGTCGGGGTTAATCTTCATCTATAACATAAATATCTTTGAGGTTACGACCTATCTGATTGTAATCCAAGCCATAACCAACAATAAACTCATTACCAATAGGCATCGCCACATAGTCAATCTCGTACTCGTAGAGGAACTTCTCGGGCTTGAAGAAGAGCGTGCATATTGAGATGCTTGCAGGCTTACGCACCTTGAGATAGTCGAGTAGGTAGTTCATGCTGTGACCCGTCTCGACGATATCCTCGACAATGATAATATCCTTGCCCTCGATGTCGAAGTCGATGCCGAGGTGCTGCTTGATGCAACCCGTAGACTGCGTACCCTCGTAAGATGAGATCTTGACAAATGCCAAGCGACAATCGAACTTTGTCTTGCGCACCAAGTCGCTAAGGAACAGGAATGCACCCGACAACACACCAAGGAAGATCGGTGTCTTGCCCTCGTAACGAACATTAAGCTGGTCGGCAACACGCTGCACAGCCTTATCAATCTCCTCTGCTGGGATCATAGTCTTGAACTTACGATCTAAGAGCTTGATCCTTTCGATATTCTCCGCCATAATATATTAGTAAACAAATTAATTTCTCAAAGTTATACATTTTTCTTAGAACAACCAAACTACTCGGTGCGCACACGGTCAAGAATACCCGTCAGGGCAGCGAGTATCACACCGTAGTTTGTTATCGCCACACCCTGCTTACGCGCTCGCTCAATGCGACTTAGCACATGTTGGCGATTGAACATACACGCTCCGCAGTGTATCACAAGGTCGTACGAGGTAAGCTCCTCGGGGTAGTCCGAGCCACCCACAATGTCGATATGCAGCCCCTCGCCAAACCTCTTGCGTAGGATGCGAGGCAGCTTTACACGACCAATATCCTCGTTCTGCGGCGTATGCGTACACGCCTCGGCGATGAGTATTCGCGACTGCTCGGTAAGCTTTCCAAGAGCCTTAACACCCTCGGTGAAGAGCTTTATATCGCCCTTGTAGCGAGCAAACAAGATCGAGAATGAGGTGAGCGTAGACTCCTGAGGCTTAAGCGCATAGACCTCATTAAACGCCTGAGAGTCAGTGATAATAAGCTCGGGAGGCGTCGTCATCGAAGCTAGAGCCTCAGCCATACGGTCGGGCGTACAGCAGATTGGCACACACCCACGATCAAGCAGCTCACGGATGGTCTGCACCTGAGGCTGAATAAGACGTCCCTTGGGTGCCGACTTATCTTGTGGCATGACGAGGAGCACCCTATCGCCTGCCTGGCAGAAGCCCTCGGTAATAAGACGCTCATCGCGCTTATAGCTCTCCACAATCGCAGCACGCAGCTCCTCAACACCCTCGCCACGTAGGGCACTTATCGCCAACACACGACGCTTGGCACGCTCCTCGATATATCGCCTTACTGCCTCAGCATCGCTCAGCTGGTCCACCTTATTGAGAACCAGCAGCGTGGGGATCTCGCGCACACGACATTCATCCACCATGCCCCACTCGCTATCGCCACCTTTGTCCGTGAAGATTATAATAGCTAAATCGGTCTTATTGAGCACCTTAGCAGCGCGAGCCATACGCTCATCACCAAGCGTCGTGCGATCGTCAAGACCAGGAGTATCAACCAACAATGCAGCACCTAACCCATTGATCTCCAACGCCTTCTGCACAGGATCGGTCGTTGTTCCCGCCTCGGGCGATACGATTGCAACATCGTGACCCACGAGCAGGTTCATCAATGTCGACTTACCGGCATTGGTGCGTCCGAAGAGTGCTACATGCACGCGTTCCGAAATAGGTGTTGTAAGAGCCATACTATCAGATGATTAAAATCTAAAATCACGCTTACCTTCGACAATAGCACGTAGGTTATTCTCGGTTATGCGACGTATCTTCTCCGAGGGTATAACCTGCTTAAGACGCTCAATCATCTTAAGTGCCTCAACCTTAACCGCTGGCGAGGCATAATCCTCGGCATACTCGGCAAGGGTCATCAACGCATTAGGTGCGCAGCAGTCGCCTATCAAGCCACGCTTCGCTAGCGACATAAATCTATCTCCGGTGCGTCCCTCACGATAGCACGCCGTGCAGAAGCTTGGGATATAGCCCAACTCAAGCAGCCAGCCCACGATCTGGTCGAGCGTACGGTTATCCGATATATCAAACTGTGCCGACTCCTCAGCATCCTCGATGCCCTCAGCATAGCCACCCACCGAGGTCTTCGAGCCACCACTAAGCTGCGATACGCCGACATCGAGCACCAACTCGCGCGAACGCTGCGACTCGCGTGTCGAGACGATCATGCCAGTATAGGGCACTGCAAGGCGCAACACCGCAACGATACGACGGAACACCTCATCGGTAACGGCATTAGGGAAGTCACGAGGGTCGATGTCGTCAGCAGGACGGATGCGTGGCACACTGATGGTATGAGGTCCCACGCCAAAGCGTGCCTCAAGGTGCTCGGCATGCATCAATATACCCACAACGTCGTAGCGGTAGTTAGACAAGCCAAACAGAGCTCCCACACCCACATCGTCGATGCCGCCAAGCATAGCACGGTCCATCGCCTCGGTGTGGTAAGCCCAATCGCTCTTAGGGCCTGTTGGGTGGAGCTTCTCGTATGCCTCACGGTCGTAGGTCTCCTCGAAGAGGATATATGTGCCGATGCCAGCATCCTTCAATCGGGTGTAGTTCTCTACCGTCGTAGCCGCAATATTGACGTTTACGCGGCGTATAGCACCATTCTTATGGTGTATCGAGTAGATGGTGTCGATCGACTCGAGGACATACTCTATAGGGCTCTGTGTGGGGTGCTCACCCGTCTCGAGCGCAAGTCGCTTGTGACCCATATCCTGAAGTGCGATGACCTCACGACGTATCTCCTCCTGCGTGAGCTTACGACGTGGGATGGTGCGATTCTTAGCATGATAAGGACAATATACACAGCCATTTACGCAGTAGTTCGAGAGATACAATGGCGCAAACATCACTATACGATTGCCATAGATCTGCTCCTTGAGCCTGCGGGCGATGCTATACATGCGCTCCTCGATCTCCTTATCCTCCACCTCGATAAGCACAGCTGCCTCGCGGTGCGTAAGACCGCCACCCTTCTCTGCCTTTGCCAAGATCTCCTCAACGAGTGCCTTGTCGTGCTTGTGGTCGAGAGCATATTGCAGCGTCGAGCGAATCTCACCATCGTGGATAAACTCTGCCGCATGCTCCGACATTACGTTATACTCTATATTGCTCATAAATCATTTATTAAAAGTTAAAATCGCCACGGGCATAATCAATGTGATAGCCAATGGTTTGTAGTTCAGCCTCGAGAGCCGAGAGACCTTCGGCAGCCTCCTTGCCCCACGACGCTTTATTCTCATATATGGCATACTTCGCCCTGATGTCCGAGGGCGATAGGTTGGGCATCACCACGTTAGCTCCCGAGAGTATTCCCTCCAGACGACCCGTAGGACTCAATGTAGCCAACGCCGTGGTCGACGGTATGAGTGCCTTGGGAAGCATAAGCCTCACTATAGCCACCGCGGCAAGCACTAGGCGCAGATCACCCGCCGGCTCACCACCAAGCGGCGTAGCACGATGCGGCAAGAAGGGTCCTATGCCCACCATCTCGGGGCGCATACGCTCGATAAGTTGCAGATCCTCAACAATATGGTCTATGGTCTGCCCCTTAACGCCAATCATCATACCCATGCCCGTCTGATAGCCTATACGCTTCAGCGACTCAAGACAGTCAAGACGATGCCTAAGTCCTCGTCCTGCGGGGTGTAGGCTCTCGTATAGCTCCTCGTTTGCCGCCTCGTGGCGCAACAAGTAGCGATTAGCTCCCGCCTCGTAGAGAGCACGATAGGACTCCTCGCCACGCTCACCCAACGACAGTGTGATAGCCACATCGGGGTATTCACGACGCATAGTGGCAACAAGCTCAGTGAGCCACCTATCGGTATGCGTTCCATCCTCGCCACCCTGAAGCACAAAGGTGCGAAATCCTAGTCGGTAGCCCTCCTTGCAGCACTCCATCACCTCGTCATGCGTAAGACGGTAACGCTCGGCACTACGGTTGCTACGACGCAAGCCGCAATACAAGCAGTCGCAACGACAGTAGCTCGACAGCTCAATAAGGCCACGTATATATATGCCAAGTCCGAACTGCTCACGGGCAGTTCGGACAGCACTATCACGCAAGAGTTGGAGCACGTGGTCATCTTTGGCACACTGCGAAAGTAGTGCCTTAAGGCTCACGTTGTCGAGCCTACCTAGGGATGTTAACTGCTCAACTAACTCTCTCATTTTTAAGATTAACGTTTCTTCAGCTCTGCATCGAAGGTCTTCTTACCATCGCCATAAGCCGTATGTACGCTCGGACCAGAGATACAGCCACCATCGCAGACCATCACCTCGATGAACTGTGCTGGAGCCTTACCAGTCTTACCGTAAGCCTTCAACAGACCGACATTCTTCTTGTTTAGACCCGCGATCTGAAGCGTAGTGAAGTCGAGCTTACCGTCAACCAACTCCTTGACAGCAGCCGTAACACCACCATTCTCAGCAAAGCCGTGTGCCGAGCGACGTGATGCGCAATCTACTGGGTGGATGTTAGCCTCGCCAAGCTCAATATTCATACCACCGAGAATAGCGTGTACCTCCTCGTATGTGAGTACGAAATCTACCTTACCCTCAAGACCCTCACGACGTACCTCCTTACGCTTAGCGATACATGGACCTACGAAGACAAGCTTAGCGTTAGGATACTTCTCGCGAGCAAGCTCAGCGGTGTAGATCATAGGTGAGTATGTCGACGAAATATACTTCTTAAGCTCTGGAGCGTGCTTTGCAGCCATCTCCATATATGATGGGCAGCACGATGTGGTCATGAATGGCTGACCCTCCTCCATCTTCTCGGCAAACTCGTGAGTCTCCTTCTCGGTAGTGATCTCAGCACCACGCGCCACCTCGATAACATCCTTGAAGCCGATAGCCTTGATCGCACCATATACCTGCTCAGTAGGCACGTTGTACTGCGAGAGGATCGAAGGAGCTACCATAGCTACTACCTCCTCGCCACGACGGATAGCCTCCAAGATGTCGAACACCTGCGAGATCTCGAAGATAGCACCGAATGGACAAGCGTTCATACACTTACCGCAGTAGATACACTTCGACTCGTCGATATGCTCCACACCATACTCATCCTTAGAGATTGCACCCACAGGACAAGCCTCCTCGCAAGGAACTGGGATGTAAACGATAGCATGGTAAGGACATGCAGCGAAGCACTTACCACAGCTGATACAGATATTGTGGTTGATCTTACCCTGTGATGTATCGGGATCAAACTCGATAGCATTCTTTGGACAAGCATGCTCGCAAGCACGTGCCACACAACCACGACAAAGGTTTGTAATATCGTAGTTCGTACGAACGCATGATGAGCAAGCCTCATCAATAACGCACATGATGTTATCCTTAATCTTCTTACGATCGAGAGCCATCTTAGCGTATGCCGATAGTGGCATAAGCTCATCCTGCTCGTCGGTCATGTCGTAACCCAACAATGGCAACGACTTATACTTCCATACGGCACGCTCCTTGTGGATACAGCAGCGGCCACGCACCTTAGAGTTACGAGGGCTAAACTCAATAGGTACTCGATCAATCTTCTCGACGAGAGCACCCTCATTCCAGAGGCTCACAAGCTTTGTGAGAAGTCTCTGGCGAACGATCATTACATTATTCTTAATTGCCATACGTATGGTGTTAGTGTTGTTAATTGAGCAAAGATACTATTAATTTCCTATTTTACAAAAATTAATCTACCAAATTAGCATATTTATTTTACTGTGGACAATCACAGCTGACCTCCACACCTATTATACCTATTGGAGAATAAATCCTCCTTTAAGGCGAATATCATTCGATGCAGCACCCACAAGGAGCTCAAACTCACCCACTTCGGCACGCCACTCGCCCTTCTGATCATCGTAGAACGATAGCGCATCACGAGTGATGACAAACGACACCTCCTTAGACTCGCCAGCGTTGAGCTCCACCTTCTCAAAGCCCTTAAGCTCCTTGATTGGGCGAACCAACGAAGACTCCTTATCAGCCACATATAGCTGAACAACCTCCTTGCCGGCACACTTACCCGTGTTGGTCACAGTCAGACTAACCCTCAGGCTATCATCAACACCCATCACCTCAGACGACACCTTGAGGTCGCTATATTTAAATGTAGTGTAGCTGAGTCCATGACCGAAGGCGAAGAGGGGCTTTATGCCGCGCTTCTCGAAACCACGATAGCCAACAAAGATGTCATCGTGATAGTAGACCTTATCGGGGTTAGGGAACTGACACTCACCGCTGTGCGATGGGTAGTCCTCGATCTTCATACCAAAGGTGAATGGGAGCTTACCACTAGGGTTAACCTCGCCCGAGAGCACACGTGCTATGGCATTGCCCGACTCCGAGCCGAGATACCATGCCTGAACGACCGACTCCACCTCATCGACCCATGGCATAGCCACAGCATTACCCGACACGATGACCACGGTAAGGTGCTTGGTCGCAGCTGCCAAGGCGCGAATAACCTCATCCTGACCATAGGGCAAACCATACTGCGTACGGTCAGCACCCTCGCAATCCTGCTGCTCGCTCTTGTTTAGACCACCAATGAATATCACATGATCTGCCGTGCGTGCCGCCTCAACAGCCTCAGCAATAAGCTCCTCCGCAGTGCGGCTATCGGCAAGATTTTGACCCGTAACAACGCCGTTATACTCTCCTGTAACGTCGCCCACATAGCCACGCACCCATGCAACCTCTGCCCTACCGGCATAGTAACGCTCCAGACCCTCCAGTGGCGACACCTCACGCTGAACCTTAAGCGACGAGCTACCACCGCCCACAGTCATCATCTTCACGGCATTCTCGCCAACAACAACTATGCGCTTTGCATCGCGAGCAACAGGGAGGTTAGCCTTTTTATTCTTTAGCAGGACGATACCCTCCTCGGCTATGGTTCGCGCAGCATCAACATGCTCCTCCGAGCACATCGCGCCATAGGGCTTATATGGGTTCATCGCCGTACGGAACGTAAGTCGCAACACACAGCGCACCTTATCATCGAGCTCCTCGGTGCCAAACACCCCACTCTCAATGAGTTTGAGGTATGGCAAGGCGAGATAGTAGTTATCGTAGGCGTTGCTCGCTCCCTCAGTAAGACCATCTGTCCAAGTGCCAAACTCCAAGTCAAGGCCGTTGAGCACAGCCTCCTCGGTAGAGTGTACACCACCCCAATCCGAGATAACCGCACCATCGAAGCCCCACTCACCCTTCAAGATCTCGCATATCAGGCGATGGTTGTGACAAGCGTGCGTACCACGATACTTGTTGTAAGAGCCCATGATGCTCCATGCTCCACCCTCGACAACTGCCGCCTTGAAGGCTGGAAGGTAGATCTCGTAAAGAGCGCGATCGCTAAGATCAACATCGGTCTGGTGGCGATAGAGCTCCTCGTTGTTGAGCGCATAGTGCTTAACGCAAGCCGCAACACCCTGCTGCTGAACACCCTGCACATAGAGAACAACGATCTGCGAGGCGAGATATGGATCCTCACCCATATACTCGAAGTTACGACCACAGTAGGGCGTACGATAGATATTTACGCCAGGTCCGAGCAACACATCCTTATCGCGATAGCGTGCCTCCTCGCCAATGCTTACGCCATAGCGAAGTGCGATATCACGATTCCACGTAGCTGCAAGGCAGGTGAGCGCAGGATATGCCACACACGAGTCGTTGGTCCAACACGCCTGATCCCACTCATCCCACAACACCTCGGGGCGTATGCCATGAGGACCATCCGTACACCACAACTCCGCAATGCCAAGGCGACGAACGCCGGGCGATGAGAACTTTGACTGAGCATGGATGATGGCGATCTTCTCCCTGAGCGTCATACGACTAAGCGCATCCTCAACACGCTCCTCGATAGGGGCATTTGGATCGAGATAGATAGGTTGCTGCTTCTGTTGTGCAGATAGCATGAATGGCACAAGCAGTGCGACGAGCAACAAAAACTGACGTTTCATAGTTATGATTTTTACAAGATTAAATTCGTGGCAACTCAAGTAGTTACAAATATAGGAACAATTTAGTAATTATACAAGTCCCCTTGCACAAAACCGCCACTAAGCATGCGAGAAACCAGCATATTTTTAAGAATATCGGGGCGAAGACCACCCAGAGGCGAGTGAAGCGTAAGGTGGCGCGGTGCTAAGGCAAAAAGACGATCCAGAGAGATCGTTGGCGCGAGGCGACGAAGAATAGCGACAAGGAGATCGACGTAGCTACTAGCAGAGAAACCCTCTGCACCAAACATAAAACGTTCGGGATGCAACGCCCACTCCTCAGCCATCGGCGTAGAGCGAAATATCTGCAACTGATGAAACTTTATATAGTTGATATCCAACTCATTAATCTTGTCAGTTTGCTCGATAAGTTGCTCTGGTCTCTCGTTAGGCAACCCAAGTATAAAGTGCGCCCCGACATCTATGCCACGCTCCCTTGTTGCCCCTATTGCCCAGCGCGCATCGTCGAAGCTGTGACCACGATTAACATGGCTAAGCGTAGCATCCGACGTGGACTCCACACCATACTCCACAGCAACATACTTCTTAGTGGAGAAATCTGCCAACATGTCGAGCTTTTCGGAACTAACAGCATCGGGACGTGTACCGATGATTAAGCCCGAGATACGAGGATGATCAAGCACCTCAGCATAGAGCTTACGCAACCTATCTACCGAGGCATTTGTATTTGTTCCCGCCTGAAGATAAGCAACATAGTAGTCTGCCGAGCGACCACGCGAGAGATGAAACCTCAACCCCTCGTCAATCTGCTCGCAGAGGCTCTTCACACCACGGCAGTATGATGGCGAAAAGGCTTCATTAAGACAAAAAGTACAGCCGCCACGGCCACCCCTCGCATCGCGATTAGGACAGACCATAGCGGCATCTATCGAGAGCTTCTGCACACGACCACCAAACCTCTGACGCATCATGCGTCCATAGTCGTTATATGGCAGTGTAGCCTCCGTCATTCTACAAATCTTCGAGTCGTGCCACAGGCGACACATCGAGTTGCGATAGCTCGCCCTCCATATAGCGGTAGTATCCCGCCACGGCAATCATCGCAGCATTATCGGTGGTAAACTTAAACTCAGGCAGGAACGTGCGCCATCCACGACGGCGACCCATCTCGGTAATACCATTGCGCAAGCCCGAATTTGCCGACACACCACCAGCGATAGCTATATCCTTAATACCCGTAGCCTTAGAGGCCTTAACCAGTTTGTCGAGCAGGATGTCGACAATGGTCTTCTGGAGCGACGCAGCGAGATCTGCCTTATGCTTTTCAACAAAGTCGGGATCCTCCTTTACGGCATCGCGCAACGTATAGAGGAACGATGTCTTTAGACCCGAGAACGAGTAGTCGAAAGCACCCTCAACATGGGGCTTTGCAAACTTAAATGCCGAGCTATCACCCTCCTGAGCAAGTCTATCGATTACCGGTCCACCAGGATATGGCAGACCCATCACCTTGGCACACTTATCAAAGGCCTCACCCGCAGCATCATCTATCGTAGTGCCGATGATCTCCATCTTAGTTGGTGAGTCGACACGCACAATCTGCGTATGTCCTCCACTCACAAGCAACGTTAGGAACGGGAAGTCGGGGTGCGGAAGGTTACGATCGGGGAGGTCGACAAAGTGCGAGAGGATATGTCCCTGAAGGTGGTTAACCTCGACAAGCGGGATATTATTTGCAATGGAGAGTCCCTTGGCAAACGAGACACCAACAAGCAGCGAGCCGAGCAGACCAGGACCGCGCGTAAAGGCTATAGCATCGACCTTATCGATGGTTATTCCCGCCTCCTTAAGAGCAGTATCAACAACAGGGATGATATTCTGTTGATGCGCTCTCGACGCCAGCTCAGGGATCACTCCGCCATATTTTTGATGCACCGCCTGCGAGGCGATAACATTCGAGAGAAGTGTTCGGTTGCAGAGTACCGCAGCCGAGGTGTCGTCACACGACGACTCAATGCCAAGTATCGTAATATCCATAGCTTGATGGTAAACATTTTTTGCTTTCTACCGCACATCCTACGTAGCCTACACCCCTCAAAAAAGAGCTCTCAAAGTCCATCGACCGCCAGCATCAATCCTCTAATCTAGATGCAAGCAATTTTTAACGACTCTTTTTTGCCAAAAATCTTTTTCTATTTATAGAAAAATTACTACTTTTGTAGGTTATTTGTAGTATAGCACGCAACAACACATACGGTTTCAATGCGCAAAGTTATAAAAATATTGGCAAAGATAGTATCAGCAATCATATTGTTGTTGATATTTTTGCCTATTAGCGCAACCCTACTTCTCAACATCGACCGCGTACAAAACTACATTATCGACCATGCTTCCAACTACGCCAGCGAGTTTCTCGATAGCCGCGTATCGGTGGGTAGCATCAAGATAGACCTACTCACAAAGGTGCATGTTCACGACTTCTATGTCGAGAGTCCCGAACGAGATACACTGCTCTACGTCAAGGAGGTGGAGGCCTACATCGGAAGCCTCAACATCCCTCAAGATGGACTATGCCTTCGTGATGTCGAGATCGTGGGCGCAGAGCTCAATCTTCGCGAGATGGAGAATGGAGATCTCACCATTCACCCAATCGTAAAACGCCTCACCAAGCCTAACCACCATAGCAACTTCTGCATGTATGTCAACAAGGTCGAGATCTCGGAGAGCCGTTTTCGCTACGAACGTCTGGAGCACCGCGACCCTGAGTATGGCATCGACTACGACAACATGGTCGTTGGCGACATTGAGGGCAAGCTCCAAAACTTTGCCATCGAGCAGGGTGCTGTGGCTGCTACGATCAATGAGCTGAGTGCTCGCGAGAAGAGTGGCTTTGAGCTTGGCAACCTCACGGGTAACTTCTACATAAACCGTGGTGTCATACGCTTCGGAAGCATCATAGCCAATACCGAGCAATCGCACATCAACATCCCATCCTTCATCATAGATGGTCAAAACTGGGAGGAATATAAGCAGTATATCGACCTTGTCGAGATGCGAGGAGTGGTCACCAACTCTCGACTTTCGACCTTCGACCTCGGCTTCTTCGCCCCCAACCTACGCAACTGGGAGCTTATGGCAGACTCGCTGCAAGGCTCATTCGAGGGCACCGTGGCAGACTTCACAGCCACAATCGAGAGTGGTAACCTTGGCGAGCACACATCAATAGCGGGCGAAGCACATATCATCGGCATACCGCTATGGCAGGAGTCCGACTACAAGGTCAAGGTAGATCGTCTCTACACAACAGCCTCCGATGTCGAAAACTTTGTCTATCGCACAACGGGCAACCACCTCCCCGAGAAGGCGCAGGAGATTGTGCGCAACCTCGCCACGGCAGATGTGCGAGGCACCTTCAATGGCAAGCTATACTCGTTCCGCACACTTGGAAACATACGCACAGCACAAGGTAACATTTCGGCAGATGTCGACATGCGACGTGTCGATGGCGAGCACCACATGCTAAGCGGATCGGTAGATACAGACAACCTACACCTAGGCAAGATCCTCGAGATCAACCTCCTTGGCACGCTCGACTCGAAGATCTCGGCTAGAGGCTTGGTGGGTAGCAACAACGTCAAAGGCTCGATAAATGCCTCGGTGGGCAAGATGGTACTTGGCGGAAAGCCCTTCCGCGAGATCACAGCTTCGGCAAAGATAGGCGAGACGAGTCGTGACACGCTCAAGGTGAGCTCTCCACGTCCTGAGCTCAACTTTAACTTCCTTGGCAGCGTAAACCGCCGAGGACACAAGCCATTCTACGACTTCGATCTCGAGCTGCGCAATGCCGATCTACACGCCCTAGGCATCAACCAGCGCGACTCCATATCGCGCCTATCGCTCACAGTCGCCGGAGAGAAGATCTCGGGAAACACAATCGACGACCTAGATGGCACGGTAACCCTAAGCGACATCAGGTATCTGTATGCTAGCGAAGAGCTCGAAACCGACAAACTCATCATCAAGGTGCATGGCAACAAGCTACCTCGAAAGATAGACCTAAGTTCGGACTTTATGGAGGTTAAGTTTACGAGTACGTGTGGCTACAAGGAGCTCCAGAGCTACCTTCCAAACATCCTTCGCGACTACATACCATCGCTCTACTCCAGCGAAGTTCCCCGAAATAGCTACACCCCATCGAACAAACACAACATATCGAGCCTCAAGGTTAACGCACAGAGCCGAATCAACGACCTGCTCTATGCCATTGCTCCAGACCTATATATCGCCCCTAACACCGACCTAGAGGCGACGCTCGTTCACGAGAGCAACAGCGTTGATCTTCGCCTCGACTCTGAGGGTATGGACTTTAGAGGCTTCATCATCGACTCGATGAGTGTTAACATCTTCAACACGCCATATTCGCTCAGCGCAAAGGAGGATAACAACAAGTTTAAGCTACATTTCAACTCAAGGGCTACCTATCTGCGTTCTCAGCCTCTATTCCCTCGCCTCGACATTACGGGTGAGATCTACAACAACCAGATAGACCTCGAGGCCACACTCAGCGAGAATAAGGGTGTGTTAGGCTTCACAACCTACGTGAGTCGCAACCCACAGACAAATCGACGCACGCTACGCATCGACATATCACCGTCATATATCAACGCCGGCAACCGTCAGTGGCGACTGATGTCAAAGAGCATAAACATCGACTCGTCGCGAGTACATATCAACGACTTCCGCATCAAGAGCAATGATGAGGAGCTACGACTTAACGGTATTGCCTCGGCTAATCGTCAGGACACGATCCACCTAGAGCTAACCAACTTCGACCTGTCGCCACTATCGGAGCTTATCGCCCACATCGGCTACAACTTCGCGGCAAAGTCGAATGGCTATGCTACACTGCGCTCGGCACTACGCAAACCACAGCTTGAGGCGCGCATCAACCTCACCGACATCACGGTAAATGGCATTGAAGCACCTCCACAGCTGCTCACCTCTGATTGCGATTTCGCACAGAACCAAGCACGTGTCACCATGAGCGACTATGCCTCGGGCAACACCATAGCCGAGGGAACATACCGTCCCGATGATAAGAGATACAATGTACGTGCCCAAATGCAGGAGCTCCCCTTGTCGCTCATGCAACCGTTCCTCGTAGACATCATCTCAGACATTCGTGGTTCGGCAAGAGATATTGATGTAAGACTCACAGGTCAGGGACGTCAGGCAGTACTCAGCGGTAGTGCAACGATTGATGGTCTTGATGTACATGTCGACTACACCAACACGCGTTACACCGCACCACGTGGCAAGGTGACCATTGCCAACAACATCATCGCTGCCAACGAGATCTCGGTATTCGATAGCGAGGGGCACGAGGGCTACTTTACAATGAACATCGACCTCAACAAACTATCAAAGGTCCGCTACGACATTGGTATCGAGGCTAGAAACATGCTGGTATTCGACACTAACGAGGAGCTTAACGACCTATTCTACGGACGCATCCACGCCTCGGGAACAGCCAAGTTCAGCAACAAGGATATGGATCAGGGCATGAAGATGATCATCAATGCCTACTCTGAGCCAAACTCAACATTCTACATGCCACTAACAGGCACAGAGGATATATCTTATGCCGACTACGTGAGCTTCAAACAACCAGCCAAGAGGCAAGTTGAGTCGGTAGGATACATCGCCAGCCGCATAAACACATACGCACGAGCAAGCCGCTTCAGCGACTCGTCGGATAGCAACATGGATATTGACATCGCGCTCAACATAAGCCCCAACATCGAGATGCAGCTTATCACCGACCCCGATTCGGGCGATGTTATCAAGGGTAAGGGTAGCGGCGAGATCAACATGCATATTGAGCCTCACACCGACAAGTTTGAGATGACAGGAACCTACACCCTCTCGGAGGGTACCTACCGATTCTCGCTCGTGGATATTGTCACCAAGCTCTTCGAGGTAGAGAATGGCTCTACAATCAAGTGGTCGGGAGATCCTCTGGGTGCAGAGCTTAACATCAAGGCCATCTACAAGACCAAAGCATCGCTCAAGCCTCTGCTTGGTAGCTCCGTGCCCGGCGTGGACACCTCACGCTCGGCGGATGTCGATTGCTACATAATTCTCACAGGCGACCTGATGTCACCCGACGTCAACTTCGACGTAAAGGTTACGAAGGTGTCACCCGAGATTCAGAGTATCGTCAACTCGATGCTTGTCGACCAGCAATCTATAAGCACGCAGATGGTCTCACTATTGACTGCAAACACCTTCTCGGCAGATGAGCTCGGTGCGCTCACGTCGATAGTAACAACCACCGGATTGGAGTTCGCGTCGAGCTATCTTAGCCGAATGCTCCTCGGCGACAACTTCGACCTGAACGTACGCTATCTACCAGGTGCTGGCAGCAACGAGCTAGACCTCGGCTTCTCGACAGGATTGCTCAACAACCGCCTGCAACTAGAGGTGGATAGTGGTTATATAAATGACCAGACGCAGCAGCAGGTGCGCTTCAACAACTTCCTTGTGGATGCCTACATAACCTATCTCTTTGATGCCGATGGCACGTTCCGCGTCTATGGCTTTACGCAGACTACCGATCGCTATGACGAGAACCAGGGTGAACAAGAGGGAGGTATAGGTCTATCCATAAACGCTAGCTTCAACACCCTTAATGAGTTGTGGACAAACATTGTTGGCAGCAAGGTGGTGCGCATGGAGCGTCGTACGGAGCGTCGCGCACACAAGGATAGCCTAAAGCGCGCCCATACAGAGCCTAGAAATGTCGAGCTTCAGGATACTACTCGACGCGTAGACTCGTTAATAAATACAGAGATGATCGAGATTGAGGAAAAGGAGATCGACAAGGGATCGTCAAAGATGAGAGAGCTCAGCGTCGACTCAGATAGAGTGGAGCTACCCAACGAAGATCAAGACTAACACACTACTAACACACTACTAACACACTATATGAAAGATAGATGAAAATACAATAATTAATTAAAACCTTACTTAAAATCATGATTAACATTCTAACAATTGAGAGCGCCGAGGAGCTAGCCCAGGGCGCACAAGATCCAGTGATTAACACAACTGTGTCGGAGACAGCAGAGAGCCTCACGGTAAGTTTTTGGGATCTCTTCCTCAGCGGAGGTTGGCTTATGTGGGTGCTCGTTGCCCTTGCAGCAGTGATGATCTTCATCTTCGTGGAGCGTTTCATCTCTATTCGCAAGGCTACACGCATCGACAAGAACTTCATGAACCGCATTCGCGACTTCATCCTCGAGGGTAACATCTCAGCCGCTATTGATCTATGCCGTCGTACCGACTCTCCTATTGCCCGCATGATTGAGAAGGGTATCGAGCGCATCGGCCGCCCTATGGGTGATATTCAGACCGCTATTGAGAATGTTGCAAATGTCGAGGTTGCGAAGCTCGAGTCGGGACTTCCATGGTTGGCATCAATCTCGGGTGGTGCTCCAATGATTGGTTTCTTGGGTACTGTTGTAGGTATGGTGCAGGTATTCATCGGCATGTCGGCAAACCAGAGTGGCGGCATTGAGCTAGCACAGCTCTCGGCAGGTATGTACGTGGCGATGGTCACCACCGTGGGTGGTCTTATTGTTGGTATCCCCGCCTACTTTGCTCACAACTACCTTGCAGCACGCATCGAGAAGATGATCTTCCGCATGGAGGCTACCACCATCGCCTTTATGGATATTTTGAACCAGCCAGTACGCAAATAGTGCTCCTCACGAAGAGCCTTTCACGCAACATAAAACATAAGCAGTATGGCAATTAAAAGAAGTTCAAAGATCGATTCGACCTTCTCATCATCGTCGATGACCGACCTTGTGTTCCTACTCTTGGTCTTCTTCGTGCTCGCCACGACGCTAATCAACCCGAACAATGCTGTGAAGCTCACCCTACCCTCATCATCGAGCACCATGGGCGACCCTTCGGCAGTATCTATCTCGGTTATTAGCGGACCAGAGGGCTACACCTACATATTCAATGGCAACAGGCGCAACCCCTACACCGAGGCCGAGCAGCTAGCAACAGAGCTTAACACCTATTACGACACACACCTCGCCCAGAGCGGCAAGCCTCTCATCGTATCGGTACACTGCGAGAAGGATGTCACAACCGTTGATGCCCTACTCTCGATTATCGACATGATAAACGATCAGAACAAAGCCACAGGCGAAATAGCACCTGGTGTGCAGCGTTATAAAATGGTATTGGCAACCGACAAACGATAATGGAGTACTACAAAACTACAGACAACAGGTCAAAGATCTATGCTGGCGTGACAACATTTGTTGTCATGGCACTTATGGTCGTTGGCGTAAGCTTCATCAATATTGTTGTGGTGCCCACACACGAGGATCTTCACGACATTGAGATTGAGTATCTCGACGAGGTTGCCGAGGAGGTAAGGGAGCTACCTGAGCCTCAGCCACAGCCAGAGCCTACGCCGCCACCCCCAGTGCAGAGTGTCGATCGCAATCTTGTTGCATACGAGGAGCCTGCCCCAGCAGATACTCGCGCAGAGACCTCGGGTGATGAGCCGAAGACTCAAACCGTAAACCCTAATGCGCTGTTCAAGCCTACCGCCGGCACAACTCCCGACAACGAGGTTGCGCATGGCAATCGTCTTGCACCTCAGGGCGAAGCGGAGCAGCACAAGGGCGAGGGCACAGGAAACAACGTAACAGGCAACGTTGACTTTGACGGAGGTCTTACCCGCAAGGATGTGCTACCTGGATACCCTGAACCAACTGGTAACAATGAAGTGGGTAAGGTTGCTGTCAAGATCGAGGTGGACTACCTGGGTCGGGTTACTCGTGCAGTTATCCAGCAGAAGGGTACAACGACATCAAACAGTACCCTCAGAAAAAACGCATTGGATGCAGCACGCAATACCCGATTTAAGGCAGACTCTACGAGCATGCGTCCTCGTACTGGCATCCTAACATACACCTATAAAGTGAGATAACATGTGGTATTTACTTAGGAGGATTACCCTCGTGGGAGTGGCAATGCTAACCATTGCGACACTTAGTGCCTCAGCGCCCGAGGGCGCAGAGATAGAGCTATCTACGGCGATTATCGACCTAGGGACAATATCGCAGGAGGATGGCAAGCAGATGGTGCGCCTCAGCTATACCAACACGGGCGACCTTCCGTTGGTAGTCACCGAGGTGCGCACAAGCTGCTCATGCACCACCGTAGACTATGAGCGAAAGAAGATACTCCCCACGGAGCGTGGCACCATCACCATCACGATGAACCCAGCAAAGGCTCCTAAGGGGCAATACCTTCGTGTAATGCAGATTTTTTCGACAGCCAAGAGTGGCACCAAGCGCGTAACAATCAAGGCTGTCATAGAGTAATAAGGAAGATTATGGAGATTAAACGTATAGTTTTCAACCCACTGCGCGAGAACACCTA
Organism: Alistipes sp.; assembly: GCA_017379015.1. GTDB lineage: Bacteria > Bacteroidota > Bacteroidia > Bacteroidales > Rikenellaceae > Alistipes. The sequence continues at coordinate 63,312 of JAFNXN010000009.1, forward strand.
TCTTGTGTGGGACGAAAGCAAGGAGTGCATCATCATCGATGCAGGAAATATGGCTGCAAGCGAAAACGCCATTCTATCGGATATGATCCGCGCACGCGATCTTAAGCCTGTGATGGCGGTAAACACCCACGGTCACTTCGACCATACAGGGGGTGTTGAGTATATTTGTCGTGAGCATGGTGCTAAGTTTGCCTGCTCGTCGAAGGACGACTTTCTAATGTCGCGCGAGCCAAGCATGATGTATGGTCTTAAGTGCAACCCTGTGCCAGCGATTGATATTGACCTTGATGCGTGCGACGAGCTCACCTTTGGCAATACCACGCTACGTGTTATCAAGACCCCAGGACACACCCCAGGTCATGTTGCGCTATATCACGAAGCGAGCAAGTCGCTCTTCACTGGCGACACGCTCTTCCGCGAGAGCATAGGTCGCACAGACCTTCCTGGTGGCGACTACTCATGGATCATGAAGTCTATTCTCGAGGAGCTTGTGCCACTGGGTGACGACGTATCGATCTACCCTGGTCACGAGCATGAGTCGACGATAGGCCACGAGGTGCTCTACAATCCATTTATCGTCGAGGTGATCAACAACGAGATTAACTACAAAGGCTAAGCGATGCGCATAGATATTATCACAGTGGTCCCAGAGCTGCTGGCATCACCTCTCAACGAATCTATACTTAAGCGTGCCCAGGAGTCTGGTCATGCCGAGATCTATGTCCACAACCTTCGCGACTATACCGACGACAAGCGTCGCACGGTCGACGACTACCCCTTTGGCGGCGAAGCGGGCATGGTCATGAAGATAGAGCCCGTCTATCGTTGCATCGAGAAGCTAAAGGCGGAGCGCGACTACGACGAGATCATCTTCACCTCACCCGATGGTATCACCTACAACCAGCATGAGGCAAATCGTCTGTCGCTGATGAAGAATATAATCATCCTCTGCGGCCACTACAAGGGTATCGACTACCGCATCCGCGAGCACCTCATCACACGCGAAATATCTATTGGCGACTATGTGCTCACGGGTGGCGAGCTTGCAGCATGCGTCATTGCCGACTCGGTGGTGCGCATCATACCTGGTGCTATTGGCGACGAGGCATCGGCACTCACCGACTGCTTTCAGGATAACCTGCTAGCACCACCAGTCTATACCCGCCCAGCCGAATTTAATGGTTGGAAAGTTCCAGAGGTACTACTATCTGGCAACTTTGCCCAGATCGAGAAGTGGCAAGACGAACAGGCATACTCGCGAACAAAGGCCCTTCGCCCCGATCTAATCGAGGAGTAAGAGCGATATATAAATATAGGTAAGATGGAGAGCTAGAGTGGCTCTTCATCTTTTTTTGTGAATATGTGACGAATATGCAAATAAAAAGACCACTAATTAAATGTTTTTAACCATTAATATTTGCAAATAACATTTTTTTTATATCTTTGCACCGTAGACATATAGTTTTTACGAAGGTCTGCGTTTGATATGTACAATTATTGCAACAGAGATGAAAAACTTTAAAACTATGAAAAAGATTACAATGTTACTAGTAGCCCTATTTATGTTTGCGGCAACTACCCCTAGCTGGTCATCACCAATATTTGACAACGACCGTCCTATCGAGTTCAACGAGCTACCTGCTCAGGCACAGAACTTCATCAAGGAGTACTTCGGCAAGGACAAGGTATCATACGCGCTCATCGACGAGGGTATTGTGCTCAAGGAGTACAAGGTGATCTTCGAGAGTGGTGCTAAGATCGAGTTTACGGGCGATGGCACATGGAAGGATGTTGAGTGCCGCTATGATGCTGTACCTAAGAACATTGTTCCAGCTAAGATTGCTGACTACATTAAACGACACTATCCATCAAACAAGATTACGAAGATTAGCCGCGAGTACCACGAGTGGGAGGTAAAGCTCAGTGGAGGCCTCGAGCTCACGTTCAACAAATCATTTAAGATCGTCGACATCGACGACTAAATATGAGATAGTTAGGTTAAACTAAAAACATGATGGTTAGTCTATGAGAAAAATTTTTTGGGTCGCGGCAATATGCCTAGGACTCTTTGCAGTGGGTTGCGATGATGACTACCACCCATCACAAAATCTTGAGGCATCGTTCTTCGCCAAATACCCCGATGCTAGGGGTGTTGAGTGGGAGCGCAAGGGCAAGCATATCGTAGCAGAGTTTATGCTTCCTGGCGTGTCTAACGACTGCGATGCTTGGTACGTAAGAAGAAGCGGCGAGTGGGTACTTACTGACTTTGAGATTCGCTACTCGGAGCTTCCAACCGCCGTGCAGAGCTCATTTGAGGGGGAGTACGGAGCTATGGCTCCCGTCGACAGTGTTCACCACATCGTGAGATCGGGCAAGAGCGATGTCTACATCATCGAGACCGAGGAGGTTGTAAATGGCTTCCTTGCCGACATCTACGTTGACTACGCTGAAGATGGCACTCTGCTTCGCACATCTGTCGATTACGAGTTCTTCGACTATGTTGACTATTACCTCGATTAGCGCGTAACGCTACGAGATTCTAAACAAGAGCCTTTGTGTTTAACGACACAAGGCTCTTCTCATTTTGAATAAAAACCATATTGCTACACATCATGAACATACTACATAACCCACTATATTACACTTTGTTGCGTATATGCAATAAAATAGAAAAATATGCAAATAAAACATAGATAAACAATCTACATATCACAATTTATTCGTAACTTTGCCGTGGCATATAATGCCGAGTTGAGTGACAACACACATAATAAAATAAATTTTTACACAAACTTTATGAAAAACTTTAAGCACTATCTTATTGCAGTCGCAGCACTTGTTGCTGGCTTTGCAATAAGCGCTTGTACGCCAGACAACGATGACAATGGCAACAAAGCAACAACAAAGACACAGGTTGAGATTAAGGAGCTTACGCCTAATGGAGCAACAATTAACGTTGTGACAAAGAACATTAAGGAGTTTGCATATATGCTCGATCGCGATGTAGCAACATCAGCTATTCTTCAGGCTGGCGAGAAGACCACAATCGAGGATGCATCATCTGAGAAGACTACTGAGATTGTGATCCGCAACCTTGAGCCAAACACCACTCACACACTCTACTTCGCATTCCGTCAGGCTAGTGACAACATTATCCTCGAGAAGCAGGCTCTAGAGTTCACAACAACAAGCTACGGTGACAATGTACTTACAGTTGTTGACCGCCGCTACGATGGTTTCGCTGTTCATATCCAGATTCCTGAGGAGGTTAAGGAGCGTGGCAACGCATTGCGTTACTCAACATCATCACTGGCAATGTACAACTACATCCGCACATTCTACCGCAACATTGAGCCAGATATGCTCTTGTTCAATGCTCAGCAGTGTACCGCAGTAGACAAGACCGTGCGCTACGACGAGTACAACAGCTACGAGCGTGATGAGGATGGTACGATCGTAGAGGATGGTGCTGAGTATGCTGACCCTAAGGTTCCTGGCGAGCCTGGTGTATTCCTCGTAGGTGAGTTCGCATGGATGGACGACACCGAGGATCCTATGTATCCTCACGGCTGGGATCCTGGCTACTACTCAGCTCTTTTCGACTGGGCTAAGTGGAAAGAGGAGAGCACTACAGACGCCTACGACTATACAAACAAGAGATATTGGACTGGCTACTTCGAGCGTCTTGACATCATGACACTTGAGCCAGAGACACTCGATGCTAATATTGACATCACAATTACCGACCTCTCACCAATCGAGGCATGTATGACATTTACCCCTACAGACAACATCGCTCAGTACTGCATCGTACTCTGCACCGAGTCTGAGTACCAGAACGACATCCTTCCACTTATCGATGGTAATGAGGAGCACCTTCGTTGGCTTACTGGCTCATACTTTGCTATGATGACCCTTGGCTGCGAGATGGGTAGTGGCATCTCTGAGTTGTGGCTATCAGACTGGTTCCAGGATACCAAGGGCATGGCAGGTCAGGAGGTACGTGTACTCGTAGCAGGTCTTGGCGATGGCGAGGGTAAGACTCAGTACTTCACAACTACAACATTCACTTTGCCTGAGGTAACTCTTCCAAAGCCTGAGGTAGTAGTAACTCCTATTGAGAACCCTAACGATCCATACAACGTTACATTCAACATCAAGAACCCTAACTACGCAACAAACAGAATTACTGAGGTGTACTTCGCTTGTAACTACGAGCGTGAGTTTAACACTGTCTTGAAGGAGTACAGCTACACCGAGCTTTTGAAGGGCATGGGTAACCCTCTACACCAGGATCAGTCTGCTATGGAGGCTATCAACTCTGAGGCTGGTTTCAACTTCATAATGTCGAGCCGCGAGAACGCTACAACACGTCTAGCACTCCTCGTTTACAACTGGGAGGGTACGTCGAACAATCCTGACGACCCAAACAGCAAGGCTGTTGCTGAGTGCACAACACCTTCAGCAAATTACCCAGCACGCGTTAACTCTGAGCTCTTCGAGAAGCTCGTAGGCGAGTGGACAGCGGTAGCTCCTATGGTTTCATACGAGAACGAGACAGATGCTGATGGCAACGCTACTGGCAACTACGTTAAGAAGCCTATGGGCAACTACACATCACCTGTTACCATCTCAGCAGGTATTGAGTACCCATCAGAGCTTCCTGAGGAGGTTTACGATCTATATGAAGCGGGTGGTGTTAGCCGCGAGAAGACTGATGAGTACTGGGCAGAGTTCAAGAAGCTTGCCCAGCAGTACAACTCTCGCACACGTGGTTTCAACCGCCTATTGTGCATGGGTTACAACTTTGCTGATCCAGCATACATGCTTAGCGTTGTAGCTTCACCTTACGACCTCTTCACCGCTGAGGACTACTCTACACCACAGATCAGCTACATGTTCTACGACTTCGGTCCAAAGTGGAACCTTGAGATCGACGCTGAGGGCAATGTATGGTTGCCAATCAACATCGAGCGCGAGTATCCTTTGGAGACATTCAGCTTCGGTCTTGACTACACATTCTACATGTTGGCTGTTGGCGATAGCTCTTACCTAGGTGCTCCTGCTTACGACTACCAGGGTAATCTCCTCTGCGACTCACGCTTCCCTGTTGAGGTATCTGACGACTACAACACTATCACCATCAAGCCTATCGTTTACAACTATAAGGATAGCAATGGTCAGCCAGCTACTGAGACCTACTACCCATGTGTAGCACAGCTCCAGTATGGCATGGCAACCCCTCTCAACCCACGTGTTGGTGGCGAGGTAGTCCTCACTCGTGCAACAGCATCTACAAGCGCAGCGAAGGCTAACGCTAGTGTTGGCAAGAATGCTGCTAAGCAGTCTATCGCACCACGCGGCGAGGCTCCAGTACCTATGAAGCGTGCTTACTCGATGACTCCACTTGATGAGGCATTCATCAACGTTCCTACCAAGATCGTTCGTGAGGAGAAGATCGAGACTGGTAGCTTCCACAAGCGTGCTGAGGAGCTTGTTTACAAGACATACGGCATCAAGAAGTAACATACAATCCTTGCAGGATGCCGCCACGGTGTGGCATCCTACAGGGGGGGGGTATAAACAAGGGGCTGACTTTCGAGTCGGCCCCTTGTTCGTTGTTTATAGATAGCCTACAACATACATTAGGGGCGAGCTTACAGCTAAACATCATATCGAGTGATCGCACAAAGGAGTATATTCAGACCATCAACCCAGCCACAAGCTATAGAGAGCCACCCACGTAGATGCAGAGATATAGATGTAAACAGCTAAAAAAGGGAGTCTGGCATACGACCAAACTCCCAAACTATATTTCTGCAAGCAACCTACGACAGGTAGTAAAGCGAAGGTACAGAACGCATGATAGGAACCTCTCCATTTTTCGACTCAACAGCGAAAACGATAACCATATATCGTCTAGCATTATCGAGTGGGAGAGAAATCTGACTAAACCCTGTGTAACAACTAGAACGCATAAACTGCTCTGCAGAAGCACCACTGCTCATAGCCTTGCGAGCATTGGTATAGAACATTGATGCAAGAGCCTTTATCTCCTTATCAGACAAATACGAACCCTGCTCAACGTAATAAATAGAGTCCTCTGGAACAATCTGAACAGAGTAATATCCCGACCAGCTTCCTGGATCAATGCTCAACGAAGCAACGTTGCCACTTATCGACGAGTAGACGCTAAACTTAACGTCATACATACTAGGCATAGGTAGCTCCAAACGCATAGAGTGTAATGGTGTAGTCACATCGTAGCTATTACCATTGAACTCAACACCATAGCTATAAACAAGATATGTCGCACCGGGCTGCATGCCAACAAACTGACGCTCGGCAACACCTCTAAATATAAGCTGAGGACTAACACGCTGCATAAGCTCTTCAAGCGACATATTGTTGCGCTGCGCAAGTGCGAGATAGTTGTTCATCTCCGCCTCGATAAACATACGCTCATCGCTAATACCCGACTGCTTAAAGTACTCGAAATCGATGATATTAGCCATATAGGGACGATTCTCATCCGATGGTATATAGGATACCGAACAGCTATTATAGGTTAGGTCACTAATCTCAAATCGATACTGATTCAGAAGCTGCTTATCCTGCAATATGTAAACCTTAATGTCATCCTCCATGTATGGGTAAGAGATCGTTACAAAGCCAAAACGCTCCTCAGAAATGTTGCTACTCTCGACATGAAGGATAATCTTAGACGAGCCAATTTCACCAGGTTTGATCCAATCGACATTTGATTTTACCGTAAGATGCTCACCCTTAATAGCATTCGACACAGCGTAGAAGAGTGCAATATCGCCGCCACCACCATCAACATTGAGCTCATAGCAGTCGAGAACCACCACAGGAGGATTAGTGACATCCACCTTCTCACACGCGAAAAACAGCGATGAACAAAAAACAAGCAGCAGAGGCAAAAGTTGACGAAATATTCTCATAGCATCGAATAACATTAATAATTAATATGGGCAAAGGTACGACAAATTATCGGCAAAGCAAAATATTTGAGGAGCACTCATGTGGCACTCCTCAAAATATCTCCCTGAAAGGGAGCAAGCGGAATCTACAATTTAAGATGGTTATTGCTTTTTGCCTAGCTCAATATCTGCAAGTGTCGACACAATAGAATTTGTCGTAATGTTATGCTGCTGAGCAAGTAGGAAGGTCACACATCGAGGCTCAGTAAGAGCATAGTAGAGCAGATGCACCGAACTTAGAGAGCGCACATTTACGGAGCTTCGCAGGTGGCGACAAAGATCGGCATAAAAGAGTTGCGAGGAGCAACGCTCAGCAACAGGATTGGTTTGTATATTTTGCTCAATATCAGCAATTAACAGCCTTAAACCCGCATCTCCAACACTCATCCTCAACAACTCTCGGGCGAAGGACAGATCATCGCCAAGCAGCTCGACAATAAGCCTATCGAGATAGGAGTTGCGAATCTTAGCACGACCATGCAAAAATACCAATCTGGCAATAGCAGCATCAACACGCTTTGAATTTCTAGTACAAGTCATCTACGTTATATTTTAACCATTTATTTCGGCAATATAACGATAATTATATGTTATTATTATAATTATTTGACCTTTTTAATATTTTCGATAAGTGTAGCGCAACCATCTTCAAGCAAATCGAGCACAAGCTCGAAACCCTCATGGCCCTCGTAATAGGGGTCAGGCACATAGGACCACTCGGGGTGGTGGCGCAAGAACTCTCGAAAACGGTAAATCTTCTGCTGCGCATCACGGTTGGGGGCAAGGCGAAACAGTGCCTCATAGTTATTATCATCCATAGCTATGACCATGTCGAAACGCTCGAAGTCCTCCTCGCGCACCTGGCGCGAACGATGCACCAAGTCGATACCGCGAGCTGCCGCCGCACGACGCATACGAGCATCGGAACGCTCTCCGGCATGTCCGCCATACGTACCTGCAGAGTCGACAACAACACTATCCTTAAGTCCCTCACGCTCTACGAGGTGGAGCAATACCCCCTCAGCAGCAGGTGAGCGACAAATATTCCCCAAACAGACAAATAGTATACGTGTTATCTTCTTGTTATCCATAAATATACAATTTTAATTATTTATTGGTTTACATTGTAGTTTACATTTTATATTATCTTTTTTCAATAAGATGTTCTATAAACCCACAACAAAGATAGCACATTTAATGAAAGCCACAATATGACAATGTTAAAAAGGCTTAGGATTTACACTGTTTTATATTAATGGGAAAGTAGTGAACTCTAATTGCAAAGTAGTGCCAAACTCTATTTCAAAAACAGCGGTTTTGGATGGTTATTGAATATTATCTATTTCAGTGTTTTGTAAAATACTGATTTAGACAACATTACTGTTTTTATGAATATTCATTTTTGTATATAAGTGAATGTTTCAACAAAAAATCCGAATATCAATGTTGCTTGATACTCGGATTTAATAGGTTGCCAAATACATTTACATTAGATGGTATAGGATGCTCTAAACAGTTTGTTCCACATCATTACCACTAATTGTTAAGGCTTTATCATGTCTTTCAATTTTGCTGTTCATTTTCTCACTAACAATCGTATTGAATATAAATAGTATTGTCGATATTGTACATACAACCCATGAACTCCAACATGTATCACAAAAGCTGCCAATAATAATACAGCCAATATTAAAAATAGCCAATACTATATTAATAAAAGTCTTCATAAATTACTTTTTAAGCAATTTATATTCAATATCACCAGCTTCTTTACCTAAAAACACGTCTTTAACTTTATCTAGGCTAAGGAATATAAATTCCTCACAAGTTTCGTCATATACTAAACATGTGCCTTTACCATCAATGTTATAAGCAATAAATTCAAGCACTTCTTCACCGCTAATTTTCTTCATTTTAAGCCCCATAGACATAAATTTTTAAGTTAAAAAAAGGGTAATTGTACGGTTGGTGGCTTTTCGCCACCAACCATTGTTAAATTGATAAATAGCTAAATAGTTAATTAAAAAGCGACAACAGAACGAACATTGTGTGTGGTATCCTTAAGGCTGGTGCCCCAATCTCCACTCGAGAAGTTTAGTATGTATGCGCCGATGTGGTAGTAGTTGACGGAGGTGTAGTACTTGCCCTCAGTAGAAGACCAATACAAGCCTGTACCAATGGCTGTATAGCCATTTGCTGATAAAGTCGCATTTAGAATATCCTTGACATCATAGATAGCTTGCAACTCATCTTTAGTTGGTAGATACCAATCTGTGGCGTAATTTGAGCACCAGTGTTTTGCTGCATCCCAATTACTGTTCGTTTCATCAACAGATACCAGTTTGCAGTTTTTTCCTTCATTTGTTGATTCAAATACCACTCCACCATTGCAATATGGGATGTATTGTCCAATATAGTACGGGTATCCATAAGACACTCCATCTGTATCTACAACTTGAATGGAGGCTGCGACATCATGATGCAAATAGTCATTGCATGTTGCTGTACACTCATCCCAAAGTATGATGGTCTTAAGATTAGCATTGCCCTTTAGGTTTACATTGGTTAGCATGTGATTATTCGACAGATTAATCTCTTCTATAGATATGCGTTCAGCATACAGTGTATTTAAGTTTGTATTATTCTTAAGATACAATGATGATATTGCATTGTCTGAACAACTTAGATACTCCAAAACAGTATTCTGTCTAATGTTTAACTCTGCTAAGTTGTTGTTACTACACATTAGCTTTATCAAACTTAGATTCTTAGTAACTTCCAATGATGTGAGAGCACAATCACTAACATTCAGTTCAGTGAGGTTAAGCATGTGTGATACATTAATACTCTCTAGCATAGAACATCCATTGGCAAAAAGTTTCTCAATTGTAGGAGGACAAAGAACAGATGTAAGTGCAGTATTCTCATAGCAATTGAATACTACAAAATCATTGTCAGTAACATTGAGAGTATGTAGGGTCATGCTACTTGGAATATCCAAACGGTAGATGCCAGCATTAGATATTGAGAGTGTTAAGTTTGGTGTATAGTTATAACCTTCAATAGACAAATATTTGCCAGTTTCATCTGTGCGCACAGCATTGGTAGATGCATTCTCAATATAGAGGAACTCCAATGCTTCATCATTATTAAGGTTTATCTCCTCCATTGGATTGTCAAAGATTGTCAATGACTTTAGTTTGGTGAGAGATGGAAGGTAGATGTGTGAGATAGTATTATTTGAGCAGTTCAATGAGGTAAGGTTAGTACAAGCCTCCAAGCCTGTAAGGTCTGATACACCCTTGCCAGAGCAATTTATCATAGTGATATTGTCTGACTCGGCAATAGAGATTTCACCGTCACCATCATCATCGTAGTTGTTCACAAGGTATGCCTTAAGTGCTGTATCGGGGATAACAAGTCCACCGTTATTGAAGTAGATGTTGGTAGCATCATCCTTAGTGATGTCAATAGCGCCCTGCTGTGCAGAGTCCTTAACCCACAACTTAGCTAATGCTGCATTGTTAGAACAGTCAAGGGTGTTGAGCTGAGCATTTGCACTAACATTCAAGGATGCTATATTGTTGTATGAGCAGTTCAAGGTCTCAATAACAGCACACTTAGCAACATCAAGAGTAGCGATGTTGTTTTGTGAACAGTCAAGGCTCTTAAGCTTTGTGAATGTTGATACGTTAAGGCTATTGAGCTGGTTGTTTGCACAGTCAATAGTGGTAAATAGTGTACTACCCAAATGAATGCTTGGTAGCTGGTTGTCACGGCAATTAAGTGTTACAAGGGCAGCGTTCTTTGTAAGGTCAAGAGCGGTCAGGCTATTATCATTACACTCAAGAGCTGTAAGAGCTGTGTTCTTGGTCACATTGAGTGCAGCAAGGTTATTACCACCGCAATACAACTCCTCAAGGAGTAACAAGTTGGTTAGGTTGAGTGTTGCAATGTCATTGCCTGTGCAGTTAAGCTCAACAAGTACCTTGTTCTTTGCAACATTGAGTGAGCCTAATGTGTTGTTTGCAACATTTAGTGTAGTAAGATTCTTAGCTGCACTAACATCAAGTGTGGTTAGCTTATTGTTTGAGGCATCAACAGCGGTAACAGATGCTGGAAGCATCAATGAAGTCAGACGGTTGCTGCCAACATTAACCTCTGTGAGCTTTGTGTTGCTACTCAAGTCTAAAGATGTAATGCGGTTGAATGAGCAATCCAAAGTCTCAAGGTTAGAGAAATACTCGATACCAGCCAAGGACTTAACCTGAAGCAATGAGGCTGAGATGTCAATATTGGTAATGCTCTGTGCCTCCTCCAATGAAATCTCATTATCACCATTAGTATCAAACTCGGTAGTAAGGTATGCCTTGAAGTTTGCATCAGGGATATAGATAGTGTCTGTAGTCCAAGGTACTATATTCACATAGTCAGATGTGAAGTCGTTGTAGCCATTAGATACCTCCAAGCGTACATTTGCAGAAATCTCACCACGGAAATAGCTTTCACTTAAATTAGAGCCTGATACCACAATAGTAAGGAAGCCATTAGCAGCCTCAACACTCTCAATGCCGAGTGCCACAAAGTCACCTGCAGCTCTTGTCTGAGTATATACAGCCTTAACATTTAGTGCAGACTCCCATACTTCAGCAACCTCCTCTGCACAACTTGCAGGGCGGAACTCATATTTAAGTGTTGCCGTACCAGCAGTGATAACACCAGCAGAGTTAGTGTAGTACATTGTAGCATTACCATCATTGTACTCTGGAACGTATGAGATAGACTGGATGCGTGCAAGAATAGCTGCAATCTGCTCCTGTATATCAGCAATGTCAGACTGGATGTTATAGATAGCAACCTTAATGGTCTTTACCTCCTTCTCAAGGGCTGTTACACGTTCAGTAAGGGCTGCTATGGTATTGTTGATAGTGGCAACCTCATTGTCAATACGGCTGTTGATAGTAGCGACCTCAGTAGCTATCTTATCTCGGAGTTGTCCATCAAGGGTACTGATAGCTGTTGAAATGGCAGCCTTATATGCAGCGGTAATCTCAACCTTTGCATCTGCCAAGTCCTGCTGTAGTTGCAAGATGCTTGCAGTGTTCTGGGCAATGGCATTTGCATTGTTGTTGATAGCAGTAGCATTCTGTGCTATAAGGGTTGCATTGTTAGCAATGTTCTCAGCGTTGGTTGCAATGTCTGCTGCATTCTTAGCAATAGCACTATCAGTTGATGCTTTGAGTGCAGCAATGGCTGTTTTATTCTCAGCAATGGCAGCTGCATTATTCTCTATGCTCTGCTTGTTGGCATTAATCAAGGCTGTATTTGCAGAGATAAGTTGCTCCATAGCACTCTGCAATGCCGCAATCTTTGATGTATAATCATTGCGTACTGCCTCTATCTGCTCATTGATGTTGTCAATGTCTGCATCAAGGTCAGTAAGGTGGCTCTCTATCTCTGAGATAGTAGCTGCCATCTCTTGCTTGTAGTTGTTGATTTGAGTGTTAAGATTCTCAATCTCTGTAGCATTAGCCAGAATTGCAGATGTGTTGTCGGTAATGCTATCACTATTATCAGCAATAGCCTCAGCATTAGCCAAAATCTTTGAGCTATTCTCAGAGATAGCCTCGGCATTATCAGCAATATTACCCTCAGCAGTGGTCATATCATTACGCAATGCGTCAATGAGTATCTTGTTTGCAGAAATCTGACTGGTGAGGTTATTAGATAGTGTATTGATAAGACCCTCAACGTAGCTCTTCTGTGATGCAAGGTCTCCCTCCAACTCACTCTTTAGGAGAGCTAACAAGGCATCTGTCTCGGCAATGGTATAGTATCCTGTAAGCTGCTCATTTACCCACTCTCTCATAGAACTCTCCAAATTGCTAATAGAGGCAGCAATAGCAGAGGTATATGCTGCTGTAATCTCACTCTTTGCAGTTGATATTGCAGCCATATAGTCTGATGCAATGCCAGATATAACCTCAGCTACTAGCTCATCTTTGATAGGCTCAATAGCAGTAGCTATCTCTTCTGCAATACTCTCTGTGAGTCTCTCCTCAAGAGCCTCTATAGATGAATTAAGGGATTCAATGTTCTGCTTGATAGTAGCAATGTCTGAGGCAATAGAGTTGTACTGCTCAATGGTTGCAAATGTTGCAGTAGCCCAGTCCTCGGTGTTCTGAAGCTCTGTGTTCACATACTCCTCCAATGTAGTAATCTTTCCCTCCAACTCAGTATCCTTAGCCTGAAGAGTAGCAATAGTTGTGTTAATCTGGTTCAACTCAGCCTCCAAAGCAGTCTTTGTAGACTCAAGTTGAGCCAATATGTCTGCTTTAGCGGTATTTAACTGAGCAACCAACTCTGCCTTAAGTGCATCGTCAGAAGCCTCTGCATCAGCAATAGCCTTGTTTAGTGCAGCCTCCAACTCATCAATATCCTTATTGGTATTTGTTATCTGCTCCTGGAGGTTTGTTGCGGTAGTCTGCAATGATTTGATATACTCCTTGAGTTCTGCATCAGTCTCACGGAGTTGAGGCAGTGTAGTGTTGATAGCCTCAATCTGCTGGTTGATTGTTGCAATCTGAGTCCCTTCAATTTGGTCAATGCGGTTCTCAAGACCATCAATGCGGTCTTCAATCTTCTGGCACGATGGCAATAACATAGCCACCATTACCAATAGAGCTAATAGCTTTTTCATAGTAATATAAATTTGAAGTTAAAATTGTTTCAAACTTTATTACCATACAACTCCTATACGGTGGGTTATATATAAAAAGAAAAGTGTGGAGTTGATTTCGTCTATCAAAATGGAGGTTGTGGAAAGACCTGACAGTAATAAACGAATACAATGCCCCACACTTGGATAGTATGGGGTATATATGCACGAATAGTGCATAGCCGCATAGCTATACAAGAAATGAGTGCTGTTCGTCATCCTACTGTCTTGAAAACTTCCACATTTCCATTTTAGGACATCGAAAACACTTTCAATATGTCTGCTACTCTATTTGAATAGCACTACAAAATTAAAAATATTTTCTTAAACGAACAACACTCAAGGGGGCATTGTTTAGGATATTTAGCTAAAACCACTAAAAATCCAACATATCGTATGTCTCAAGTAACTCATCCTGACGGATGCCAAGGTATATCTTAGTGATGCTGACTGATGAGTGATTGAACAACTCACTAAGTCGGACTAATGCAAGGTTAGCATTTTCACCCGCTGACTCAAACACCTTTCTGCCAAATGTCTTACGCATAGTGTGAGTTGAAAAGTTCTGAATTTTAAGGTTATAATCCCTCTTAATCTGCTTAAGGATAGTGTTTATACGTTGGATAGAATATACACAACCCTTTTGAGACAAGAAGCACTTTTCGGTATCTTCCTCAACCCTCAATTCACGGTAACAGTTCTTGATGTGTCGTTGGAAGTCTGAGTTAATCTTCACAACTCGTCTCTTACCTGTCTTCTTCTCCCTGACGATGAACTGGTCATCATAAAGAAGCATATCCCAGCTCAATGTTAGCAAGTCAGAGATTCTCAGTCCAAAGAAACTGCCACAACCCAGTAGCAAGCTCATTCGGTAGTTACCATCCCTATATAGTTTACGGATAAGGAGCATCATGCTATCCCACTCCATATAGTCACTTGTGCGGTATGTCTTAGTCTCTTTCATAGTTGAGGTTGTTTGTGGGAGGGTTTCCCCTCCCTGTAGTTAAAAGACCTTTACAATGTTCTCCCAACGGAAGCTTCTCCAGGCAGACTTCTCAATGTCAAAGTAGGCTGTTGTGGCGTACATCTCTCTGCTGCATCCTCTGCCATTGGTGTACTTTGCTGCAAGGGTAGGATTTGTTGTTCCCCATGCCTCTCTAATCTCACCGTTCTTCTTGGTGTAGAGAAAGTGTGCAACACCGTTGTGGAGCTTGTTTTTGAGCTCACATATCATCATTGCCTTTGCTCCTGCAATCAACTCACTATTTGTTCTTGATGCAATCACTACCATACGGGTAGCTGTCTGATTTGTAATTACCAATGTATTCATATCTGTAAGATTTTTTGTTACACTAATAGTTTCTTCTGTATTTGCTCGGATTCCAATTCCAACCCATTAGGTGGTATAGGTTTTCCACTGCATCGTAATGACTACGGCACCACATCACCTTCTTACCCTCATTGTCCCAAATGCCCCAACCACTACCTGAGCAACCAATCGTATATTTCCTTGTCTGTACCATATCTTAATACTTTATTACTTATTTTGTTAATGCAAAGATAGTGTTTTAATGTTAATTATCCAAATATTTTTAGTATTTTATTTTAATTTTTATTAAAAATATTAGTATTTTAATATTTATTTGCTACTTTTGCATTAAAATTATATCATTATGGCTGTATTGAAGATTAAGCAAATAGCAAAAGAGAAGGGTATGACTATGGCTAAGTTAGCCGAAGAAATGGGTGTGCATCCCGTTAACTTGTCCTCATCCTTGAACGGCAATCCAACTTTATCTACTCTAACAAAGATAGCAGAAGTCTTGAATGTTGAGGTGATAGATTTGTTTGAGAGGGAGAATAAGACTTCTGTTAATGGTTTTGTGAAGGTGGATGACACAGTATATGAGGTATCATCTGTAGCTGATTTAGAGAACGTGTATAACATTGTAATGCTCAAAAAATAGTGAAAAAACCATCATCTTTTGGTGATAAACAAGCAACTTCAACCTTAAATAACTTCAATGAAGATAGCCTACGAACTATATGATGCTAATCTATCAATTAGAGAGAATGCTCAAAAACTTGGGTGTTCTGAGGCTGCATTGCGTAAGTATATCAAGCAAACAGGAGCAGATAGAAGGTATGATGCTTACTATTCCAGATGGAAAAGGATTAAAGATTATTTTAAGATAAATCCATCTGCAACATTGCTGGAAGCTAACCAGGAATTAGGGTACTCCATACATACCATTCGTAAATAGAAAAAAGTATCTGAACAGGAGCTTGAACAGGCATTTCGTGATACTTCCAAGGTATCAAACTTTGATATTAAAAATAAGAATGCCATTAAGAGCATTTCATATTCTCAAACAGACATTCTGTCTTGGATAATGAAGCTATATAATGACAGCAAACCGTTTGAATGTGATTTAACAGCTTCCAAGTGCATTTTCTGGAAATTTTTACCGAAGCCCCAATACCTCTATGACAAGTACCCACAAGTTGAAGGAGTAAAACCACTATCTGAAGCAGATTTACTGCCGAATAAGTCTTTTAGTAGTATTGTGTATGACTTACCGTTCATTGTATCAAATGGAGCAATGAGTAAAATCAAGGAGCGTTTCACTCACTTTGAGAGTGTTGAGGAACTATATCAAGCAAATGATGAGATGCTTGAACGTTCATTCAGACTACTTAAGAAGCAGGGCTTATTGATTGTAAAGACAATGGATATTAGTCACGGTAATAAGCAAATATGGATTTCAGATTATGTCATCAGAAAGGCTGAGGAGTTAGGATTAGAATTAATAGAGAAGTTTATTTTATTATCTAACTTAAGACTGTTTGCCCGTACACATCAGCAACGAGTAGCAAGGAAGTATCACTCATATTTCTTTGTATTTAAGAAGAAGTCTACTGCGCCATTAAACAAGGTAAAAGCATTGTTGTTAGATTTTGACCATACTATATTCAACACTGATGCAGACTGTGAAGTAAGAAAGAATAGTAAGGTTAAAGATTGGGATTTAATATTCTCTAAAATACCTGAGTACAAGCTATATGATGGATGGAGTGAAGTATTCGATGATGCTAAGGCTAAAGGTATAAAGATAGCCATTGTAAGCACCGCTAAGAAAGAATTGATAGAACGTACACTCAAACACTTCCAATTGGATTGCGATGTTATTATTGGATGGCAAAGATGCTATAAGAAGCCTAATCCTAAATTGGTAGAAATGGCATTAAATAAACTTAAAGTCAATAAAGAAGATGTTATATCCGTAGGTGATGATGTTGTTGATAAACTGATGTCTGATAATGGTGGAGTAAGATTTATTGGAGCTATCTGGGATTGTGAGCACGAAGAATCAATACAAGAACTTAAACAAGGAACTGTACTAAACTCACCTACAGATCTTTTAAGTTACATATAGTTAACTATTCAGTAATCTACACTTGTAACAACCCCAAGCACTGTATGTAGAAAAATAGATTAACTATTGATTTTTAAGAAATAGACTCTATATTATATTAAAAATAGTATGGTAAAATCAAAACATAAATTATACTCCATCAAGGGAATTGACTTTTATGCTGTGGTAGCCAAGTACCGTGAGATATGTATAGAGGGTATTAAGGAAATTGACTCAGATAGTCTTAGTGTCTACTCCACAGATGGGTTGGAATACAATGAAAAACACAAGCCCCGTGAACCCTTGCATGATGATTTCAAGATACTGTTCAAAGCCAAATATCTGCTACATGCTATAGCCTATAGGCAAGCTACACACATTGAAGATGGTATTGATAGTGTTACTATGCAAGCTGCCATTCTCAAGGATGCTATCGGTGATGATTACCTTGAGTTACTCAAAGCATTTGAGGCTTTAGGTTATATTAAGATGTACTCTGATTATATCGTTGGAAAAAAGGCAAGACGATATAAGGTTCTTGGAGATATTGTAGTTACCCAGTGTAGCTATAATAAGGCTATTGAAGGTTATATAGAGAGAGTAAAGAACAAATTGTTAGAAGCTGCTCATAAAAGAGTTGATGAGAGATATGGTGTGGATTTTAGAAAGAGATATACTAAGAATCTAAGAAAGTTTAAGATACGAGATATAAAGGCATTTAATAGCTTTATAAATAGAAATAGGAAACCTGCTAAAATACACTATTATAACTTTATAAAAGATTGTTTTAATAGTAAATTAGAGATTTTTAGTGTTGATTCTAATAACAGAATATACCATATCTTAACATCTCTTAAGCGAGAATTAAAACAATATCTAAATATTAAATTCTCTATTGATTGTAAGAATAGTCATCCTCTACTATTCAACTATTTTATATTCTATAGTAAGAATATACCTTCTAATATAGCTTATAAGATTTCATATATATTATCTACTATTTCATTTTCTGATATATACGATACCATCAACAATCATTATGTTGGGAAAAATCTCTATAAGATATTGAGGGATAATGAAATAAATGATTCTATTATTGAGAAGTTCGCAGAAGATGAGTTGATATATATATGGAAGACTACTTCGGGCAGATTTTGGGATGACATTGTTGAGGAAAACAAAGGCAAGTATTGCAGGAGCACCATCAAGAAGCGTATGTTTGCACAGGTGTTCTATGCAAAGAAGCAGAAGGATGCAATCTTTGTAAATCAGTTTAAGCGAGATTATCCCAATGTATATGAGCTTGTAATCAAATGGAAGTCACCACTCAGTTACGATAACCTCAGGGGGTATATAGTAGACAATAAGAAGGGGGTTGTGTATAAAGGTGCGGTTAAGGGTGTTGATGAAGAAACTGCTTTACCTAACTTGATGATGAGCTTGGAATCAGATATATTCCATGAGGTGCTGATGGAGTTGTATCGGAAGAATATATCAGCTGTGCATATACATGATGCTATTGTTATCCCTGACTCTGAGGTTGAGGTTTGTGCATCACAAATTGAAGAGGTGATGAGAGAGGTTTACAAAGGAAGGGGACTGCATCCAACCTTTTCAGTAGATACTTATTAAAAATAGGATAAAAAAATCATAGCCTACTACCTTTCGTTGGTAATGGGCTATGTTTTTAATGGAATTCCACACTCGAATAACTTGCTGTAACCGCACGTACAGCAAACTGATACAAAGATATTGCTCAGTGTATCTACGATAATTGACACTTACTCCGTGAGGGGGATGGGATGCTACAACATAATATCCTGCATGGTTGCGTTATTATGGGTAACACCAGTCTGTTTATGGGGTATGCTGCTCCAGTATCTTTTCTGAGACTCACTACGTTTTTTGTTAGCTGCCCGTTTGGTGTCAATGCTCATTTCTTGATGATGTCTCTTCATTGCATCCGAAATCTTTTGTCTTACTTCTACAGGTAGTTCCCTATATATTCTCTTTGCCATAATAGTCAGTTTGTTTACTATAAATACTATGACAAGTTAAAAAAGTACAAAAAATCAGAAAAAATTTCTCTCAACACATAGAGGTGTAGTAAATATACTAACCTCAAAGTAGAAAAGTAGAGGAGGTTGATAGTTAAGCAGATAATTGGAACACTATATGCTTTGGTCACTCGTTAAATACTTAATTTTTGCTTCAATGTCATTTCCAAATTTCTCGCTCAGTTCTGCTTCAAGAGCTTCCATTTTCTGCTGGATGTATCTATTGTACGCATCAATGCCTCCATATTCTTCTAGGATCTCTTCCTCCTCTGTTTTCTCGGCACTTTTTGTCTCAATTTGCTTCTTGAGTTTTTTGTTTACAGGTTTCTGCTTAGAAGCCTCAATATATTCAGGCTGACCTGTTATGTATGAACGATTATTTGCGTCAATGATATTCTCATCTTCAAACTCTCTTAGGTATGTTTCAATCTCAGCAACGTTTCTGCCCATATTTTGAGCAATCAACCCCATTGGTATACTGCTATGGTATAGAGCTGAAGCATATGAGTGACGTGCAGAATAGAATGTGATACCTTGTATATTCAGCTTCTCTCCAATCCTTTTGAGATTGTTGTTCACAAGATATGTTGCATAGGTCATTCTGCCAAACTTCTTACTTGGAGTATTGTCAATATCAGAGTATATAGGGAATATATATGTGTTGTCATATTCCTCATCTGTCAAATCCTTAAGTCCTCGTGTAAAAGGAAGTGTGTACGGGAGCAATATAGACTGTTCAACAATTATCCTAACGGGATGTCCAGTCTTAGTACGGGCAATCTCTATCTTATAATATTCCTTAACCTCTTTGTGCTCATCTGCATAATCTAATCCATACATTGCAGTATCCTGAAGATACTTGGTATTATTCACCACCTCATAATCCTGTAGGTCTTTCCATTTTAAGTTCGCTAAATCCACTAAAGCCAATCCCTGCATTAGATAAGAACTCAGAAATAGAGCAAGAGAGAGTTGTTCTGCATCAATGGGGGTAAGTTTAGTCTCTCCTCTACGTTTGAAGGAGCTATTCCAATAATGCTTTTTACACACCTCTATATTAGGGCTCTTCTCTCCAAAGGCACCATAGGTGTTTATATAATAACGCATTAAACTTGTGATTTCAGGGAGCGTTAAAGCCCTTTTCTTGGTGCGGGTATCAAGTTTGCGAATATAGGAATAGTTCTCTAATGGTGATTTCTCAATATACTTTTTTACAACAGCATAATTCATAATTGCCTTGAAACCATCAAAGAACTTTCTTATACTTGTATCCTTATATTTTGTTCTAAGGTGTGCTTCAAAATCTCTAACCCAAGCAACATCTATATCAAATAACTCTATGTCACTATTATTAGTGTATCGTTTAATAACATTTAATAGAGTCCTGTAGCCTGTTGCTGTGTTATATTGCTGTGCTGTCTCTTTCAAAAAATCTATCCTCTCCTCAAAGAGTTTGAATAGGGTCATAGTTGAAGGCAGTGTTTTAGTTAGAGCATTGACAATTGATGTAACTGAGTAGGCAACACCTGATTTCTCAAGTGTCATCACAATGTTATCAGCATTACGTTTCTCTCTACGGATAATAGTGTTGAAATCTGTTGATTGAGGATGGCTTGCTCTTACCTCCTCTTTTTTATTATTCCAATCCTTAGGTGTACAAGAAAGTCCTAAACTTTTATACTTTCTCTGACCATTGTAACACACTCTCAACAAGATTGGATGCTCATTATTTGCTAACTTCTTGGATTTGAACAATATAGCTGAGATACTAGGGAGACTTCTTGTCATCTTTGCAAAATGGTTTACACTATGGTTTACATTATTCACTTATAAAACCGAAATATGGTTTACATTGCAAAGATAGTAAAAATGTATTAAATACCTAATTTATAGTATTATATATTGAATTATAATAATTACTATTTGTTTCCCAAACAGACAAAGAGTATCCTCTGTTTCATAAAATCAAATCTTCAAGTTAGGTAGTAATAATCAATCTTACGATGTCAAAGGTACAAAAAAGTATCAATATTTCACCCTTTGTTCATTGAATAAAACTAAGCGTTCATTTAAAGTTACTCCAATTAGACGAAGATAACAAACCAAATAGCCCCTTTATTCTTCGAACAGAGGGCTCTATGATAATAATTTTTCCTATATTTGCAAGCGTTTTTTGAATAGTAAGTTTACACTAATAAATAGTTTACAGATGAAAATTAACCGTTTACTACTGCTGATCGTCGCTGCACTAAGTCTCCCTATTGTAGCAGATGCTCAGGCTCTTCCTCGCCCAGTGCGCAATGTCGAGGTGCAGGATCTCGACGGCAAGAAGGCACGTCTACCATGGTGGGGCGAGAAGAATCTTTTGATCTTTTATGTAGATCCTGAAGTACCAAAACAGAACCACGACTTTATCACATACATCGAGGAGACTGGTCGCGTGCAAGGTCCAAACATCGAGGGCTTTGGCATCGTAAACCTCAAGGATGCTGTATATCCCAACTCGCTTGTTCGTCAGATTGCCGACGCTCGCACGGCTAAGAATGGCGCGACAATCCTCTGCGATCCCGACCACTGGATCTCTAGCGCATGGCGTCTTGGCGACTGCAACAACGCCTTTGTGATAATGCTCGTAAACAAAAAGGGCGAGCTTGTCTACATGCACAAGGGCGAGATGTCAGAGGCTGAGCAGAAGCGTTTTATCGCTGCTGCCGAACCACTTCGCTAAACGAAAACACTAGATGTTGCGTAGGGCGTTAATCACCATCTTAGCACTAGTGTCAGCGGCTGAAATCCGCGCACAGAGTCTCGATACAGAGATGGCTGATAGTACCCCTATCGACTACGTCTACACACCTTTAGACCAGGCTTCCAGTGCGAAGCTTGGTCTTCACTTTTTCAAAAACCTCGACCTCGAGCCTGAGCTAACACACCGCACAAATATCTCGATTGCAGCCCTCCCGACATACACACCTCATAGAGGTCTAGGGATAGGTTTAAGTGGGGATATACGATATGGGCAACATCGTAACAATGTCCCTCAAAACAGAGTATACATCAGCGCATCTGCCTCGCTTACTGGGTGTTATGAAATATCTATTGACGGACATCACCTTCTACCAAGTGGCATTGATCGTCTACGCTACGACGCCTCAATATTTTCAGAGCCAACACGCCTCTACGGACTTGACTACGCAACATCGCAACAAGGCAGCTACGGCAACTACACTAAGCGCGGCTTCAATATCGAGATAGGCTACTCGATAAGAGCCAGCGAGCACCTCACCCTTTGCGCCCTAGCTGACTATATCGCCATGCGCACCACATCACCCAACCGACGAGCCGAGGAGATCCTTCAGCACCATCCACGCGCATACTCAGGAGCTGGCATAGGCTTAGAGGTAGAGTTCTCGACACACAGAGTCTATGAGGTCAACGAACAACGAGGCATACGACTAAATATCAAGGGGTTACTGCGTCCAAACGTTCTGAATTCTGGCAATCACACACTTTGGGGCATCAACTCTTCGTTCAACATTTACAAACCCCTCTGGCGAGGCGCGCTGCTCAGAGTAGAGATCTGGGGCGAACACCTCTCGAAACATACGCCGTGGATGCTCCGCTCTGCGTTAGGCAACGACTTCCAGATGCGCGGCTACTACGCATCGCGCTACAACGGCAATACGCAGATAGGCACTCAAGTAGAGCTGGGGCAACTTTTCTTAAACAACCTTGTCATTGCAGGATGGGGTGCTGTGGCAACAATCTTCTCACCCAACGACAAAGCGTCGTGGCACAAGCTACTACCCAACTACGGCGTGGGCATACGTTGGCATGCAAACGCCACCTCCGCTTTACGTCTAGATCTAGGCTTTGGCAAGCGCACTTGGGGCATTATCCTAGGTGTCGACCGACCATTTTAGCCCCGCGCACAACAACATGTTAACATTTAGCATGTAAACCTTTCGGAAATTCGGTTTTTTGTCGTATATTTGCCGCCGTATAACTATACCTTTGGTATAGCAACTCAAATTTTCAATCGCGTTTTGAACAATTTTTATTTATGAAAATTGCATTAGCACAGCTAAACTTTACGGTCGGTGACATCAAGGCAAACACCGCAAAGATCATCGATGCCATAGCTCGCGCCAAGGATGAGAGGGCAGACCTCGTGGTATTCTCGGAGTTTGCCGTTAGTGGCACACCTGCCTACGGACTCCTTACCAAGACAACCTTTCTCACACTCTGCGAGGAGGCTATCGACAGCATAGCATCAAAGTGTCGTGGCATAGCAGCCATCGTCGGCACACCATATCTCACTGCCGAGGGTCCTATCAGCGCAGCTGCCTACATCGACTCTAAGGGAGAGGTTGAGTATATCGGCAAGCGTCACGTCTCAGCACGCCGCGAGATGGGCTACATCGTAGGCTCGTCGGTAGGTTGCCAGACAATACACATCAATGGTCACAACCTACGCGTAGTTGTTGGTGACGACCTTAGCCACATGGACGACATCGACGAGGAGGTAGATGCAATTATCTCGATCAACGCACGCCGCTACGGTAAGGGTATTATGACCCGCCGCTTCGACAAGATGAGCCGCCTAGCGTTCTCCGAGGGCACAAACCTCATCCTGATGAACCAGGTGGGAGGCTCAGGCGACATCGTCTACGATGGAACATCGGGCATCCTAAACCGCGAGGGACGTCTTGTGATGCTACTCAACAGTTTTGAGGAGGACTTCCGCGTATTCGACACCGAGGCAGAGAACACCCCATTCGAGGTGCCATTCACCACATACAAGGACCGCAACTCTATGCTCTACAAGGCTGCATGCCTAGGTCTTCGTGACTACTTCCACAAGAATGGCTACAAGAAGGCATGCGTTGGACTATCAGGAGGTATCGACTCAGCCGTTGTTGCTTGCATCGCGGTAGGTGCTTTGGGCAAGGAGAATGTACGCGTTCTGCTCATGCCATCGCCATTTACCCCAAATGAGAGCGTGGAGGATGCTAAGCACCTCGCCGAGAACCTTGGCGTGGAGTATAGCGTATTGCCAATCATCGAAGCTTACAAGGCTATCGTTGGCACTCTACAGCCAGTGATCGGTGGCACAGAGTTTGATGCTACTGAGGAGAATATCCAGACACGTATCCGCACCACAATGCTTATGGCATTGCAAAATAAAACGGGCTACATGCTTCTCAACTCGTCAAACAAGAGTGAGAATGCCCTTGGCTGGTGTACGCTCTATGGCGACACAGCGGGTACTTTCAGCCCTACTGGCGACCTATACAAGGGCGAGATATATGACCTTGCTCGTTACATCAACGACTCTTTGGGTGAGATCATCCCCGATGAGATCCTCGACAAGGAGCCATCCTCTGAGTTGCGCCCCAACCAGAAGGATAGCGACTTCCTACCCCACTACGAGGTTATCGATGCCATCCTCTTCCGTATGATCGAGAAGAAGCAGCACCGCGAGGAGATCATCAACGCCGGCTTCGACTCAAGCGTGGTGGAGAAGATCCATACCATGGTGATGCAGAACGAGAAGAAACGCTATCAGTTCCCTCCCGTATTGCGTCTTTCGCCATGCGCCTTCGGCCATGAGTGGCTCATGCCCCTTGTAAACCACTACCACGAGTAAACAACATTTCTACCTCCAAGATATTGTGAAGCAGAGTGTGCGACATAGAGGCTCAGTGCAGAGTATCGAGCAGCAAGAAGCAGGCAAGATACTCATCAAGGTGCGCGTAGAGAAGGCATCGGCATGTGCTGCGTGCCACGCTAAGGGCATCTGCTCGGAGCAGGGATCTGAGCGCATCATCGAGGTGGTGACATCTAGCGATGAGGGCTACAACCTAGGCGACGATATTGTCGTTGCCCTTGAGCAGAACTCTATGGGTCTTACCTCTGTGGTTTGGGCATATATGCTACCCCTGGTCGTGCTTCTCGCAACACTCTTCGGCACACACGCCCTAGGTGTTGAGGAGGGGATCTCGGCTCTAGCCTCGGTAGCTATGGTTGGCGTCTACTACCTAGTTTTGTATATTTTGAGGGGTTACTTCGACAAAAAAATTAAATTTACAATCATAAAAGAGTAATGAACGAACTACTATTGACAGTCTTGACACTCAGCGTATTAGGAGCGTTACTCGCCGTCATACTATACTTCGTAGCTCAGAAGTTTAGAGTCGACGAGGATCCTCGCATCGACGATGTTGAGAAGATGCTACCCGGTGCCAACTGCGGTGGCTGTGGCTTTGCGGGATGTAGAGCCATGTCTGAAGCTTTGGTAAAGCGCGATAACATCTCTGCGCTCTTCTGTCCTGTTGCTGGAGGCGACACGATGAAGTCTATAGCAAACTTCCTCGGCAAGACCGCAGCCGAGAAGAGCCCTATGGTGGCAACCATGCGCTGTGGCGGCTCGTGCCAGAAGCGTCCTAAGGTTAACCACTATGATGGTGCGCTGAGCTGCGCCGTGGTCAACACATTCTATGTTGGCGAGTCGGCATGTGCCTTTGGTTGTATCGGCTATGGCGACTGTGTTCAGGCCTGTAAGTTTGGAGCGTTGAGCCTCAACCCTGAGACGGGTCTTGTAGAGGTAGATCCCGACAAGTGTACGGCGTGTGGTGCCTGTGTCAAGGCATGTCCTAAGGGCTTGTTCGAGTTGCGCAAGAAGTGGCCTAAGAATCGCGCCATCTACGTGGCTTGTCGCTCTAAGAACCGAGGTGCTGTGGTTATGAAGGCGTGCAAGGCGGGATGTATCGGCTGTGGCAAGTGCGAGAAGGTGTGTCAGTTTGGTGCTATCACCATCGACAACTTCTTGGCATACATCGACCCAGAGAAGTGCAAGCTATGTCGCAAGTGCGTTAACGAGTGTCCAACAGGAGCTATTCACATTGTTAACATGGAGCCTCTTGCCAAAGAGCCTAAGGAGTCGGCATCAAAGGGTGCGGCAAACCAGAAGAGTGCAGAAACCGCTAAAAACGAGTAATTCAATGAGAACATTTCCCATAGGCGGTATTCACCCGTCAGACAACAAGGAGTGGAGCAAGGATAAAGCTATTGAGACTCTTGAGCTTCCTAGCGAGGTCTATATTCCTATGATTCAGCACATAGGAGCTCCGTCAACACCCATCGTCAAGAAGGGCGACAAGGTACTCACAGGTCAGCTTATTGGTCAGTCGGTAGGCTTTGTTTCGGCAAATATTCATGCCTCGGTATCGGGTACTGTCACCTCGGTAGATGCCTACCCCAATGGCCAGGGACAGCGTCGGATTATGGTTGTCATCAAGCGCGAAGGCGACGAGTGGGTCGAGAGCATTGACCGTTCTACGGAACTTAAGCGCGAGTGCACACTCACCTCGGAGCAGATCATCGCAAAGGTTAAGGATGCAGGTATCGTAGGTCTTGGTGGTGCTCAGTTCCCCACACACGTAAAGCTGTCTGTGCCAAACGACCAGAAGGCTGAGGTGCTCATTATCAACGGCGTAGAGTGCGAGCCATACCTTACGTCGGACTATCGTAACATGATCGAGCGCGCTGAGCTTATCCTCACAGGCGTAGAGATCCTTATGCGTGCCATCAACGTTAATCGCGCCGTTATTGGCGTTGAGAACAACAAGCCTGATGCCATCGCTCATCTGCGCGACATCATCGCCAAGAACAACTATCGCGGCATCGAGGTTATGCCTCTTAAGGTGCGTTACCCTCAGGGTGGCGAGAAACAGCTTATCGCTGCTGTCACAGGTCGCCAGGTGCCACCTCCACCAGCCCTACCAATATCTGTTGGCGCTGTGGTTTGCAACATATCGACAGCCATAGCTGTCTATGAGGCAGTGCAGAAGAATAAGCCTCTCATTGAGCGGGTAGTGACAATTACAGGCAAGGAGCTTAAGAGCACCCACAACTACCTAGCACGCTTCGGCACTCCAGTACACGAGCTATTCGAGCTAGCAGGTATTCCCGAGGGCGATGTTAAGCTGCTTAATGGTGGCCCTATGATGGGACGGGCTATCGTGGATGTCTCAGCACCACTTATCAAGGGTTGCTCGGGACTCACCGTGCTCTCGGGCAAGGAGGCAGCACGCGGCAAGGAGCTACAGTGTATCAAGTGTGCAAAGTGTGTTGAGGCTTGTCCTATGGGTCTTGAGCCATACCTACTATCGAAGCTCGCAAAGCTTCAGAAGTGGGACATGGCAGAGGCACACAACACTGCCGACTGCATCGAGTGTGGCTGCTGCTCATACACATGCCCCTCGTACCTACCGCTGCTTGACTACATACGGATTGGCAAGCAGACCGTGATGACAAACATCCGCGCACGCGCTGCAGCTGCAAACAAGAAGTAAAACGAATAAGCAAGATAAGATTATGCAAACAAGACTTTTTGCATCCCCTTCACCCCATATCCATGGTGGCGAGAAGACACAGCACATCATGGGCGATGTGGTGTTGGCACTTGTTCCAGCACTCGCAGTGTCGACCTATGTGCTTGGCTGGAGGGTGCTCATGATTACGGCAATATCTATTGCCAGCTGCGTGCTGTTCGAGTATCTCATACAGCGCTTCCTGCTTAAGGGTCGCACGACAATTGGCGATCTATCGGCAGTGGTTACAGGTCTACTATTGGCATTCAACCTCCCCGCAGGTATTCCATGGTGGATCGTCGTAATAGGTGCATTGGTGGCCATCGGCATCGGTAAGATGACCTTCGGAGGTTTGGGCTGCAACCCATTCAACCCTGCGCTCACAGGTCGTATCTTCCTGCTTGTAGCATACCCTGTGCAGATGACCGACTGGACAACAGGTGTGCCCGACGCACTCTCAGGATCTACTTTTCTGGCAAATGTCAAGGCTGGAGCTCTATCACTTGGCGAGGTGGACTATGTGGCACTACTCAGCGGACACATGAATGGTTCGATGGGTGAGATTGGTGCCTTGGCACTTCTCCTAGGTGGCGTCTACCTTCTATGGCGTAGAGTGATCTCATGGCATATTCCTGTAGCTGTGCTCGGCACGATGATGGTGTTCTCGCTCTGCGTTGCTATTCCTGATGGTGGTGCTATGCTATGGCAGATGCCTCTGTTCCACGTTCTTGCCGGTGGTGCTATGCTTGGCGCAATATTCATGGCTACGGACTACGCCACCTCACCAATGACCCACAAGGGAATGATTATATATGGTGTAGGTATAGGTCTGCTCACGATGATCATCCGTCTTTGGGGTGCTTATCCCGAGGGTATGTCGTTTGCGATATTTATCATGAACGCCGTGACACCACTTATTAATAAGTACTGCCGTCCAAAGCGTTTCGGCACCAAAAAGTAGGCTGAGATTATGAAGAGTACACTAAAAAATATGGTCTTGGTGCTGTTTAGCATCACTGCCATCGCTGCACTTCTCGTGGGCTTGGTTAACAACCTTACTAAGTCTACAATAGCTGAGACCGAGCAGCGTAACAAGGATCTTGCAAAGCTTGAGGTGCTTCCCGAGTTCGAGGGAGAGCCACAGCTCGAGGAGAAGTGTCGAGAAATTGGCGACTTCAAAGTAAACGTAACTATCGTAAGTGCTGACGATAAGGTCGTTGGCTATGCCGTAGAGGCTCCAAGCATCACACGTGGTGGCTATGGCGACCGCATCTATCTTATGGTAGGCTTTGTCGAGGAGGGCGACAACACCCTAATCAGCGGCGTTAAGGTTATCTCGCAAAAGGAGACTCCAGGTCTTGGTGCCAACATGACAAACAAGGGCAACAGCCTCGAGCTAAGTGTTGTGGGCAAAAACCCTACGGAGCTTAAGTTTGCCGTAAAGAAGGATGGTGGCTCGTTCGACGCACTCACAGGCTCGACAATATCGTCACGCGCCTATGCTAATGCTATTGAGACCGCCTACGCAGGCTATCTCTGGGCTAAGGGTGAGCTTCCCTCACTCGAGGATGCTAAGTCGGGAGCTACAAAGGAGCACGACGAGGCTAAAACTAACGACGAGCCAGAGGCTCAGAAAGGAGAGCTAAGCAATGAGTAAGCTACAACTAATAACCAAGGGTATCGTCAAGGAGAACCCTACATTCGCACTTATCTTGGGTATGTGTCCCACACTAGGTGTGACATCATCGGCGATAAACGGCATGGGTATGGGCGTTGCCACAATGGCAGTGCTTATCATGTCGAACATGGTGATATCGATGATTAAGAACATCGTGCCAGACAAGGTGCGTATTCCGGTATTTATCGTTGTTATCGCATCGTTTGTTACCATCATCGAGATGCTGATGAAGGCATACGTGCCAGCACTCTATGCTTCGTTGGGTGTGTTTATCCCGCTTATCGTGGTAAACTGCATCATCCTAGGTCGTGCCGAGGCCTTCGCCTCGAAGAATGGCTTGGTTGACTCGGCTCTCGATGGCATAGGCATAGGTCTTGGCTTCACACTCTCGCTTACGGCGATTGGCGCAATGCGCGAGATCCTCGGTGCAGGCTCAATCTTTGGATTTAGCTTCGCCCCAGGTGTCATGCCACTACTCTTTATCCTCGCACCAGGCGGCTTCTTCGCTCTGGGATATTTAATGGTATTGTTTAACAAAGTAGCAAAACGATAAGAGATGGTTGAGACAAATATTTCAAAGGAGGTCATCCAGGGCTTTGTGGATGGCACAATCAGCGTAGAGGCGATCACTCTCTTTGCCGTGGTCATCGGCGCGATATTCGTAAACAACGTCGTTCTATCGCAGTTTCTCGGCATCTGCCCCTTCCTAGGTGTATCTTCAAAAGTTGACACCTCGTTGGGCATGGGCATGGCTGTAACATTCGTTATGGCACTCTCTTCAATAGTTACGTGGGCTCTACAGAGATATATCTTGGTACCCTTTGGCATCGAGTATATGCAGACTATCGTCTTCATCTTGGTCATTGCGGCACTTGTGCAGATGGTCGAGATCGTGCTTAAGAAGGTATCGCCATCGCTCTACCAGGCACTCGGAATCTTCCTTCCGCTTATCACAACCAACTGTGCCGTGCTTGGTGTTGCGATTATCGCCGTGCAGAAGGACTTTGACCTTTTGACGAGTGTCATCTACTCGGTATCTATCGCCATTGGCTTTGCCATAGCCCTAGTGCTCTTTGCCGGCATCCGTGAGCGTCTAGAGACCGAGGATGTTCCTCAGGCTATGCGTGGCGTGCCTATCGCGCTTATCACAGCGGGTCTGCTAGCTATGGCATTCATGGGATTTGCCAACGTTGTGCAACTGCCATAACCGCTTAAACGACAAGCCGCAGTAGGCGGTAAATAGGCAAAAGTAAACCACCGTAGGAAGCGACTTTAAAGTGCAACCTACGGTGGTTTTTATTGATACATCAGAGTCTTCGTCGAGCCTACTTCGTTGTATAGATAAGATACTCAAGCTCACCCATCAAACCTCGCTGCATCTCCTCGGGGGCATACAACGCAAAGAGTATTGTCTTGATTGTTTGGCTCTGCTCGTCAAGTGTCGAGAAGCTAACAAAAGGACCACCCATCTGGTCGAACATAACCTCCCAGCAGCCACGCAACTCAAACCAGACACGATCGTTAATATCGAGTGCGCTGAAGTAGATAGGTGCCGACTGGCTAATAGTCATATAGGCATGGGGCTTATCTGTGTGAACCACAGCAAGTTTGTTGATAAGCATACGCTCCAACCACTCGCCCGTAAGATCTCTCTCATCGGTATATTGGGTCTCGAACGCAAAGATATACTGCGCCTTCTTCTCATAGTCACGCATAAACCATAGCAGGCTACGATCGCCACTATTAGCCTTGCTAAAACCAGCGGGGATGTGCATCTCGATGCCGATATGATTCTTAAGTGCCTCCATGAGCTTAGGTGTCGAGCTACGGCGGCTATTAGCAAGCTGACGATTGCGCTCGCCAATCTCGAATAGGCCACATATCTCGCCACCATGGTCCTCGATAAATGCCTTAGCATCAGAAGCTGATGCAGCATTCACCGTCACGATGGTCTGTGGACGTGCATAGACATTATCTGCCACCATAAGCTGAGGCTCAGCGTAGGATGGGTTTAGGTTGATAGATAGAATGTTAGCATACTTGCGATCGATGTCGCTAAGCTGGTTCTGATCTCTATGGTCAACGACATAGAAGTAGCTCTCGGGGCGTGGAAGACCGAGAACGCGCGCGCCCAAGCTTCGGTAGACAACCGAGTCCATACCCTCGTTCCACGACTTATCGTCGCAGATGACAAAGGCCTCATAGGGCACACCGATAGAGGTGCGCGACGGAGCACTGGGCTTAATAGTGCAGCCCACCGACAGGATCACTACAACAAGAGCAATAAGCGATAATATTGTGCGTTTCATAGCTGAAAATATTTATACCAACACTAAGCAAATAACGAGCAACAGCCGTTATTAAATACAAAGGTATAGACAATTTTTCAAATTGTAAAAAAAAAGTTATTTTTGCACTCACTATAGTGATCATTAGCTCGGCAGACAATGCGCATAAAGCCACGAAATATCTTTCGTAAGTTATTCCCAGGTGCAATATGGGAGATTGACGACCCCGAAGGCATATATCTCACCTTCGACGACGGCCCAACGCCAGGCGTTACGGAGTGGATACTAAACACCCTCGACCGCTACGATGCCAAGGCTACATTCTTCGTGCTAGGCAAGAACGTAGAGCTTTACCCTGATCTATACCAGATGATCCTCGACCGAGGACATAAGGTGGGCAACCACACCTACTCACACCAGAAGGGTTGGTCGATGAGTGTTGAGCGTTATGTGGAGGATGTTGACCTCGCGGCAGACATGGTGCATAGCGAGCTGTTCCGTCCGCCATACGCCGAGATACGCCCCTCGCAGCTACGCGCCATATTGCAACGCTATCGCGTAGTGATGTGGTCGGTGCTATCGCGCGACTACAGCCGCAAGATAACACCCAAAAAAAGCCTACGCGGAACACTAAAGGGGCTACGTGCCGGCGACATAGTATCGCTGCACGATAGTGCCAAGTCGTTTCGCAATACAAGTTACGTATTACCTCAGCTGCTTCGCCGCACGCGCGAGATGGGGCTTGAGTGTAAAATCATAGAACTATAAGATGAATATCGTTGTAGCCATAACAGGAGCCAGCGGCGCAATATACGCACGTCAGTGCATCGAGCTGCTACTTGCAGATAGCCAGGTGCACCACATAGCCCTTATTCTTAGTCGACATGCCCGCGATGTGATCGCAGCAGAGGGGGTAACGCTCCCCGAAAGCCCACGCATCACAGAGTATGCCAACGACGATATGTGGTCGTCTGTAGCAAGCGGCTCAGCGAACTGGGATGCTATGATTGTCGTACCCGCGTCGATGGGCACCGCGGGACGTATAGCCTCGGGCGTGTCGCAATCGCTCATCGAGCGCGCTGCCGACGTGATGCTCAAGGAGCGTCGTAGGCTCGTCCTCGTTGTGCGCGAGGCACCCTACTCGCTTATCCACCTACGCAACTTAACAACCATAACCGAGGCTGGAGGCATCATCATCCCCGCCTCGCCATCGTTCTACTTCGAGCCTCACGATATTGAGACTTTGACGATGACAGTGAGCACACGTGCCGTAGAGCTTCTGGGTATTCCGGTTACGCATCGCAAGTGGGGCAAGTAAACAGCGACTCTCTTTGCAGCCCACTAATTCAGTAGACAAAAAAACTCCGACCCATTGGGCCGGAGTTTCTCTTTTCGAGTGGGTCACACGACCCACACTCCTCAATTAGTCCTTAAGCTTAGCTGCAAGGAACTCGCGGTTAAGACGAGCGATGTGAGCGATAGAGATCGACTTAGGGCACTGTGCCTGGCATGCACCAGTGTTAGTACAGTTACCGAAGCCAAGCTCATCCATCTTAGCAACCATCGCCTTAGCACGACGAGCACCCTCAACGCGACCCTGAGGAAGCTTAGCGAGTGACGAAACGCGAGCTGCAACGAACAACATTGCAGAACCGTTCTTACATGTTGCAGCGCAAGCACCACAACCTACACATGCTGCAGCATCCATACTCTCATCAGCATCAGCCTTTGGAATAGGAATAGCGTTACCATCAGGCACTGAGTTAGTACGTACTGAGATGAAACCACCAGCCTGCAAAATCTTATCGTAAGCACCACGATCTACTACGAGGTCGCGGATTACTGGGAATGCAGCCGAACGCCAAGGCTCGATAGTGATGGTTGAACCATCCTTAAACTTACGCATATACATCTGGCAAGTGGTCACAGCCTGTGATGGGCCGTGAGCGTGGCCATTGATGTGCATCGAACACATACCGCAGATACCCTCGCGGCAGTCGTGGTCGAAGGCTACAGGCTCCTTACCCTCGTGGATAAGGTTGTTGTTAAGGATATCCATCATCTCGAGGAATGAGGTATCCGCGGAGATGTTCTCAACCTTATAGGTCTCGAAAGCACCCTGTGACTTAGCGTCCTTTTGACGCCATATCTTTAATGTAAAATTCATAGTTTACTCTTTATTAAAGTTCAACGTCAAAAATTAGTCTTTGTAGTTACGCTGTGCGCGGTGTACGAACTCGTAGTCGAGGCTCTCGATAGTCATCTCAGGAACATTGTCGATGCCCTTATACTCCCAAACAGCTGCGTAAGCGAACTTGTCGTCGTGACGCAATGCCTCGCCATCCTCGGTCTGGTGCTCAGAACGGAAGTGACCACCGCAAGACTCCTCACGGTTC
>JAFNXN010000010.1 GCA_017379015.1 Alistipes sp.
CCTAAGGATATGGCGGCTGAGCTTTACAAGCCATTCGTCATCCGCAAGCTCATCGAGCGTGGTATTGTTAAGACCGTTAAGTCGGCAAAGAAGATCATCGACAGAAAGGATCCTGTTATCTGGGGTATCTTGGAGAATGTTATCAAGGGTCACCCAGTGTTGATGAACCGAGCTCCGACCCTTCACCGATTGGGTATCCAGGCGTTCCAGCCTAAGCTTATCGAGGGTAAGGCAATGCAGCTCCACCCACTATCATGTACTGCGTTTAACGCCGACTTCGATGGTGACCAGATGGCGGTGCACCTCCCACTTGGTAATGCCGCAATCCTTGAGGCTCAGATCCTTATGCTTGGTTCTCACAACGTCCTTAACCCTGCTAACGGTGCGCCTATTACCGTGCCATCGCAGGATATGGTCTTGGGTCTTTACTATATTACCAAGCCACGTCCAGGTGTTAAGGGTACAGGTCTTAAGTTCTACGGTCCTGAGGAGGCAATCATCGCCTACAACGAGAAGCGTGCTGCGCTTCATGCCGTTGTTCAGTGTCGTGTGCGCGACCTCGACGAGAATGGCAACGAGGTATTCGTGATGAAGGAGACTACCATCGGTCGTATCCTCTTCAACCAGAATGTACCTTCTGAGGTAGGATACATCAATGAGGTACTTACCAAGCGTTCGTTGCGTGATATCATCGCCGTTGTGATGAAGAAGGCGGGTGCTGATAAGGTGGCTAAGTTCTTGGATGATATCAAGAATATGGGTTACCGTATGGCATTCCAGGGTGGTCTATCGTTTAACCTCGACGCTGTGGTTATCCCAGAGGTTAAGCAGCAGCTTATCGACGAGGGTTATGCAGCAGCCGATGCGGTTATCGATGACTATAACATGGGTCTTATCACCAACAATGAGCGATATAACCAGATTGTCGATATTTGGACTAACGTAAATAATAAGCTTACTAGCCAGGTAATCAACACCCTGAAGAACGATCAGGATGGCTTCAACCCAGTCTACATGATGCTTGACTCGGGAGCGCGAGGTTCTAAGGAGCAGATTCGTCAGCTCTCTGGTATGCGTGGACTTATGGCGAAGCCTCAGAAGTCAGGTGTTGAAGGTGGTCAGCAGGTTATCGAGAACCCTATCTTGTCGAACTTTAAGGAGGGTCTTTCGGTGCTTGAGTACTTTATCTCTACGCACGGTGCGCGTAAGGGTTTGGCGGATACCGCTCTTAAGACTGCCGATGCAGGTTACTTGACACGTCGTTTGGTCGATGTTGCCCAGGATGTAATCATCAACGAGGTGGATTGCGGCACATTGCGTGGTTTGACAGCTACGGCTATCAAGCGTAACGAGGATGTCGTGCAGACACTCTACGATCGCATTCTTGGTCGTACGGCACTCAACGACGTTATCAACCCAACCACTGGTGAGATCATCTGCCACGCTGGCGAGGAGATCACCGAGGAGATTGCTGAGGCTATCGACAAGTCACCAATCGACTCTGTTGAGATTCGTTCGGTTCTCACTTGTGAGGCACGTCGTGGTGTTTGTGCTAAGTGTTACGGTCGTAACCTTGCCACTGCACGTATGGTGCAGAAGGGTGAGGTTGTGGGTGTCATCGCTGCACAGTCTATCGGTGAGCCAGGTACTCAGCTTACACTTCGTACGTTCCACGTCGGTGGTGTTGCGGGTGGCTCTACTGTTGAGACCAACGTTGTGTCTAAGTACGAGGGTCGTCTTGAGATTGATGACTTGCGCACAATCAAGGGTAAGAATGCTGCGAGCGAGGCTATCGACATCGTTATGTCGCGTCAGTCAGAGTTCCGCATCGTTGATCCACATACCGACATTACTCTCTATACTCACGCTCTTCCTTACGGTGCAACCCTCTTTATGAAGGATGGCGCAGAGGTTAAGAAGGGTGATATGATCTGCGAGTGGGATCCATATAACGCAGTTATCATCGCTGAGTCTGAGGGTAAGATCGTCTACGAGAGCATCATCGAGGGTGTTACCTACCGCGAGGAGCGCGACGAGCAGACAGGTCTTTCGGAGCGTGTGGTTATCGAGTCTAAGGATAAGACCAAGAACCCTGTTATCAAGATCGTTAACAAGGATGGTGACGAGATCAAGTCGTACAACTTGCCTGTAACGGCACATATCATGGTTAAGAACAACGCTAAGATTCATGCTGGCGATATTCTTATCAAGATCCCACGTGCTGTAGGTAAGACTGGTGGCGATATCACCGGTGGTCTTCCACGTGTTACCGAGCTCTTCGAGGCACGTAACCCATCGAACCCAGCAATCGTATCTGAGATCGACGGTGAGGTAGCATTCGGTAAGATCAAGCGTGGTAATCGTGAGATCATCATCACCTCTAAGGATGGCGACCAGAAGAAGTATCTCGTACCATTGTCACGTCAGATCATCGTTCAGGAGAACGACTATGTACGTGCTGGTATGGCCCTCTCTGATGGTGCGATCACCCCAGGCGACATCCTCCGCATCCTTGGTCCTACCAAGGTTCAGGAGTATATCGTGAACGAGGTTCAGGAGGTTTACCGTATGCAGGGTGTAAAGATCAACGACAAGCACTTTGAGGTTATCGTTCGTCAGATGATGTCGAAGGTTAAGATCGAGGATCCAGGTGATACTCGCTTCTTCGAGGATCAGGTAGTTGACAAGTGGGAGTTCATGGATGTTAACGATGAGCTCTACGATAAGGTTGTTGTTACCGATGCTGGTGGCTCGCAGAATGTGCAGCCAGGACAGATCATCTCATTGCGTAAGTTGCGCGACGAGAACTCTGCTCTTAAGCGTCGTGACATGGCTCTTGTTGAGGTACGTCCTATCGTCCCAGCAACATCGAACCAGGTTCTTCAGGGTATTACACGTGCTGCATTGCAGACTTCAAGCTTTATCTCTGCAGCATCGTTCCAGGAGACTACCAAGGTACTTAACGAGGCAGCGATCCAGGCTAAGTCGGATGACCTTGTTAACCTCAAGGAGAATGTCATCACAGGTAATCCTATCCCAGGTGGTACTGGTCTTCGCGACTACGACGACTTGGTTGTCGGCCTAAAATCTGAGATGATCTAATCTCAAAATACTATATAAATAAGGTGCTATCGCGGTGTGATAGCACCTTTTTTTGTGTAATATAGCGATGTTTTTGCAGTGCTCGAGATCTGCATTTTGTGTCTAAAATAGCGATTTAGCCCCGAATAGGGCTTAAGGCCGTATTTTTAGCTAAAAATATTTTTGGGTGTAAATAGCAGATATACAGCATTATATAAAATGACCATAAAAAATATTTAAAAATAATTCCAAAAATATTTGGTGGATAACAAAAGTTGTATTACCTTTGTCCTTTGGAGAGGTGGCAGAGTGGTCGATTGCGGCGGTCTTGAAAACCGTTGAGCTGCGAGGCTCCGGGGGTTCGAATCCCTCCCTCTCCGCTCGATCACAATGCAGAACGGATGACTTTTGTCATCCGTTCTGTTTTTGTGTCTGTGTGTTTGTGAGCAAGCTCCCACCCACAGTCCCAAAACCAACATGCCATAGCGTGCTCTGCATTGTCTGAGAAGAGTGTGCATTGCTCACTTAATGTGGGGTTGAGCCGATATTAAAGTGTTTATTGCTCGGGCTTAAGCCCTGCGCTTAATATGTATCGGCTCTACGGCTAAAGCCGTTCGACTCCCTCCCTCTCCGCAAGATCACGAAGCAAAAAGGTATCGAGTAATCGATACCTTTTGTTTTTTATACCTCGGCACAAGCTTGCTTGTAGACGTAGGTGTAGAAAACAAAAGATACGGCTAGCCGCTTTTTGCGCAGTAGGGCTTGCAAGGGCCCCTGCGGCGAGCAGTGGGGAAAGGCGTTAAGCGGAGCAGATCTATCTGCGTAGTAGCCAATCCCTCCCTCTTAGCTGAAACGGTGCAGAGCGAGGCATTGCTCACTTAATGAGCACCATAGCCAATGCTACGGCTCATAGGCATCGTTTTTGAGTTTACATTTAGAGGAGAGAAACCTAGATTTCTCTCCCCTTTTTATTCTTATCACTTTCAGAAATAAGAGTACAAATCATTAACCGATGAGTCACTCTACTTGAATTTCTTTCTGAGCCAATTTATTGGATTAATAATTACACTGGGTATAAGTCGAGCAAATGAATTACTGGTGTTTAAATTAATCTTCTTTAAAACATCCTGAACTTCTGATTTGATCTGTTTGGCTTCAGGCGATTTATCTGTCGAATAAGTGTCTTTTGTATATTTAGTTTGGTTACCTTTCTTAATTTTCTTATACCGTTTGCTAGCTCTATTGTAGAGCTCATCTACAATCTCTTTGCATTCCTCTGCAAAATCACCTCTATCGTCATCCTCATACTTCTTGCACTCTTTTGCCAGGCGTGAAGATTCGGCTTGTAGCTCATTTATATAGAGCATTAACTCCGTCTCAGAAGCATCATCTATTCGGTATTTGTGCTCTAGCTGTTGCTCATATTTTTCTAACTTGTCGTCATCTTCAAGACAAGAATTAAATGCATCTACTACAGCCTTTCGTATCTCAGCCTTGCTCTCATTAATTAAGCGTGTAGCTGGGTCATCTGCGACATTTCGTTGTCTGCTACTAGCACTACCACTATCTGAGCTATGCGATGATACGTTTGAGCTAAACGGCAATGGCCCAGACCAAGACGAGCTTGAGCTTGATGAAGATGATGAGGACTTTGATGATTTAGTTGATTTCTCAGCCCTCTTCTCCGCCTTATCTCTATCATTTTGGGCTTTTAGCTGGTCTTTAGCTGTTTTCTTAGCCTCTGCCAATGAGTCCTTTGCTCGTTTCAATAGCTCCTCTGCGCTCCAAACATTGCAATCATAGCTATTGCCCAACTTTCCATTAGCGTGCCTAAAAGATTTTCTGCTATTTTGGTAATTACCATTTTGTTTAGCTGCGTCACGATCTCTTTTGTATCCGTCTAAACGGCTTTGGGCTAGATTTACTTGATTTTGAGCTGCGCGTACATTAGAATCATCTTCAATTGTTCCCATAGTTTAATGTGTCATTATAGGGTTTTATATATGATTTATAAGGAATATCCTTTCTACTAGCGTATTTGTACGTCAAAGTTAACCAATATTTCCCAAAATAACAATTCCGAAGCAACTATACATCCTGATACTCTTGTTTAGTAAGCCCAACTTATCTTGCCACAAGCTTGCTTGTAGACGTAGGTGTAGAAAACAAAAGATGCGGCTAGCCGCTTTTTAACCAAATCAGCTCTCGCTGTGAGTCACTAAACGGGATCATTCCGAAAAATTTCACTATCTTTGTATCAAAATCGAGAGATATGAGATATTATATTGTTGTTGGTGAACCATCGGGCGATCTTCATGGTAGCAAGCTTATGAGAGGTATCGCAAAGTCCGACCCTGAGGCAGAGTTTCGCTTTACGGGCGGCGATCGTATGGCTGAGATAGCTACTCGCGATGCGATGCTCTATCACTACACCGAGATGTCATTCTTTGGCTTTGTACAAGTGGCACTCAACCTGCGCACCATCTTCCGCCAGATGGATATTGTCAAGGCAGATATTGAGCGTTTCCAGCCCGATGTAATCATCCTCATTGACTATCCGGCATTCAATCTGCGTATTGCTAAGTGGGCTAAGGCTCGAGGTATTCGTGTCTATTACTATATTGCCCCTAAGGTCTGGGCGTGGAAGGAGCGACGTGTTAAGGCTCTGCGTAAGTATGTAGACCGTCTTTACACGATCTTTCCCTTCGAGACGGAGTATTTTCGTGGTCACGGCATCGAGCCCACGTTTTGTGGTAATCCCCTTGTTGACGACATTGCGGAGTGCCGTAAGAGGATGCCTCAGCGCGAGGCGTTCCTCGCGGATAACTCTCTCGACGAGCGTCCTATTGTAGCTCTTTTGGCGGGTAGTCGTCGCTCGGAGATCGAGGCAAACCTCCCCGACATGGTTGCCATCGCGCAACGCTTTCCTAACTTACAGTTCGTGGTGACGGCAGTAGGGTGGATCGATAGGTCGCTCTACGATAGTATCACTGCGGGAGCCGAGAATGTTAAGTATGTCGTGGACCGTACGCAGCAGACCCTTGCCATGGCTGATGCTGCCATAGTGACCTCGGGCACTGCGACCCTTGAGACTGCGCTTATGGGCGTGCCTGAGGTGGTTATCTACCATGTGCCATGGCTCTATGAGAAGCTTAAGCCCTACTTCCTGCGCATCCCTTATATCTCGCTGGTGAACATTAATCTTGGGCGTGAGGCTGTGCGTGAGATTGTCGTGGCGCGTCTAGATGTCGACGATGCTTGCCAAGAGCTTCGTTCGATACTCAAGGGCGGTAGTAAGCGACAGCGTATGCTCGATGATTTTCAGGAGCTGCGCGCTATGATCGGTGCTGAGGGGGCAAGCGATCGTTTTGCAACAGACATTGTAAACTCTTTAAAGAGATGAAGCTGATACATATTATAAATAACTATGATGCGGGGGCATCAGTACCTCGCTTCTATCTTAAGGCGGACACTGCGCTATTGCGCAATAATGACGCCTTCTACATCCCTGATGGTGTTGGACGTATTGTTGCCGAGCCACACATCGTGCTCAAGAATTCGCGCCTTGCAAAGTGTATTAGTGAGCGTTTTGCGTCGCGTTGTGTCGATGCTGTCATGGCGGGTGTTAGCTTTACCCCCATTGAGCGTCTTGAGGCGTTGCGTAGCGAGGGACTGCCCTGGGACGAGGCGGTGGGCTATGACCACTCCTCTGCGCTCTCGCTTGACGCTTTGGGTCGTGATGCTCTGCTTCAGGGTGCAACGTTCTACATTAACGGTGAGGAGCAACTGCGCCTTAAGCTTGATGATATGTGCTTCTCGCCCGATCGTATTGTGAGCCATCTCTCAGAGCGAATGACGCTGCGCATTGGCGATTTAATCTACCTTGGTTCGCCACGCCAGTTCGACATCAAGCCAGGTGACAACCTTCGTCTTGCGGTCGGAGATAAGGTGTTGCTTAACTTCGATATAAAGTAAGCGCGATTATTATTAAAACAGATAGAAGCTGAATAAAAAGTGTATTTTGTCGTTATGCTCGCCCTCAAAATCCTCATTTACGCCTAGTAAACTCCGGTTTTTCGGGCTTCGCAAGCCTAAAACTACATCTTTTTCTTCAACTTCTAAACAATAAGGGGATGACTAATTTACTTTTTAGTCATCCCCTATCTGTTTTTAGGTATGTATGTTATTACATGATAACCACGCAACGGTTGATCTCAACATCATCCTCGGTGAAGGCTGGCTCAGTAGCACCAACCCACTTTACCTCGATGCGATGCTCGCTGATGCCCTTAGCCACCATATACTCCTTTACAGCCTCAGCACGCTTCTGCGATAGAGCGTCGTTGTACTCAGGAGTACCTGTTGAACGGTCAGCATAGCCAACAACAGTGATCTTAAGCTTACCAGACTTCAATGTCGATACATACTTATCGATTGTAGCCATTGCGAATGTAGAGAGCTCATACTCGTTCTTCTCGAAGAATACTACGCTGTGTGCGCTGATAACCTCCTCGCCAGCAGGGATAAGAGTTCTCTTAAGCTCCTGGTTCTGAGCCTCAAGCTCCTCAACCTGGTTGTTGAGTGTGCTTACGTTAGCCTCAGCGTTGCTCACCTCGCGGTTAAGCTGCTCAACAGCCTCTACGTAGCCGTCAACAACAGTCTGAGAGTATGCTGGTGTCCACTCCTGCTTGTTGAAACGATAAGCCACACCTACTGAACCTGTCCATGAGAATGCGAAGCGACCGCCACCGTTTACCTCTGCTGGAAGACCATCCTCAGCGAAGATCCATGTGCGGAGGTCGAGCTGAACATCGAGGTTCTTAGTGATGCGGAACTTGTTCAAAAGACCGAATGTTGTAGCGTACTCACCGTTGTAAGTACCTGGAGTATTCTTAGTCCATGACATTGCTGTGTAGCCAAAGCCTACGTAAGGGATAGCGTAGTAAAGACGATCCTCACGGTAGCCACCAATCCAGTTAGAGAGGTTAACCATTACGTCGCCATGAACAAAGATATATGGAGTCTGGTATGCACGAGCACTATAGCGATCGCCTCTAAATGTGTAGTTCTGGAAGTGACCACCGTCGAGCTGAAGACGAAGACCTACAACAGGCACGATCCACTTTGTTGCGCCGATGTTGAGGTTCCAGCTGTTACGGTTGAAGAACTTACCTGGCTCATCTGTGTTAAACTTGTTAGCGATGTCAAGGCGTGAGATACCGACACCTGCAGAGACCTCCCAGTTATCCCAGAATTTGTTGGTCTCAAAGCCCTTCCAGTGGAGCTTCTCATCATTGTTCTGTTGCGCAGTAGCTGTAGCACATGCCATCAAAGCTACGCAAAAGACAAGTAGAATTTTTTTCATTTTTAAATAGTATTTTTAGTTATAATCTCATTTGCATTTAATTCTCGCACAAATATACAAATAACAATTTAAAAATGGCATATTACTCCATATTTTCTTATGCAAAACGTCATTTATTTACCCCTAATTCTACTTTTTAGTTATAATTTACGCATTATTTGTGGTAATTATTCACTCTATATTGCTCGGCACATATATGTAAAAAGTGAGGCCACCCACACGAATGTGGGTAGCCTCACCTCTAATTTTTAGGAGCGTCGTATTAATGACGGTTTACGATCTTGCCCTTCTCAGGAGCAACCTCGCGAGTCTCGAATGTACGCTCTGATACCTTCTTGCCAGAGATCTTCTCCTTGAAGAGCTGCTTAGGCTCGTCGTCGATAACAAGGCTCTGAAGACCTACGTTGCTGTCATCTCCGTTCCACCAGTCGATGAACTTCTGAGGATCCTTCTCAGCACCGCTGTATGATGTTCTAACTGAGATCTTAGCAATGTCGCTGTAGTCACCATAAGTATCGATAACCAAACCTACAATCTCGTAGTAGCCATCAACATCAAATGGTATGTAAGTCTTGTCTGTTGTCATTGAACCATACTGGTCGATGTGCCATACTAGACCGTCACGGTACTGCTTATCGTTGTACACCTCATGCTCTCTGTTAGTCCAAATATAAGACTGAACCCAGAATGCTGACCACTCACCTGTGATCTCAACTGCCTGTGGGAAGATGACCTTGTTGCTGTAGTGGTCGCCAGCCATGAACTCCCAACCTGGGTAATCTGCAAGGTCTGAAGCAATGTAGTAGCCAAGGTCCTTAATCTCGATAGATGCCAAACCGCCAGATATCTTACGAGTCTTGAATGGAGTTGTTGCAATGTAGTTAGTTGTTGCTACACCACCACGTGAACCGAATGCGTAGAGCACATAGTCTGTCTCAGGCTCAAGACCGATAACGTTATAAGAGTAGTTACCTGAGATAAGCTCGTATGAGCGATTTGTGAGCAAGTACTGCTGACGCTCAGCATCGTTGTTGCCGAATGTATTCCAATCTGAAGCCTTCTCCCAACCAGCGATATAGTAGTCGT
Source organism: Alistipes sp. (assembly GCA_017379015.1). Taxonomy (GTDB): domain Bacteria; phylum Bacteroidota; class Bacteroidia; order Bacteroidales; family Rikenellaceae; genus Alistipes. The sequence continues at coordinate 9,533 of JAFNXN010000010.1, forward strand.
CGTTAGTTGTTTCGAAGTTGATAGTAGCAGTCTGAGCTGTGATGTTAGTTACGCTTGTTGTGATCTGGTTGTCAGATGGCTCAACGTCACCAGTTGTAACCTTAATGATCTGTGGTACAGATCCTGGAAGACCATGCTCCTCCATTGCGAATGCGAAGAAGTAGTAGTCGTGGTTAGCCAAGAGCTCGAACTCGTACTCGCTACGTGGTGTGCCATCCTCGTATGTGCCGCGGCAGTCGTAGAATGAGATGATCTCTGCGGAAGACATGTCCTGTGACATGTTGTAGACAGCGTCTGACCAGTAGAACTCAACAGCCTCTGAAGGCTTGTTCTCAAGGAAGTCAAATGCCTCAAGGTATGAGTCTGCAAGAACACTGTTAAGCATGTCGAAATAGTATGCACCATCATAGCCCTCTGGAACAACGCTTGCCTTAACAAGTGTACCCTCAACCTCATAATTCATTGTGAATGTTACAGGCTTCTTCTCAGGCTCCTTGGTTACTACATCGCACATTACTACATCTGACATTAGTGCACCTGACTCACCGTCAAGGTAGTAGCAGTACAAAACATAAGGCATGCCTGATACACAGCCATCGATAACCTCGCCGTATGTGTTACCGATATTACACAACTCAAGCATTAGCTGCTCAGCTGTCTGACCATAGTACTGACCAAAGTAGCCAAAGTATGCTACGTCATCCTTGTAGAAGTCCTCACCAGTCTCAAGACCACTTGTGTAGATGTATGTAGCAGGGTTCGACATGATAAGGTATGGAGCAGTCTTATCGTCTGGAATAATATCAACAGTGTATGAGAAGAGGTCTGTTGTAATATTCTCGAATGTAAAGCCTGCACTTGTCTTTGCGCCCTGCTTTACAACGAATACTGCGTCCTCAGCGTAGCGATACTTAACAGTAACCAAGCACTCACGTGGCTCAGATGTCTCGTTAGCGTCAACCTTGAACTGCAAAACATCTGCGATACCATAGTTGAAACCATTAACCCAGTCCTCAGCAGCCTCAGCTGAGATCTTCTCACCTGCGTGTGGATTCTCAATAGAGTACTCAAGAAGGAATGAACCACCAGCAAGACCTACAGAGACATTAGTCTTAGATAGCTTAATGGTAGAGTCCTTCTCTACTGGAGGAAGATTGTTTCCACCACCATTGCCAGAGTCTTCCTCTGGACCCTTATCGCAGCCTACTGCGAGAGCAAGACAAAGAAGTGGCAAAACGCCAAACTTCAAAAAGTTAGTCAACTTTCTCATGTCAAAATTTAGTTTAGTAAGTAATAAATATTTAGTTTCTAAAATTTTTAACAAAAAAACATCTCTTCAAGGGACAAATATAATAATAAATTGTGAAACAAAAGAGGGAGAAAGTGATTTTTTTTGTGAATAGCTCATAATGTTTGCAAAGTGACAATAAAAATCATATCTTTGCTCAATAAATTAAATTTTAGTAAAACGTGTCTATGAGAAATTTTAACCTTTTGTCACTCTTAGTTGTGCTTATTGTTTCGATTGCATCGGTTGGCTGTAAGCAAAATCCTGTGGATGATGCTCCTGATGCAAAGACTACCGTCGAGTTTGTGGAGAGCTCTCTGTTGGTAGATGCCGAAGGTGGTGAGTATATGCTCGAGTACACCATTGCGAATCCGCTTGCAGGAATCGACATTGTTGCTACTGCCGATGTTGATTGGATTACCGATATTACAGCTGCCGAGGGTAAGCTCTCGTTTGGCGTTTTGCCAAATAGTGCTAGTGAGGAGCGTAGTGCCTTTATCACGGTAAAGTATCCCGCTGTGGAGAGTCTTCGCATAGCGGTTGTTCAGGTAGCATTCGATGGTGTGACCTTCGATATTCAGATCGTTGATAAGACGACAACTACGTGTAAGTCGTTGATTACCCCTTCGGACGATAGCGTGCCTTACATTGTGCTAATGGCAGATCTCAGCTACTTCTACCAGGCAGGTATAACTAACGCCGAGGAGCTTTTTGCCGATGATCACGACTACTTTATATCGTTTGCCAAGCAGTACGATGCTAAGTTGCTTAAGGAGTTTTTGTTGGCAAACTATTGTGCGTTCGAGGGTGAGAGTGAGATAACATGGACACAGATGACCCCTGATACAGAGTATGTTATCTACGCTTACGCTATCGAGTTTAACGAGACTAACGATGACTATACGCTAGCGTCGCCCATTGCGCACGCAATCTTCTCGCTTTCGTCAACCGACCTCTCGACAGTAGAGTTTGATGTTGACATTGAGGTTAACGGTCCTGAGGTTACTTATAACATCAAGCCTATCGACTGGGAGGGTAAGTACTACCTTGATATATACGAGGAGGGTGATTGGATGTATCGCCCAGAGGGTAGTGTGCTCGATGAGGACTATGCGCGCGTAGTATCAAACACATGGATGAGCCTCATAGCTATGTACATGCAGTCGGGTTATGCTCCTGAGCAGCTTCTCGAGTTGATGTGTCTTCAGGGCGAGGAGAGCTATAGCGAGGTGCGCAAGGCCTCGACAAACTGTGCTATGGTGCTCTATGCTATCGAGATGGTTGATGGCTTGCCACAGGTTGTATCTATGCCTCAGCTTGTCAATTTCCGTACGGGAGATGTGTTGCAGAGCGAGATGGATCTCGATATTGAGGTGACAAACAACTATGTTCGTGTTGCAGACATCTCAGTTGTACCATCAACGGATGATCCTTATACAGTAGCTCTTCTAGCCACTGAGGAGGTGCCAGATGCCGATAACGAGGCTATCATCAAGTGGCTTACGGAAAATTTCCAGCTAGATACATTCAAGGGGGGAATATTCAGCCACCTCAATACGCTTAAACCGCAGACCGAGTACTCGGTGTTTGCCTTTGGATACTACGGCGGTACGGTGACCACTGATCTCTTCCGTGTCGACTTCGCAACTGAGGCGGAGGGCGAGTGCCTTAATAGCATTGTCGATGTTAAGTGGGATGCCCCTTATAGCCTTGCCGAGCTTGAGTCGCGCTTCCCCGACAAGTATTTCAACTATGGTATGTTCGAGACCATGGGCTGGTATGCTATGTGGTCGGAGATCTTTACCGCCGAGCCTACTGTTGACATGTTCTACTACATCTACAGCGCGCAGGAGTTTATGATGACTGGCGAGGATGCTGTCTTTGCAGACCTTGTAAGCTATGTTAGCCCAAAGGTGCAGTTGCTAACTGCCGAGAGTGGAGAGCTCTACTTGATGTGTGCGGTGATCATGGACTACAAGGGTAACTACTCGCCAATGTGGACATCGGAACCATTTATGTATGACTATAGCGCCGAGACGAAGCGTCCTCTCGAAGAGCTTATCGATAAGCTAGGCATTGAGCCTGAGGTTCAGCGACTTTCGCTACAGCCTAAGCGTAAGTAAGCGAGGTGTATAAAGAGTGATGAAGCTGAATAAAAAGTGTATTTCTTCGTTATACTCGCCCTCAAAATCCTCATTTACGCTTAAGTAAACTCCGGTTTTTCGGGCTTCGCATGCCTAAAACTACATCTTTTTCTTCAACTTCTAAACAATTAAGGGGATGACTAATTTATTTTAGTCATCCCCATCATATTTTTAAGAGTATAGTGGGCTATTTGTGGCTCTCGACCCACTGGGTTAGCTCCACAAAATCGGCAACAGATAGCTGCTCGGCACGCATCGAGAAGAAGCGGTGCTCCTCGCCATTGAAGTTGCCAAATACCGCCTTGAGTGAGTTGCGCAACATCTTGCGACGCTGACCAAACGACGCCTTGACAACCTTGATGAATAGCTGCTCGTCGCAGTCTAGGCGTTCAACGCTATTACGCACTAGTCGTACCACGGCACTCTTGACCTTGGGCGGTGGGTTGAAGACCTTCTCGCCAACGGTGAATAGGTAGTCAATGTCGTACCACGCCTGGAGCAGCACACTTAGGATGCCATACTCCTTAGAGCCTGGAGGCTCGGCAAGACGCACAGCTACCTCTCGTTGTATCATGCCTACGCACTCGGGGACGATGTCGCGGTTTTCGAGCACCTTGAAGAAGATCTGCGACGATATGTTATATGGGAAGTTGCCAATGATCTTGAGTCGTGCGCCATACGCCTCACGAAGGTCCATCTTCAGGAAGTCGCCCTCGGTAAGACGTGGTGCAAACTCGGGATAGTGGGCATGAAGATACTCTACGGACTCCGAGTCGATCTCTGCACCGTAGGTCACAATGTCGCTACGCTCGAGTAGGAACTGTGTGAGCACACCCATGCCACAACCCACCTCCAACACCTTGTCGGGGGCTTCGGCTGTTCCGCCCGAGAGCGATGTGGCTATCTTGCGGGCGATATTTAGGTCGGTCAGAAAGTGCTGTCCGAGAGCCTTTTTTGCACGTACTTCGCTCATTAGTTGGCTACCTCCGAAATAAATTTAATGCGTACTAAGCGTATCTCCTCCTCGCTATACTCCGAGCCAAGCTCCTCGATGGCGGCATCGAGCGAGTCGGTCTCGGCATCCTCCTTGAAGTAGAGGTATATATCCTCAACCTTATCCTCGTCCATAATTGTGTTGAGGTAGTACTGTATATCGAGGCGCGTTCCCGAGTTGACGATGGTCTCGATCTCGGTGAGCAGCTCTTCCATATCTAAGTTACGCGCGCGCGCGATGTCCTCGAAATCCATCTTGCGGTCGATAGACTGAATGATGAAGATCTTGTTGTTCGACTTGTTGGCAACACCCTTAACCACCATATCCTGTGGACGGATGATCTCCTTCTCCTCGACATACTTCTTGATGAGTTCGATGAACTCCGCGCCATACTTCTGTGCCTTGCCTACACCAACACCCGATATTGTTTGCATCTCCTCCATGGTGATGGGGTACTGGATCGACATATCCTCGAGCGATGGATCCTGGAAGATGACGTAGGGCGCAAGGCCATTCTGCTTAGCCACCTTGCGGCGTAGATCCTTGAGCATCGCGAAGAGCTCCTCATCAGCTGCGCCACCACCCTTCATCGGTCCTACTGCCTCGTTCTCCTCCTCAGAGTCGTAGTCGTGGTCGAGGGTGACAGTTACTGACGTAGGCCTCTTTATAAACTCCTCGCCGCGATCATTTATAGATATAAGACCGTAGTTCTCGATATTCTTGTCGATGAAGCCGAGGATCAGACCCTGGCGTACAACGGCATTCCAGAAGCGTATATCCTTATCTTGACCTGCGCCAAAGAGCTCCAACTTATTGTGTCCATAGCTCTTGATCATCGCTGTGGTCTTGCCCATGAGCACTGCCACAAGGTGATCAATCTTAAACTTGTCGCCAATAGCCTTAAGGGTCTCTAGGGCGAGTTGTAGCTCCTCCTTAGCCTCCACCTTGGGCTTGGGGTTGCAGCAGTTGTCGCAGCTGCCACAGTTAGTCTCGGCGTACTGCTCGCCAAAGTAGTGGAGCAACGAGCGACGGCGGCACATCGAACTCTCGGCATAGGATACAGTCTCCAAGAGTAGTAGCTTGCCAATCTCCTGCTCGGCAACAGGCTTACCCTGCATGAACTTCTCGAGCTTCTGAATATCCTTGTAGCTGTAGAATGTTAAGCAGTGTCCCTCGCCACCATCACGTCCGGCACGACCTGTCTCCTGGTAGTAGCCCTCGAGCGACTTAGGAATGTCGTAGTGGATCACGTAGCGCACGTCGGGCTTGTCGATACCCATGCCGAAGGCTATCGTGGCTACGATAACATCTACGCGCTCGTGGAGGAAGGCATCCTGGTTGTCGGCACGCGTCTGTGCATCCATGCCGGCATGGTAGGCTAGGGCCTTGATGCCGTTGGCAACGAGCAATTCGGCAAGCTCCTCAACCTTCTTGCGGCTAAGGCAGTAGATGATGCCACTCTTGCCAGAGTTCTGCTTGATGAAGCGGATGATGTCGTGGTCTACGTTGTGCTTAGGACGTAGCTCGTAGTATAGATTTGGGCGGTTGAACGACGAACGGAATACCGTAGCGTCGGTCATGCCGAGGTTTTTCTGGATGTCCATCTGCACCTTTGGCGTAGCGGTTGCTGTGAGTGCGATGAGTGGTGCCTGACCGATGTCGTTGATGATAGGACGAATACGGCGATACTCAGGGCGGAAGTCGTGACCCCACTCCGAGATACAGTGTGCCTCGTCGATGGCGTAGAACGATATTTTGATCTTGCGCAAGAAGGCGATGTTATCCTCCTTGGTAAGCGACTCGGGGGCAAAATATAGTAGCTTGGTGCGACCGTCGAGAACATCTTGGCGCACCTGAGCAATTGCTGATTTATTGAGTGAGGAGTTGAGGAAGTGTGCGATGCCTGATTCGGTAGAGAATGTGCGCATCGCATCGACCTGATTCTTCATCAGAGCGATGAGTGGTGATATGACAATAGCCACACCATCCATTATCAGAGCGGGGAGCTGATAACATAACGACTTACCGCCTCCAGTAGGCATAAGTACAAAGGTGTCCTTGCCGGAGAGTACGTTGTTTATAACAGCTTCTTGGTTGCCTTTGAACGAAGTAAAGCCGAAATACTCGTGTAACTTCTCGTGTAATAATCCTCCTTGTTCGGTGTCCATAATTTTTTGTCGTAAAAAATTTACTCAAATATAATATATTTTTTTGAAAAATAGTAATAACTTTGTGAAAAATTTACGAAAAAAAGATGCGACTATTCACAAGCGAATTGGTAAAATCCTATAAATCACGCACTGTCGTTAACCACGTGTCGATCGATGTGCGCCAGGGTGAGATTGTAGGTTTGCTCGGTCCAAATGGTGCTGGTAAGACTACGACGTTCTATATGATCGTGGGTCTTATAAAGCCTAACGAGGGACGTATATTTCTTGAAGATGACAATGGCAAAGTTCTTGACATCACCAAAGAGCCTGTCTATCGCCGTGCGCAGATGGGTGTAGGTTATCTTGCTCAGGAGGCCTCAGTATTTCGCCATCTTACGGTCGAGGATAACATTCGCGCCGTGCTCGAGATGACCAAGTATTCGCGCCAGTATCAGAAGGAGCGTGTCGAGCAGCTTATCGAGGAGTTCCGCTTGCAGAAGGTGCGCAAGAGCTATGGTAATCAGCTCTCGGGTGGTGAGCGTCGCCGTACCGAGATTGCTCGTGCTGTGGCTATCAACCCATCGTTTATCCTTCTTGATGAGCCATTTGCGGGTGTCGACCCCATTGCCGTAGAGGATATTCAGAGCATCGTAGGTACGCTCAAGGATAAGAATATCGGTGTGATAATCACCGACCACAATGTCGATGAGACCCTTGCAATTACCGATCGTACATATCTGCTTTACGAGGGTAAGATCCTTAAGACGGGTACGGCTGAGGATCTTGCTGCCGATGAGATGGTGCGTCGCGTATATTTGGGTAGCAACTTCGTGCTTCGTACCTCGCCTCAGATGTTACGCCAGCAGAAGGAGCGTGAGGAGCGCGAGCGCGAGGAGGCGTTGCGTGCCTTGGGCCATGTGCGCGAGGAGGTCGACGACGACGACGATTTTGACGATAACGAATAATACCATATATGGATACTGCTGTCCCGCGAGGGAAAAGATTGAGGGGTGAGATTGTGCCCCCATGTTCTAAGAGCTATGCTCAGCGTGCGCTTGCTGCATCACTGCTTGCCAAGGGGCGCACGGTGCTTCGTGGCATTGAGTTATGCCGCGACACTCGTTCAGCTATCAACGCCATCGAGGCACTGGGTGCTAAGGTGGAGATAATCAACGAGAATACAATCGCTATTGAGGGTGGTCTAAAGCCCCGTACTAACAACCTTCATGTCGGAGAGTCGGGTCTTGCAGCCCGTCTTTTCACGCCTATTGCAGCTCTGCACTCCTCGCCAATATGTATCTCGGGCGAGGGCACGCTGCTTCATCGTCCGATGTCTATGATGATTGATCCGTTGCAGGAGCTTGGTGTAGAGCTTCGTGACGGCGGTGGTCGTCTGCCTATCGAGGTGTGTGGTCCGATGCGAGGTGGTCGTGTGAAGGTCGATGGCTCTATGTCGTCGCAGTTTGTCACAGGACTACTTATCGCACTGCCTGTAGCTCAGCGTGATACGACTATCGAGGTGCATGGGGCGGTGTCGACTCCTTATATCGATATGACGCTTGATACTCTTGAGCGATTTGGTGTTGAGGTGATGTACAACGAGGGCGACTACTCGCAGTTCTACATCGAGGGAGGACAGCAATACAAGGCGATAGACTATACGATTGAGAGCGATTGGAGTGCTGCGGCGATGATCATGGTTGCAGCAGCTATTGCTGGTGAGGTGCGCGTTACCAACCTCTCGACGCTATCGCGTCAGGCAGATACGGCTATCTGTCGTGCGTTGGAGCGTGCTGGTGCTTCGTTGATCATCGAGCAGAGTGCCATCACCGTGGCACACCGCCACCTCGAGGCCTTCACATTCGACGCAACACATTGCCCAGACCTCTTTCCAGCACTCGTTGCGCTAGCAGCAGCCTCGGAGGGTGTGTCAACAATACGTGGCATAGGGCGTCTGCGTGGTAAGGAGAGCGATCGTGGTGAGGTGCTTCGCGAGGAGTATGCCAAGCTCGGCATAGATGTAGAGCTCGACTACGACGAGGATGTTATGCGCGTGGTGGGTGGAACACCTCATGTGGCAAGGGTGGACTCGCACGACGACCACCGAATTGCTATGTCGTTGGCAATCACTGGACTAAGAATTAACGAGGAGCTTGACATACAGAATCGTGAGTGTGTGGCAAAGAGCTATCCCTCGTTCTTCGACGATCTCGAACAGCTCAAAACTTCTGAGTGTGAATAATTGCTTTGGAAAGATACTCCGTATGACCATCTTTGGTGCATCGCATGCCGATAGTGTGGGTGTGGTGCTCGAGGGTGTGCCTATTGGCTTACGACTTGTAGATGAGGATTTTACCCGGGATCTCAATCGTCGCAAGCCTCAAGGCGTTGGCGAGACACCTCGTAGTGAGGAGGATAGACCAATGATAGTAGGTGTCGACGCTTTGGGATGTGTTGTGGATGGTAGGGTAGAGATAAGTTTCCAAAATAGAAACCGACGTTCGGCTGACTACTCCTCGTTGAAAAACCATCCGCGACCCTCGCATGCCGATCTTACGCAGCGTCTTAAGTATGGCGAGGAGTACAATCTTGCCGGTGGTGGTATCGCCTCGGGGCGCATGACTGTTGCGCTTGTTGCTGCTGGCGTTGTTGCCAAGCGAGTGCTCGGCGATATAGAGTTTAGCTCACGCCTAGTAAGCGTTGGCCGCGAGAGCAATGCCGAGCTATTTGACGAGATTGTTGCCGATGCCCGTAGGGCTGGTGACTCGGTAGGAGGCGTTGTTGAGTGTAGAGTATCGGGTGTCCCAGCGTGTTGGGGCGAGCCATTCTTCGATTCGGTTGAGAGCGTTATCTCGCACCTCGTGTTTTCGATTCCCGGTGTTAAGGGTGTGGAGTTTGGTGATGGTTTTGATGCGGCGACAAAACGAGGCTCTGAGCGCAATGATTGTATTATCAATGCCTTAGGAGAGACTTTGACAAATAATGAGGGTGGAATTAATGGTGGCATATCGAATGGAAACGATATTGTTGTGCGTGTTGCTATAAAGCCTACACCAAGCATTGCTCGCAGTCAGTTATCCTTCGATTTTGAGCGTGGCGAGGTTACAGAGCTTAGCATTGGTGGTCGCCATGATGCATGCATTGCGCGCCGTGCTATGGTTGTTGTCGAGGCTATGGTTGCCTATGCCCTTGCTGATCTAAAACTTCAAAATGGTTAGTTGCTATGGCTACACGTCGTGAGATAGTTCTACGTATAGCATCAGCCATAGAGCCTTTGTATGGCGAGGCTGAGGCGCGCCAGATTGCCGAGATGGTGGTTTTGGAGTGTGGAAATATCAGCCGTAATCAACTGCTTATCGAGCCAAATGAGGAGCTTGAAATCCTCGATTTAGATAGAATTATAAGTGAGCTATCTGCTTGGCGACCTGTGCAGTATGTCATCTCGCGTGAGTGGTTTGACGACATGGCACTTGAGGTTGGCGAGGGTGTGCTCATACCCCGTCCCGAGACCGAGGAGCTGGTTGCATGGATTGCCTCTCAGGAGGAGCCTACCGCGCACGTGCTCGATGTAGGTACTGGCTCGGGGTGTATAGCCATAGCTCTTCGACGTAGGCTTCATCGAGGCCATGTGTGGGCTATGGATATATCGTCCGTGGCGTTAGAGATAGCCCGACGTAATGCCATGCGCTATGCTCCTGATGTCGAGTTTGTTGAGGGCGATGCTCTTGCTGACTTCTCGCAACTCTTCGCAACGAAGCTCGATGTGGTGGTATCTAATCCCCCATATATTCCTCGAAGTGATGTTCGTCTAATGCGACCTAATGTTACCGATTACGAGCCTCAGTTAGCACTCTTTGTCGATGACGATGATCCGCTTAAGTTCTATCGTGCGATAGCTCGTACGTCGCGTAAGCTCCTTAGGGATGGAGGTAGGCTCTACTTCGAGATATATGAGCAGTTTGCCGGCGAAATGGTCGATATGCTTATTGCTGAGGGCTATTCGGATATAGTTGTAAAAGAGGACTTTAGACAAAAACCAAGGATGATATGTGCGGTGAAGAGTTTATAGCGAGTAAGCCTCGTGAGCCTAAGACGAAGAGTGCTCCGCAGGCACTCGCTGCACTACAACGTCTTGCTGCTCGAAGCGAGCGATCGTCGGGTGATGCTCTGCGCCTTATGCAGCGTTGGGGAGTGCCCGAGGCTGAGCGACAGGGGGTGCTCAAAAGACTCGTCGATGAGAGGTTTATCGACGATCAACGCTATGCCGAGGCCTATGTGCGTGAAAAGTCGCGTCTTGCAGGGTGGGGCGAACGAAAGATCGCTATGCAGCTGCGCTCAAAGGGTGTATCATCGGAGATAATAAAGAGTGCCCTAGGGCAGATTGATGGGGATGATATGCAGCAACGTCTTGAGCAGAAACTCAGTCGTAAACTAAAGAGTATCAAGGCGGAAACAGATTTTGAACTACGAGGTAAGTTGTTGCGCTATGCGCTGTCGCTAGGCTATGACTATGATCAGGCTAAGGATGCTGTGCAGAGTGTCGTGAGGTAATTATTAATGAAATTTGTCTTCTCTGCGGATTTTTTTGTATATTTGTCAATATAATATAGTCTACCTATGAGCAGTGGTCATCAAGATATCAAGTTAAACATCATGCAACGAGTTGCTTTGGAGCTGTTGTGGGGCTTTAGCCGCGCCATGCATCTTATGCCTCGTTGGTTTCGATATGGGCTCTTTCAGCCATTTATCTATTCGCTATTTTGCCTTATTAGATATCGCCGCAAGGTAGTGCTGCGCAACCTACGTCTTGCATTCCCTGATTGGAGCGATAGGGATATTCGTCGCACGATGTATAAGTTTTATGGCTTTCTTGCCGAGATAGTTGTCGATACTATATCGCTCGCTGGAGCAAAGCCATCCGATAAGGCGCGTTACGTCGTCTGGGCAAATGGTGAGGAGCACCGTGAGCGCATGGCGGGACGCGACTGGATAGCTGTGCCGGCACATTTCGGGTGCTGGGAGTACTTCTTAATGTGGTCATGGTTTGCCAACTCGCAGTGCGTAGGAGTCTATCATCCGCTGCGTAGTAAGGTGTTCGAGTGCTACTATCGTCGTTTGCGCAACTTCTCGCCCCATGTTAGGCAGGTGGCCATGAAGGATACGATGCGTCACTTCTTGCGCGAGCGTGGCGAGGCTGGAGGTATGGCCATAGGTCTTATCTCCGATCAGTCGCCTGAGCTTCGTGCCGATACCGTGTGGTACGACTTCTTCAATGTTAAGACGGCCTTTGTTGAGGGAGCAGAGAAGATCGCCCTTAAGTTTCATCTTCCGGTCTTCTTCTGCTATACCGAGCGTCTAAGGGCTGGTGAGTACTCGATACGTTTCGACCAGATATACGATGGTGTGGAGGAGGTTGCGCCAACCGAGATCACACGCCGCTATGTGGTGCGTCTTGAGGCTATGATCAAGGAGCACCCCGAGTTGTGGCTCTGGTCGCACAATAGGTGGAAGCACACCCCTGAGAAGCAGATGCGAAGGTTTGGAAAGTCAACTTTGGAGTAGATTATGGATTTGGTGCTAACATTTGTTAACGGTTTAGATCCTGTGTGGCAGCAGGAGTATGAGTCATCAACAAAGATGCCTCTGTTGACTAAACGCTTTCGCGATTGGGGTACGTTGCGCTATCTGTTGCGTGCCGTGGCGAAGAATATGCCCTTCATAGGCAAGGTGCATCTTGTGGTGTCGGGAGAGTCGCAGGTGCCCGAGTGGGTAAATCGTGATGAGGTGCATGTGGTTCTGCATCGCGACATAATCCCTAAGGAGTATCTGCCAACATTTAATAGCAACACCATAGAGCTTCATCTGCCCTTTATCGAGGGACTTGATGAGGAGTTTATCTACTCGAACGACGACATCTTCCCGATGTTGGAGTGTCGTGCCGAGGACTTTTTCTCAGAGGGTCGCGGCATCATCGGCATGAGCCGACACATCCTCTATCCCGATATGTTTAAGAAGATATGTCGCAACTCTGATCGTGCTGCACGCCGAGCCTTGGGCTTGAAGCCTCGTTGCTACTTCCTTCGCCCGCAGCATATATGTGCGCCGATGCGTCGTAGTAGGTGTGTTGAGGTCTACAACAGACTACGTGACGAGCTACTCACAACGCTTACACGTACGCGCACGGAGAGAAACATCACGCAATACCTCTTTACGGACTACCTCTATCTTGCGGGTGGTGTAATCAACCGCCGTCAGTCAAGTCGTCACTTCTCGATGGCTGTTGCCTCGCCCGATAAGATCGAAAAGTATCTCCGTAACCCCGATCGACGACTAGTGTGTATTAACGACGTGGAGCTTAGCGATAAGCGATACGAGGAGATGCAGCAGATGCTCGACAGAGTCTTTGTTGAGATATTCCCCGAGAAATCGAAATACGAACTCTAGGACGCATCGAGGGGTTTTCTATTTGTTTTATTGCATAAAAAGGCGTACATTTGCTTAATATTTAAACCTATAGGCCTAATGTTTGACAATGATGCTTTGAGGGCGAAGTATAACCCCGATGGGTCGCAGCTGCGTAACGACCAGCTTGAGCTTCTGGGGATGTTGCGCGACTTCGCTACGATATGCCAGCAGAATAACATCGAGTGGTGGTTGAGTTCAGGAACGCTGCTTGGTGCTGCGCGTCATGAGGGCTTTATACCGTGGGATGATGACCTCGATATTGTCATGCTCCGTAAGGATTTTAAGAGGCTGTGTCGCGTGATGCGTCGTCTGAAGAGCGAGGATTACGTGTTTCACTCGATGGCTACCGACATCGACTATGTCTATGCCTTTGCTAAGTTCCGTAAGCGCAAGGGCGAGATCGACGAGGGGCACCGTCGTAGCTACTACTATAAGTATAAGGGACCGTTTATCGACATATTCGCTATCGAGAAGACAAGCTACTTTGCGGCGCGTGCGTCGAGCATCATCTACAATAATTTGCAGCATCTAACCTCATATATTCGTTGTAAGTGGTTGCGATGGCCGCTTATCGTGCTTGTTAACATCCTCTCGTTTGGGCTTATTATCCCGCTTCTTCGTCTTGTGGGCTTGATAAATCCTCGCGGTGAGTACCACTATATGTTGGGCTCTGGGTGGGGACGTCACACCTTCTTTATGAAGAGTACATTCCCACTGTCGCGTGCTAAGTTCGAGGGGGTAGAGTTCCCCGTACCCAATGATGTGGATGACTACTTGACACGCGTCTACGGCGATTGGCGTAGACTGCCTACTGAGGAGGCAATTCGCTCGAGCATCCATTGCCCACGTTATATCGAGGAGATATACGGCTCGAAAGAGTAGTGTTGAACGTAACTAGAATAAGACTATAACCCGATAAACCCTGACTTATGATAAACCACGAAGAGCTAAAGAGAAGGTATAATCCTGATGGCTCAAAGTTGCATAAGGTGCAACGTGAGCTTACGGATATATTGTTGGTCTTGGCGAAGATATGCGACGAGAACAATATTAAGTGGTGGCTAAGCTCTGGAACGCTACTAGGTGCTAAGCGTCATAAGGGATTTATACCCTGGGATGATGATATTGATATTGTCATGCTCAGAAAGGACTTCCGTCGACTCGAGAAGATACTTCATAAGATGAAGAGCGACGAGTTCATCTACCAGTCGATGCTTAGCGATATAGACTATGTCAACACCTTTGGCAAGTTCCGCAAGCGCAAGGGTGAGGTTAAGATCACGCGTGGTAGGTATCGCTATCTTAAGTATAAGGGGCAGTTTATCGACATCTTTGCCATCGAGCGAACACCATATTGGGCTGCACGTGCTGCGCGTGTGATATATTTCAATATGCAGTACCCAACCATATATATCAAGACTAAGTGGTTGCGACACATACTTATACGCCTTATTGAGGGTCTGTGTCTGGGTATCATCAACCCCGTGCTTCGCCTTTTGGGACTTATTAACCCTAAGGGCGAGTATCACTATCAGATGGGTACTGGCTGGGCGCGCCATACGTTCTACCTTAAGGACACCTTCCCGCTGTCGACTATCGAGTTTGAGGGGCATGAGTTCCCCGCACCTCGCGATGTAGATGCCTATCTCACGAATGTCTATGGCGATTGGCGCAAGCTCCCTGATGAAGATGCGATACGCCAGAGTATTCACTCAATGGAGTATGTTGATGAGATATACGGAGAATAGAGAGAGAGGATGAAAAAGGTCATAACATACGGCACGTACGACCTTCTCCACGAGGGTCATGTCAATCTGTTGCGCCGAGCAAAGGAGCTTGGCGACTACCTCATCGTGGGTGTTACCAACGATAGCTTCGACCGCGATCGTGGCAAGCTCAATGTGCGCAACAATGTGCTTGAGAGGGTTGAGGCGGTAAAGGCAACAGGCTTTGTCGATCAGGTTATCATAGAGGACTATGTGGGGCAGAAGATTGATGATATCATCAAGTATGATGTCGACATATTTGCCATTGGCTCGGACTGGGAGGGTAAGTTCGACTATCTGAAGGAGTATTGCGAGGTAAGGTATCTGCCTCGTACCGAGGGTGTTTCGTCGACAATGCTACGCGCTGAGAGCGAGATAGTTATACGACTAGGTGTTGTTGGCTGTGGTCGTATTGCACAACGTCTTGTTGCCGAGAGCTCGAAGGTTGATGCTGTGCATATCGAGGCACTCTACGACATTGATAGAGCCCGTGCTGAGGCTCTTAAGCCCGATGGTGCTCAGGTTGTCGATTCGTTCGAGGAGCTTGTGTCAAGGGTTGATGCTGTATATATCGCCACACCTCACCTTAGCCACTATCCTCAGGCAAAATATGCCTTGGAGCACCACTGTCATGTGCTTTGCGAGACCCCTATGGTGCTTAGCGGAAGTGAGGCTGAGGAGCTTTTCAGCGTTGCCGAGCAGAACGATGTAGTGTTGCTGGAGGCAAATAAGACTGCCTACTGTCCAGCCTTCAATCACCTTATAACGCTGATTAAGAGTGGACTTATTGGCGATGTTGTGGGCATCGATGCCTCGGAGTCGAAGCTCTGGGGTGAGGAGCATCTGCGTCGTGAGCTCGACCCTAGCATGGCTGGGGGCTCGCTTTATGAGATGGGCTCCTATCCCTTGTTGCCAATCATGCGCCTTTTGGGTACTGAGTATGAGAATATCAACCTATATAGCCGCATGAATAGCAATGGTGTTGATGTCTATACGCGAGGCATTATGCGTTTTCGTAGTGCCGTGGCATCGTTCCAGCTAGGTCTAGGTGTTAAGACTGAGGGTAACCTTGTGATATCTGGCACTAAGGGCTACGCCTATGTTCCATCGCCATGGTGGAAGACCGACTACTTTGAGCTTCGCTACGAGGACCAGAACCTTAATAAGAAGTATTTTTATAAGTGGGACGAGCCAGGTCTGAGATATGAGCTACAGGAGTTCGTATCGTGCATTGTCAACCATCGTATGACCTCGGCGCGTCTTCGCCCTCAGGATAGTATTGCCATGGCACGCATCATGCAGCAGTTTGCAGAGCGTCGAAACTTCTTTGAACTATGAAAAATGCAATAGTCACAGGTGCTACGAAGGGTATAGGCCTTGCCGTAGCGCAGATGCTCCTTCGAGAGGGTTACCATGTTGTTGTAACCTATGCCCACGACGAGAAGTCGGCAGAGGAGTGTCGCGCCAAGTTAGCACTGATATCTAGTGAGTTTGAGGTAATCAAGGCTGATCAGTCGGATAAGGAGGCTATGCGAGAGTTTGCGCAAAGCATGCTTAAGCTAAGCACCATCGACTGTATCGTCTGCAATGCTGGTACGACGCTACGTTGTGATTTAGAGAGTATTACCGATGAAGATTGGGAGCGCACGATGCAGGTAAACCTAAATAGTAACCTATATCTCATTCGTGATCTCTATAAGCGCATACCCGAGAATAGTCGCATCGTCTTCATTGGCTCGCTTATGGGTGTATATCCTCATGGCACGTCACTGGCGTATGGCGTAACCAAGGCAGCGGTGCATGCACTCGCCCTTAACCTTGTGAAGTGTTTTGAGGGAACTAATACAACGGTGAATGCCATTGCTCCAGGCTTTGTTGAGACGGAGTGGCAGGCGACAAAACCTCTTGAGATTAGAAATAACATCTATCAGAAGAGTGCTGTGAAGCGTTTTGCGCAGACCGAGGAGGTTGCTGATGCTGTGCGCTTCTGTCTAAATAATGGCTTTGTAAATGGCTCTGTGATAGAGGTTAGTGGTGGTTACTGCTTTAAATAGTGTGATTATGAATAAGCCCTTGACTATCTCGGTTATAGCACCTATCTATGGTGTGCAAGACTATATTGTGCAGTTTGCCGAGTCGCTGCTCTCGCAGTCATATCCCCATATCGAGTTTATCTTTGTCAACGATGGCACGAAGGATCGCTCTATTGAGCTTCTTGAGGAGCTTATTGAGCGTAAGTATAGTGCTCTTAGTTCACGTATCAAGATTGTTCATAAGGAGAATGGTGGATTGCCCGCTGCACGACGTACGGGCTTGGACCACGCAACGGGCGACTATATCTACCATGTAGACTCAGATGACTGGCTCTCACAGGAGGCTATACGCAAGATTGCAGATCGCATTCAGCAGAGCGATGCCGATATTGTCTATTTCAACCATGTCAAGGAGTACCCATCACGCTCTAAGTTAAAGAGTGACAGGATATATGAGTCGGATGCTCAGAGGGAGTATGTACGTAATATGTATAATCATCGCTCCTATGCAAGTGTCTGGAATAAGTGTGTGCGCCACTCGCTCTACAAGGAGCACGAGATATTTACGCCCAAGTATGGCTATGCCGAGGACTGCTATCTCATGTCGCAGCTTGTGGGCTACTCGCGAAGCATCGCCTATCTCGATGACTACCTCTATCACTACCGCAAGGGTAACCCCAATGCACTCACCTCACAGCAGCGACGTAAGCGTAAGAGGGAGTATGCTCTCAACTTTATTGACCTCTACGAGAGGTATCGCGATGTGCCACGTGAGCAAAACCCCGTTGCCTGCATCTTCGATGATATCTTGATACAGGCGGGGTGGTACTCTATATTTTATCGCCTCGATCTCTTCAAGCACTATCCATGGTTAGCTAAGGCTGTTCGTGGTGCGAAGATACGAGGTGGAGGATCCGATGTGCCTATTGTGGCTCAGCTTCTGACAAAGTTTGTGGCTCTGTTCAAGTAGAGGCTCTCTAGGCTTAGCTTACTGCTTTACCCATATTAGTTTCGTTGTGTCGTAGCCTCGTTGCTTGGCGATCTCCACGATCTCACTCTTCGTGGTGCTATCTAGCTTGCGCGTGCGCGAGAGTATCCATAGGTACTTAGGCGATTTGCTTCCTATGAGTGCCCACTCGTAGTCTTGGTCTAGAGCTAGGATGTTGTAGTCCGAGTAGAATATCCAGAAGAACGATACGCGTAGTTGGCCTGGTGCTTCGCTCATCTTAGCCTTGCCGTATGATGTCTTACGCTGCTGGTTCTCTGAGTTTATACCCGTGTTTGTAACGCTTATTTTACCATCTGGTTGTAGCGAGTAGAAAGCCTCGCAATACTGCAAGTTGCGCTCGAATGAGTGGTCAAATCGCGCTATCTCGTACCAGCGTCCCATGTAACGCTTGAGGTCTACGTCGTTTACCGTTGTGCGGTCTATATCAACATCTTGAGCTCTGCTCGATAGCGCGGTAAGAAGTGTTGCTGCCATAATAAGTATGTATCCCTTTTTCATAGTTTTTGTTTACTATTAGGAGTACATTTATCATGCCATTTTAGTAGCTTGCGGCTATACTCTTGGTATATATAAATAGAGAAGGCAGCTAATAAAAGCCACCTTCATTATCTACTATTTGTTGTCTGTCGCAATCCATCCACTCGCCACACCCTCTTTTCTTGCTCGGGCTGGACTGCTAACGCTTAGCCGTTTTTTTTGTGGGGACTGGGATTTGCCGCACAGGGTTGTTGGCTACTAGTCGCCCCACTCGATGACGATCTCCTTGTCGAACTCTGGGTTGATACCGAAGCCACCAGTACCGAACGACGTTGTTAGCATACGTCCCTCGATGATTGTCTCCATGTTACGCTTTAGAGGCACTGAGATACCCGTCCACTGGCTGATCTTCTCACCTACGATCTCGCCGCTATCGCTGATAGATACCTCGCCATCGAAGAACATCATGTTAAGCTTGACGTTTGTCTGCTTACCGTTCACGAATACGTAGTCGTAGAATAGCTCAAGCTCGCCATCCTTGTCGAAGTGTGCCTTGGTGATGAATGTTCGTGTAGGCTCGAAGTAGTTTGGCTTCTGCTCCTCGACGTTGTAACCTGCTGATACATACTGCACATACTGCACCACGGCAGTTATATCCTCGGCACTCTTACCCTCCTTGATGTAGTCGTTCTTATCGGTTGTGATACACTTAAATCTTCCCTTAGGACGCTCAAGCTCAAGTGGGTAGACAAATTCGAAGTGGCCCTCTGAGTAGAAGTACTCGCGGAGGTCTACGTCAAGCATGTTAGTGAAGACATCCTTATCGTTGTTGTCGAGAACCTCCACGTCTGAGTAGACAATCTTGCGAAGGTCGTCAGTGTTATAGTACCACGATGTACGCTCGTCATCCTTCACGTAGTCGCACCATACGAGCACCTTGTACTGCTCAGCATTGACGTTGAATACCGCCTTAGCCTGTGGGTTAGGATCCTCGACATCGGCGAAGTAGACCTGACGCTCAACAAATATTGAGTGTGATGATGTGATGCGATATAGATCCACGATGTAGCGCAGACACACTGGCTCTGTAAATCGAGTACCCTGAGGCATGATCTGCTGTGCTCGTACCACGTATGAAGTACCCTTCTCGGGCTCACACTCTACGGTTGCGAAGTATTCCGGTGCTGTGAGATCCACTGAACACTCGACAACGATCTGTATGTCGTGTGTTGCGGGATACTCGTGGATGGTCATATCGCAACCCGATAGCGCGAGCCACGACATGAGTATTATTACTATATATTTTATACGACCAAACATCTCTTATACTTAAGGGTTACTTACTTATTCTTCTTCTTGTAGTCTATGCGATATGAGATGTCGATGCCGAGGCGTGTTGGTCCCCAGTAGTTCATCGTCTCGGTGCGGAGGTACTTACCATTAAATACACCCTCATATACATCATATACTATGTTCATATATCCCAAACCTACGGTAAACTCGACACCCCAGCCAGTGTTTTTGCCTAGAGGGAGTGCGTAGCCATAGCTAAGACCCACGCCCCAAGCAGCTCTGTTAGGGTCTTGGTATCTGTGGTCGCCCAGCTGCACGTTGAATCCAGTTACTGGAACGTGTAGACCTACAAAGTGACCCTTGACGAGAGGATTGCCAAACCAGTAGCGCAACTCAGGCTGAATGGCAAATACTCGTATCTTGCGATCATACTTGAAGTAGTCGTATGGCGAGTAGTGGCCGATGACGTCGAATGACATCTTAGGTGCAATACGCACCTCGGCACCGATGTTCGCGATAAGTCCAGCCACCTCAAGGGCATTTGTCTTGAAGCT
The DNA here is from genome assembly GCA_017379015.1 of Alistipes sp. Taxonomy (GTDB): domain Bacteria; phylum Bacteroidota; class Bacteroidia; order Bacteroidales; family Rikenellaceae; genus Alistipes. The sequence goes on from JAFNXN010000010.1 coordinate 29,706, forward strand.
GATCAGACCTATGCGCTCTACAGGCTCTGGTGCTGGTTCTGGCTCTGGCTCGGGTTCTGGAGTGGGCTCTGGCTCTGGCATTGCCAATGAGCCACCCTCTAGCTCCTCCTCTTCCGCCTCCTGCTCAAGGAGTTTCGCAGCCTCTTCCTCCTCGGCAACCTTGCGCACGGTGACGATGATCACCCATGCGTTACGCATGTGTACGAAGTGTCGCTTGAGCATAAGGTTCCACACCCTGCCATTATCAAGCTTGCGCAGCTCGGTGATTCGTCCATCCACCATTCTTCCGTTAGGACCCCAGGTGCTTGGATACTCTGTGTTCAAAATCTTGAGCACCTCGTCGCGCATTGGCATCTCAGTGTCAGCTACAACAAGGTCGATGAGGTGATCCCAGCCAATGTAGTGCTCATCCTCAATAATTATACCCTCGGGGATGTCGATGCGCTCGCGCACCATCTTCTCGAGAGCCAACATACGGTTGCGGCTAAGGCGGTAGTTGATTTCTGTCGAACCCTCGGGAGATGCCGTACCGTAGAAGCCTACAGATACGATCTCGTAGGTTGTGTCGCGCTCCAACTTGCGATACAACGAGTCGATACGCTCAAGAGCCTCTGCGTTGTTATGGTAGTTGGGGTCTATGACTGTACTATTTACGCGGAAGTCCACACTTATGCCGTGGCGGTTGTCATTCTGCCACGACTCGCTAAGACGAATATCCTGTGCGCTAACTATTGTTGGCGCAACGATCGCTGCAATAAGAAGTGCGATTGTGGTAAATATGTTACGTTTTGCAAACATTGAGCTCTATTTTCTTGTTATAGTTTTTCAAACAACACTTAATACTCAACTCCTTACCGCGGTTTGTGTACTAGATGTGTAAATTTTTCGTGGTCTTACCCATTGTGCATATTGTTGCACGAGGGCGTCATTTCTTGACAAAGGTATAAAATTTATTTTTATTCACAAAACTTTTTCACCTCTAAGTTGTATATAAATAGGTGTTTGAACTCTTTTGGCGATTTGTTATCCTCTCGAGCCCAGTAGTAAAGTGATCTTAAATAAAAGATATATGGTCTTAAATAAGGCTATATTCTAAATAAATATGGGACTGATCCTCTTTTTTATGCGGAGTCAGTCCCATCACTTTTGCGAGAATTTGGCTAGCCTTTGAACTTGAAGATGTCGGTTAAAAATGTGTCCAGGAAGAGTAGCTCGTGATCCTGTTGTATGACATCATTAAGTAGTAGACCCTCCTCGCTGTAGAGTTGTAAAGTGCGATTGTCAATTTCACCCATAGGCAAGTTGTTTTGAGGTTTTACTCTATCAACGCTGCCCGATGGGTTTTATTGTATCGCTTGCTAGTTTAGTACAATATTTCTATCCTTGATCATCTTTCGAAGATTGATCAGCGCATATCGCATTCGTCCCAAGGCGGTGTTTATGCTCACCTCGGTCTCGTCGGCAATCTCCTGAAACGATAGCTTTGAGAAGTAGCGTAGGCGCACCACCTCTTGCTGTTCGTCGGGTAGTGAGTCGATCAGCTCGCGTATGGTCTGTTCGATCTCACCCTGAATCATGTCGTCCTCGGTGTTCGGCTCGGCAAGGCGTAGTGAGCCTATCATGTCGTAGCCTGCCTCGGTCTCGTTTATCTGGCGACTAGACTTCTCGCGACGGAAGTGGTCGAGTACGCGGTTGTGTGCAATGCGCAGTACCCACGAAAGGAACTTTCCCGAGTCGGTGTAGCGTCCCTCGTCGATAACCTTTACCGCCTTGATAAATGTCTCCTGAAAGATGTCGTCGGCAATGTCGTCGTTGCGCACCATCATGCCGATATAACTACGTACGCGCTGACTATGGCGCTCGATAAGTTCAGATATAGCACTCCTATCTCCCGAAAGGTAATTATTAAGCAACACGCGGTCGCTCAACATATTCACATTCGTGTTCATACTCCCATTATTTTAATTAGTTCAAGAGCAGAGTTTTTTCGATAGGCAATACTTTTTTTGTAGTTAATACTTTGTTTTCGATTGCAAGGTACGCAAAAAATGCGAAACCACAAAATTATTCCCCACATTGCCAACTCACTCGTTGCCCTAAAATATTAGCATAAGCATTGAGCAAAAGCCGTGCCAATCAGGGAGTTATGCGATAGTCTTTTTATTTTTAGGGCGTTGTCGCTATTGGTGAAACGGCAAATTATGGCGGTGAAATGACTCAAAAAAAACACCGCAAGCTTGCGACTTGCGGTGTTTTTTTTGAGTGTCGATGCAAGATGTTAGAGCGTAGACTTAGACTCTGCGCTAACCTCGCGGCTAACCTTAGATACAAGACCCTGAAGGACGTTGCCTGGGCCAACCTCTGTAAACTCTGTTACACCATCCTCGATCATCTTCTCAACGATCTGTGTCCAGCGTACTGGTGCTGTGAGCTGTGCGATAAGGTTTCTCTTGATTGCCTCAGCGTCGGTATATGGCAGTGCGTCAACGTTCTGATATACAGGGCATGATGGTGTCATGAAGTTTGCCTCGGCGATAGCCGCCTCAAGCTCCTGACGTGCTGGCTCCATGAGTGGTGAGTGGAAAGCACCGCCTACAGGAAGACGCAAAGCGCGACGTGCACCAGCCTCCTTTAGCTTAACGCAAGCTGCATCTACAGCCTCGTCAGCACCCGAGATAACGAGCTGACCTGGACAGTTGTAGTTAGCACCTACGACCACACCATCGACTGCGGCACATACCTCCTCTACGGTCTTGTCGTCAAGGCCCAACACCGCTGCCATGCCACCAGGCTGCTGCTCGCAGCACTTCTGCATGGCCATAGCTCGCTTCGATACAAGCTTAAGGCCATCCTCGAACGAGAGTGCTCCAGCCACTACAAGAGCCGAGAACTCGCCAAGCGAGTGACCTGCAACGGCATCTGGCTTTACGCCGAGTGCCTTTGCTAGGATGACTGAGTGTAGGAATACGGCTGGTTGTGTTACCTTTGTCTGCTTAAGCTCCTCGGGAGTACCAGCAAACATAATATCTGTAATTCTAAATCCGAGAATCTCGTTAGCCTTCTCAAAGAGCTCTTTTGCTTCGGGCACATTATCATAAATATCCTTGCCCATACCTACGGCCTGTGAACCCTGGCCTGGAAATACATAAGCGTGCTTCATAAATTTAAGCATTAGTTTTACTAATCAACTTTAGCTATCTGCTATTTAACTGCGCAAAGTTAATAAAATTTTCAATTTCTGAGTATCTCTCTGTCGGTGTAGATCGGCTATTGCGGGTATGGATTAGTGTGTTATGCATGCAAGGTGTTGGGAATTAGCTGTTTATATCTAGGTGTGTGACGTGCCTTAATTAATATTTTTTGCGTGGGGAGCTAAAATAATTGGTGTTTTATGTGTGATTAACAAATCTGTTTGTTAATTTTGTGCACTCTTTGACTGATAATGTTTTAAATCCTTGATATATAGTATGAAGAGAACTTTACAAATTTGTATGCTTATGGGCCTTACGCTCCTTGTGGGGTGTTTTCTCGATGAGCCTATTGAGATTGTGCCGGGACAACCCGACCTCAAGATTCATACCACGGAGGTTGCTGTCACGGCGGATGGTGGGCACTTCGAGGTGGAATACACGCTGCTCAACCCTGTGCAGGATGCTGAGCTTAGTGTGCGTTCGGAGTGCAGCTGGGTGAAGAATATCGACCTTACGAAGGAGGGCGTTGTGGCATTTGATGTGGCAGCAAGCTTTGAAAAGGAGGGGCGCAGTGCTACCATCGAGCTTATCTATCCCGAGCTGTCGTATACTCCCTCGATTGTGGTTAATCAGGCGGTGGGTAAGGAGCACTCGATTAGCTTCGAGCTTGTGTCGGCTGCGGCAACAACGGTCACGCTAAATGTGACACCTCAGGACGATGAGTTGTCGTATATCCTCATTTTGGGCAATGGCAAGTATCTGAACGATAATGGCTTGTTGGGTGATGATGAGGCTCTGTGGGCAAGTGATATGGAGCTTTTCCAGGGGTATGCAGATGCCTTTGGTGGCGATATTCAAGGTGCTGCTGAGGCATTTATGCAGCAGGGAGAGTTGGATCTCTATCAGTTTAGTGGCGTCGCTCCCGATGCTACCTATGTTGCCTACGCCTATGGCTTCGATCTAGCGACGATGAAGCCAACTACCGAGGTTTCGTATTTGGAGATCACCACAGCGGCGATTGCTGATAGTGTGCTAGGCTTTGAGTTTGATGTTGTGGCAACGGGCGAGGGCGTTACGCTTAAGGTGCTCCCCGAGGAGTATGATGGTTACTACTATTATACGGTATTTAGTGCCGAGGATGTCGATGGTGCTACCAGTGAGCAGCTGCGCAGCTATTGCGAGGCGGAGTGGGAGATCGCTAAGGCGGTATATCTCTACGCGACGGAGGGCTCGGAGCACTCGTTTGACTCTCTGTTTGAGGAGTTGGCGTACGCGGGAGCCTCAGAGCAGACAGTGCATATTGCTGATAGCTCGGAGTATGTGCTCTGCGCTTTTGGCATCGACTCGCAGGCTATGATGAATAGCTCTCCTGTGAGCTGTAGATTTACCGCTAAGGGGGTTGTGTCGGATATGTAGCCTCTCTGTTGCGTGTAGGCTGATTTGCGGCTCTTGGGTCGCGTTATGATCGATTGGGTTGACTGAAAAAATATTCGGTTGACCCTCTCTTTTTTTTTGATGATTTTTAAAATTTGTAGATAATTTCCAAATTTTTTTATTATCTTTGTATAGCAAATGCAAAATATCAAGATAAATCATGACGTCTTTAGCTAAGTTTTTCAATATTGAGGCGGAGTCTTCCCTCAAGGGTATAACGCATAAGAATAATATCATTAAGCGCAATATCATTGCCTATATGGCACTCAATGGTGAGTGTATCCTCTCGGAGCTTACACGTGAGTTGCATATCAGTGTGCCGACGATGACCAAGCTTGTGCAGGAGCTTGTTGATGATCATATTGTCATTGATCTTGGTAAGGTTGAGACCCCGGGTGGTCGTCGACCTAATGTCTTTGGTCTGGCAAACTCGGCTATATATTTTATAGGTATAAACGTCGGTCGCGACCACATGACATACGTGGTTACCGACCTTCAAAATAATGTGATCACCGAGCGTGTGGATAGCAGCTTCGAGCTTGTCGACCGTCCACAGTGCTTGGAGCGTATCTGTCAGAACATCGAGTCGTTCGTGGCGACGTGTGGCGTAGATCGCGAGAAGATCCTTGGCGTGGGTGTCTCGATGGTGGGACGCGTTAACCCCGAGACGGGACGTTCGTACAAGTACTTCACCTCGAGCGAGGAGTCGCTTACGGATATCATCTCGAAGCGTATCGACATACGTGTGATGCTCGAGAACGATACGCGTGCCCGCTGCTATGCCGAATACACTACGGGAAAGTCTAAGAACGAGAGCAATGTGCTCTATCTGCACATGGGTCGTGGTGTGGCTATCGGTATTGTTATCGACGGCAAGCTCTACTACGGCAAGAATGGCTTTGCTGGCGAGTTCGGACATATCCCGTTCTTCGATAATGAGATTATCTGTGGCTGTGGCAAGAAGGGGTGCCTTGAGACCGAGGTGTCGGGTATCGCCATCGAGGATAAGATCGTGCAGCTGATACGCAACGGTGTGAATACCTGCTTGCGTGAGATGTACGACCGTGGCGAGAGCATCCATATCAACGACATCATTGCTGCGGCACATAACGACGATAACCTTGCCATCGAGCTTATCGAGGAGGCGGGTGAGAAGGTGGGTAAGGCTGTGGCATTCCTTATCAATACGTTCAATCCTGAGACCGTTATCGTGGGTGGTAACCTCGCTCAGGCGGGTGAATACCTCATGCTGCCACTCAAGTCCTCTACCAACAAGTACTCGCTGAACCTTGTCTATAAGGATACCAAGTTCCGTGTATCGAAGATGTCGGATAGCGCAAATGCTTGGGGTGTTGCGATGCTTATCCGCAATAAGATTATCGGTTTGTAGTTATGTTTATGTTGGATGCCGCCTGTTGCCGTCTGCGTGCCTTGGAGTTGCGTGATGTCGATCTGCTCTATGTCTGGGAGAACGATGTCGAGGTGTGGCGCGTGAGTGGTAGTACGCAGCCAATATCGTATGAGCGTCTGAGGGGTTTTGTCGAGGAGCAGTCGTACGATATATATGCTACGCGTCAGATGCGCCTTGTGGTTGAGTGTGAGGGTGTTGCCGTAGGTACGGTGGATATTTTGGAGTTTGACCCTCAGAACCTGCGCTTTGGCGTGGGTGTGCTTATCTATGGCGATGAGCACCGACGTAGGGGCTATGCTCGTGCGGCACTTGATGCTGTTGAGCGCTATGGTCGCGAGGTGTTGGGCGTAAGGCAGATATGGGCGTCGGTGGCGGCAGACAATGCGCCAAGCATCGCTCTGTTTGAGGGGCTTGGCTATGAGCGTTGCGCTGTGCGTCGCGACTGGTTGCGTCGTGGTAGTAGCTATGTTGATCTCTATGACTATCAGCTAATATTTGAGTAGATACTGTTTGCTATGATACTGAGTATTAAATCTTTATATAGAAATGCGGGGCGTAGGGTAGTGGTACTCTTCGCGCTTGTATGCTCTGTTGTGGCTCTTGGTGGCTGCGCCACGGATAGTCGCACCATGAAGCTGCTGCTCGATGCCGAACGTGTGGCGCAGGACTCTCCCGAGGAGGCTATGCACCTTGTTGAGCAGATCGATCGCTCGGCACTACGCTCGCAGCACGACATGGCGCGCTATAGGCTCGTAAAGAGTGAGGTGATGTACTACAACCTTATCGACTCGGATAGCGACTCACTCACTGGTCAGGCAGTCAACTACTATATGGAGAGTGAACACCACCACGAGGCGGCGCGAGCACTCTATCAGCATGCCTTGGTGTTGCAGCGTCAGGGTGGCGATCACCTTGCCGAGGCTATGGTTGCGCTCATCGAGGCTAAGGGGCGTATTGCACTTAGCGATGATTGCCGCTTGCGTGGCTTGATATGCCGATCAATGGGTGATATATATGCTGCGGGATGTCTCTTTGCCAACGCTTTAGAGGCCTACGCTGAGGCTAAGGAGCTCTTCGATAGGGCGGGCTTGGAGTATCATAGTGCCAATGTGGTCTACGATATGGGTGCTATGCAGATCCAACTCAGAGAGTTCGAGAGTGCGCGCGAGCTACTTGAACAGGCTTTGGCGTATAGCATCGAGGTGGAGAATAGGCGATTTATGTGTGGCGTGCTGCACGAGTTGCTCGACTTAGCTATATATATGGATGACTATCAGATGTGTAGCGAGGTTCTGGGCTACTTTGAGCAGTACGACTCGTTGCTATTTGGTGAGTCGCACTATATGGCTGCCGAGGCTATGCTCCTCTCGCATCGTGGTATGAAACACGAGGCGGAGGCTCTGTTGGATCGCGCTGCGGAGACTGCGGATGTCGAGTGGGCAGACTTGGAGTATGCTCGATATATCATCTATCGCAACACCTCGGATAGTGCTAAGGCACTCTACTGGGAGGAGCGCAGCAAGCATGCTCAGGATAGGCTTATGATCGAGGTGCTGGAGCAGCCTGTGCTCAATGTCCAGATAGAGATGTTGCAGGGTAATCTGCAGGCTATGCGTCGTGAGCAGCAGCTCGTGCGTCAGCGTAATACGGTGATATACTCTGTCATCGCACTTGTTGTCGTGCTTGCAGCCTACTATCTATGGCGTAGGATGCGACGCAAGAATGAGGATATAGCCCACTACGTGGAGACTATTCATGAGCTTTCGGTGGCTCTCGATAGTGTGCCCCGCGAGCTATCGTCGTCGCTCGGAGTGTTGTATCGCGATCGTTTTAGCGAGCTTAACTCGCTGTGCGATATATACTACGACCATAGTGGCTCGTCGCGCCATAAGAATATGGTGTTTAACAAACTTACCGAGACACTCGATGCCATAAAGAGCGACGGTGAGCGTTTCTCGGAGCTCGAGGCTGCTGTTAATGAGTATCGCGATGGTCTGCTCACAAGACTAAAGAGGTTGCTGCCCAAGCTCAGCGAGCGTGACTACCGCGTGGCGGTATACTCGTTTGCGGGCTTCTCGGCGCGTGCCATATCGATATTCATCGATAGCGATCCGGTCTCTGTGTCGAAGATAAAGTATAATATAAAGTATAAACTTAAGAGTGATGATAGCGAGGATGCACGCCTTGTGGTGGCAGCTCTATCTGAGAAGTAGCGTTATGTCTAGATTATATAATATATATAGGGTGTTTGCACTGCTCGTTGCAGTGGTGTTGTTTGTCGGCTGTTCGGTGAATGAAGACTTCGCCCCTGACCATGGTAATGACAATCCTACAACACCAAATAAACCGCTTGTCCCCATTAAGCGACGTCCTATTGGCGGGCAGGATGTGGAGCGTCCACGTATCGACGAAGATAGAGATTGGAACTTCTTGATCTATCCACCACATCGTATGTCGATGCCATGTCGCATCACGTTGCGCTCAGTGGCTACGGGCGAGGAGCTCTCTAAGGTGCTTGATGCAGAGCAGGAGTATTGGGAGGTAAAGCGCGAGGGTAAAAATGGCGAGTATCTGCTCATCGTCGAGTCGGATGGTGTTATTGTAGAGGAAGTCATTGTATTATAATGAGTTACGGTGTTTTGTGGGGCTGTGATGCAGAGTGATCAGAAATAAAAGTGATATTTTTTTGCATTTTTTTTGCGAAAAAATTTGCAGAATAAAAAAAATGGTGTACCTTTGCACCGCAATCGAAAGATAACGGTTCTTTAAAACATGCCTGAATAGCTCAGTTGGTTAGAGCACATGACTGTTAATCATGGGGTCCTAGGTTCAAGTCCTTGTTCAGGCGCTCAAGTGCGAGGGACGCACAAAAAGAGGTAGCAAACGATAAGCTGCATGGCTACGGTCATAGGAGGTGGAGGAAAAAGCCTTGCCCCGATAGGTAGAAGATGCGGTCGAGCTTCAGAGATGATGACAAGACTCTTAAAAAAACTTATCGAAAAATTTGCAGATTAAAAAAAAAGAGTTACCTTTGCAGTCCCAAGCCTTAATAAAACGGGAGTTTAGCTCAGCTGGTTCAGAGCATCTGCCTTACAAGCAGAGGGTCGGCGGTTCGAATCCGTCAACTCCCACTAAGCAATGCGAAAGCTAGCTTACTTGGTGGATTCATCTAAGGGCTAGGATACGTGCCTCTCACGCACGACATAGGGGTTCGAATCCCCTATCCACTACTCTAACGGACAACTTCGGTTGTCCGTTTTTCTTTTTTCTGGCTCGCCCCCCCCCTTTTTTGTCGGTGGCGTCGCGAACGACGTTGCCTCTCTCAGAGACGAGAGAGACGCAGAGACAACAGAGAGAAAAAACAACAAAAAATATGATGCTCGACTTCGTTCTCGTCTCTCTCTTCGTCATTGCGAGAGCCGCAAGGCTCGTGGCAATCTCCTGCTAAGCGTGCTGATCATGAGATTTCGGATCAGTCCATAACCTCTGTATAGAACTGCCTATATAGTCGATGCTTTAAACCCTTAGAAACATTTTTTTATTTGAAAAAATCTACTATCTTTGCAAGCCTAAATTTTTAAGCCCTTCCATGTTGTTGTCCCCGCAATGGCAATGGCGTCGAGGTGCGATTTTATACTAACTTAATTTTACTACTAATGAAAAGTAAGGTATTACTGTTTGCATTGTTTATTGCTACCTTGTGCATGTTCTCGTCATGCGACAAGGAGCCTGTGGAGGAGATCACGGGCAAGAGTGTTACCATCTATGCGACCTTGGAGAATGGTCGTGAGTGGAGCGAGGGTGATGAGGTTGTGATCAATGGTGCTACATTCGTGGCTACCGCTGCCAACACCTCGACAATCACTATCGAGAATGTTGCTGAGGCTGAGCACTACTATGCTGCCTATGACTTTGGCAGTGGCTCTATCGCTGGCGAGAGCCTCCAGCTTGAGCTTCCAGCAATTCAGGGCTCGAACCTTAAGACTATGCAGCCTATGGTGGCATCGAGCACATCTACAAACCTTGTGCTTAAGGGCGTGATGGGTGAGCTTGAGCTCAACATCGAGGGTAATGCAACGATCACACGTGCCGTGCTCAGCTCGTTCGACACAGCCTTGGCTGGCGAGGGTACTATCGACCTTAACTTTGCGGGTAGCCCAAAGCTTAAGCTTGCTGATAGCGGCTCACGCTCGGTAAGCTACGTCTCGGAGGAGGGTATCGAGCTTCCTGCGTCTATTGCCGTAGCTCTTCCAGCTGCCATCTACTCAGGCTTTGTTGTTACTCTCTATGATGCTGAGGGTCAGGTGATGAGCAATGTCGAGATCGCAGCTCGCGAGATCGCACGTGGCGAGAAGTCGAGCGTTGATATTAACTACGAGCCCGATGCAGTGCCTCCTACCTACCTCACAGCGACACTAGAGCAGGATGCCTATGGCAACGCTCACACATGGAGCACATCGTCGGTAATCTACGTTAATGGCACACCTGTGCAGGTGGCAGATGCCGCTAAGGGCGAGTTTGGTCCTTTGGCTACTGCCGAGCTTTATATCGCCTCTACATCGTCAACATCGGTAAATGGCGTTAGCGGCAATGCTCAGCGAGTATCTATCCCTATGACACAGGGCATCAAGGCTAGCTATGCCTCACTTAACCCCGCTGTGGCAAAGTCTACAACGACAAACCTTGCATTTACCTATCTTGCTGGTGTTGTTGAGGTTAAGGTGACAGGCGAGCAGAACTTGCGCAAGGCAACGCTCTCGAGTGTGAACAACCGCCGTCTTGCTGGTTCGGGTGTTGTCGACATGGCTACCGATACGCCACGTCTTGCACTCGGCAACGACGCATCGAAGGATGTGGTATTCGACTGCGGCACCTCGGGAACATCTATCGAGCAGGGTCTTACGCTACGTTTTGTCCTCCCTGCAGATGATTACGCTGAGGGTATGACCCTAACACTTGAGGCAACAACAGGTCAGACCTACTCTATCGAGCTTGGTGGTTGCGTTGTTGAGCGTAACAAGGTATTTACATACGACGATATCCGTTGGGAGAGCCACCAGAATGATGGTAACGACCTCTCGAAGCTAGGATATGCTAACTGTTACATGATTCACGCTGCGGGTGATTACTCGTTCAAGACACGCTTGGTGGACAACACTCCAGTGAGTGGCATCGCCAAGGTAGACTGGTTGTGGGCATCATCTGTAGAGGGCGAGAGCGGCAACGCTTTGGTGTCGAACATCAACTATGAGAATGGTCTTGTAACCTTTACAGCTACTGGCAACGAGGGTAATGCAGTGCTTGCAGCATTTGATGAGGCGGGAACTATCCTCTGGTCATGGCATATCTGGATCACCGACATGCCTGCAATCATCGATTTCAAGAATAATGCTATACCACAGAGTGGTGGCATGACAGATGGCTACTACTGTATGGACCGTAACCTCGGTGCTACATCGGCACGCCGCGAGGATGGCTATGAGACCTTTGGTCTCTACTATCAGTGGGGACGCAAGGATCCATTCATTGGCGATCGTAGCGAGGAGCGCACACGCGATAAGCAGAATGGTGGCTGGATGACTCTTGTGGAGGCCTTTGGCAACAGCCACGAGCTTACTGTATGCAACCCAGCTTACGCCGAGGCTGAGTGGGTTATGACCACAACATCGGTTGAGAATGGCTCGATAGCATACGCTACGGCACATCCTATGACCTACCTCTATGGTAACCCTTCGTCGAGCAAGGCCGACTGGGTGATGAAGGATAACTTCGAGAGTAGCGAGTGGAACAACATTGTATATGATGCTGATAAGAGCCTCTGGCGTCCATTCCAGAAGAGCAACTACGATCCATGTCCTGTGGGCTATCAGGTGCCTCGCAAGGCTATGTGGGTGTCGTTGGTGTCGACAAGCTGCGTATTCACCCAGTATGAGGGCTTCGAGTATAACGCTGCCGATGGTCAGAGTGTATGGTTCCCACTTGCTGGCTACCGCAGTGCTCACCCTTCGGATGTAGGTACGTTGATGAGCGTTCAGAACGATACTGGCTTCATTAAGCTATGGAGCTCGGAGCTTGAGGTGGCTGAGACTGCCTATAGCTTCACATTCAACGACCCATACTACAATGCGGCAACAGGCTCGTCGTGGGCTAATGGATATAATGTAAGATGTGTTAGAGCTTATTAATGTGTAGATAACTATGGCTAAGAAATTTTTTGCAGCTGTGGCTGTGGTGCTCGCCCTCTTTGCGGTGGCATGTAACGACACCCAGGAGCCAAGCAATGATACCCCCATCGAGATTAACCTTAGCGTAGATCCCGAGACTCTTCAGATTAACGCCTCTGGCGACGAGGTGACTCTTACTGTCACTACTGATGCCAAGAAGTGGGAGTATGTGAACGCCACATCGTGGATCACCATCCATCGCTACGAGGATACGCTCACCGTCCTTGCCTCGAACAACGAGAGCGAGGAGGTGCGCAAGGGTACTATCCTTATTGTCGCATCTAGCGGTTCGACACGTGTAGAGAAGAGCGTTGTTGTTGAGCAGGCACCTAAGAGTGGTGGTACTGCTGGTGCTTCGATGTTCGAGTGTCCAGTCTTCGAGGAGATTATCCTCTCAATGTATGACTTCGATGGCGATGGCATCCTCTCGGCTGAGGAGGCGCAGCGCATCACCGACCTTGTGCTTACGATGAACGACGAGGAGGAGCGTGAGCCTATCACCTCGCTTAAGGGTATCGAGACCTTCGTGAACCTTAAGAACCTCGACTGCGACTGCAACAATATCGTGAAGCTCGACCTCAGTGGTCTTGAGAAGCTGGAGTATGTAGATTGCTCGTATAACCTTATCACCACTATCGACGTGTCGGGCTGTAAGTCGCTTAAGTGGTTGTATGCCTACTCAAACAAGCTTGAGAGATTGTATATCACTGGTTGTGATAATCTTATGTTCTTGCAGGCGTACAACAACTCGCTTAAGACTATCGACATCACAGGCTTCCCTGAGATGATCTACCTTGACCTTCGTCTTAACAACCTTCAGGAGGCGAAGTTCTCGAACTGTCCTAAGCTTCAGATCGCAGCTATCGGCTCTAACAACATCATGTCGCTCGACCTCACGGGTCTTCCAGAGCTCTACACTCTCGGTTGCTACGAGAATAGCATCACGTCGCTCGATCTCACGGGTCTTCCTAAGCTTGAGATGCTCGAGTGCTATGCCAACAACCTTGCTACGCTCGACTGTAGCCACAACCCTGGGCTTATGGCTCTTACATGCCAGCGTAACCTCCTCACGGAGCTTAACATCGCTGGTTGTACAAAGCTTAAGAAGATTGACTGCAGCAGCAACTATCTCGAGGGCGAGCTTGATGTAAACGCTCTTGGCGATCTCTACCTCTTGCACTGTGGAGGTAATGGCTACACCTCGATCAAGGCTAATGAGTGCGTGCTCATGACCGACATGGAGTGTGCTAATACCCAGATCACTGAGCTTGAGGTGTCGCAGTTGACACTCCTTGAGTCGCTTGTGGCAAACGATTGCCAGCTTACGGAGATGGATTGCAGCAACAACCTACTCCTCGACCAGCTCTACCTCCAGGGCAACCCTCTCGAGGTGCTTTACTTGGCACAGGGACAGAGCATTGTCGACCTTAAGCTCGACAACCACGACGTTGTGAGCTACCGATAGAGGCTTCACCTATATATGATAAATGCCGACTCCTTAGCTTTGGGGTCGGCATTTTTTGTTTGATTGAAAGGGAGTCAAAGAGTAGAGTTGAATGTGGAAAGAGGAAAGATGAAAGTGGAATGTTTTCGTTGTCTGCGACCATCGCTTTGTCGACCTTGTCGCCTTGTCCCTCTGTCTTTCTCCACGGCGTCACTTTGCGCCTCTGTTTTCTCCGCGGCGTCGCTCTCTTATATCTCTACGAGGCGGTTCTTTATGGCATAGACCACAAGGTTTGCAGTGTTCTTGCACCCTGTCTTTTCGAGGATGTTGGCGCGATGCTTATCCACCGTACGCTTCGAGATAAAGAGCTTGTCGGCGATCTCCTGGTTCGATAGACCGCGACACACCTCCACAAGGATCTCTATCTCGCGCTCCGAGAGGGCATCCTCATCTCCCGAAGTGGTGGTTGCTAGTCGGCTCATGTTGCGCGTCAGCGAGTCGAGCAGCGTGGGGCTGAAGTAGCTATTACCTGTTACGGCTGTGTCGATTGCAGAGTAGACCTCCTCGATGTCGGAGTCCTTAAGCAGAAATCCCGAGGCTCCGCACTCCACCATCAGCGAGTAGAAGTGCTCATCGCCATACATCGATAGGGTGATGATGTGCAGCTCTGGACGCTGTGCCAAGGCTCTACGCGTAGTCTCCGAGCCATCAATGCCGGGCATAGATATATCCATAAACACCACGTCGACATCTATCGTGGGGAGTATCGCCAAGAACTCCTCGCCGCTGCCTACGTCGGCAACAACCTCGTAGTCGGGATGCTGGGCCAGCAGGCCAGCAAGACCACTGCGAAATAGCGTGTGGTCGTCAACAAGTGCAATTCTAATCTCTCTCTTCATTCTTCTCCTTTATCTTTAGGCGGCGTAGATCGCGTTTTGTGAGGTGTAGCATGCTCGATGAGGTCGATACCTCGCAGTGTGCTCGCATGCCCTCGCCGTGGTTGCTCGTAAGTCGAAACTTACCGCCGAGCGACTGTATGCGTGATTGTATGTTCGATATTCCCATACATTGGTCCGAGATCTCCTTGACGAGAAAGCCTCGCCCGTTATCGGCATAGTCAACCATTAGACGGTCGCCGTTTAGGGCTATGTTAAGATCTATCTTGGTGCATCCCGAGTGCTTTAGCGAGTTGTTGATAAGCTCGCATACGACGCGGTAGATGATCACCTCGATGTTAGAGTCAAATCGCTCGGTGCGTAGCGTGGTCCTAAACTCTATGCGCACGTCGTGTAGGGCTATGGTGCGATCGACAAAGTTCTTGATGCCACGCATCAGACCAAAGCTGTTGAGCACGTGCGGCGATAGGTTGTTCGAGATGTCGCGTAGAGAGCGTATAGCCTCGTCGATGACGGCAGCTGTGTTGTGTAGTGTTGCACGATCCTTCTCCGAGAGCTCTGCGCGTGAGAGTGCCGAGAGAGACATCTTAGCTGAGGATAGTAGCGGACCTAGTCCGTCGTGCAGGTCGCGCGAGAATGAGGCTCGCGAACGCTCCTCGGTACGCACGAGGGCTGTCATAAAGTGGTTCTCGAGTAGTCGGCGGTGGTATGTCATGCGGTCGACATAGTTTATCAGCAGACGAGCACATACCACGCACGTCGAGAAGCAGACCGACACCAAGATGCCGAGCCATGCAAAGGTGAGATTTGAGACGCTGTTGCCCGCAAAGGTGAGGAGCTGAAGGATGCGTTCGACGCTGAGGGTCATAAGACCGATGATGCAGGCGATCCACAGCACACTATACTTGGTCTCGCGCACCAGAAATACGGCAATCACCATCGCCACGAGCTGCATGATGATGGCAACGACCATCAATATCTCAACACCCGACATCGCTACTTGCTATTTGATAACACCCTGTAGGCTGCCCAGCATACGGTAGTCCGTCATGTCAACCTGTACGGGTACCACAGCGACATACCTATGTGCCAATGCCCACTCGTCGGTATCCTCTGCCTCAGGCTCAGCATTCTGAAAGGCTCCCGTAAGCCAGAAGTACTCTCTGCCGTGCGGATCTTGACGCGCGTAGAACTCCTCGCGCCAGAAGCCACGTGTCTGACGACAGAGGCGTATGCCCTCGATCTGGTCTGCGGCAATGCGTGGCACGTTGACATTAAGACATAGTGGGCGAGGTAGCTCGGTTGCGGCCTCAAGTACCGACTTGATCACCATGCGACCATACTTCACCGCACCCTCAAAGTCAGCATCGGCATCATGGTCGTCGAGCGACAGACCAATAGATGGCACCGAGTAGAAGCTACCCTCGATGGCAGCACCCATCGTTCCCGAGTACATCACATTTACCGCAGCATTCGAGCCGTGGTTGATGCCCGAGAGCACTAGGTCGACCTTGCGCCCTACAAAGAGGTGATCGAAGGCTATCTTCGCACAATCTACGGGGGTTCCCGAGAAGGCATATATCTCAACTCGCTCGCTCGACTCCACCTTGCGCATGAAGAGTGGCTGGTTGATCGTTATGGCCTGGCTCATGCCACTCTGCACCCTGTCGGGGGCTATTGCCACAACACGTCCAAACTCGCTTGCTAGGTTAACAGCTGCACGAAAACCCTTCGAGAGGTAGCTGTCGTCGTTGGTAACAAATATGACTCTTTCTGTCTGCATAAACTCTATACTCTATCCAAAATATATACTCTGATCCTCGGTACTTGCGTCGAGGCGTATTGCGATCATAATGAGCAGTGTCGAGGCAAGAAGCGACGAACCGCCATAGCTCATAAGCGGCAGTGGGATACCCATCACGGGCATCAGTCCTATGGTCATGCCTATGTTTACCCATACGTGGAAGAGGAGTATGGCTGCCACGGCGTAGCAGTAGACTCTGCCAAAGGGCTCTTTGATGCGCTCGCCCATCCGCATAAGGCGCAAGATAAGTGCTATGTAGAGCAGTACAACTATCGACGAGCCTACGAAGCCCCACTCCTCACCTACGGTGCAGAATATGAAGTCGGTATGCTTCTCAGGCAGGTAGTCGTACTTTGTCTGTGTTCCCTCCATAAAGCCCTTGCCAAAGACTCCTCCCGAGCCTATGGCGATGAGCGACTGGTTGACGTTGTAGTCGATACCCTTGGGGTCGCTCTTCACACCTACGTATGTCAATATTCGATCCTGCTGGTGCGACTTGAGCTTCGAGAAGAGCATGTCGCACGTGGGCACAAAGAGCATGGCGTAGACAAACATGATGATGGGCCAGAGCAACACCATGGCGCGCATCTTGATAGCTATAGCACCCAGCACCAACGCCGATATGCCACATACGATCATCAGCGATGCGTAGCCACTTAGTGGCGTGCATAGGCTCAGCAGTAGCGTTGCGAGGAGTGCTAGTGCCAAGAAGCGCACGTGGCTAACCACCTCACCCATCTTCAGCGCACTATATATCGTGAAGAGCACCAGCAGCGTCACGAATATTGACACAGGGGTGAAGATAAACGAGACGATGAATAGAAAGACGCTAAAGATCATCGGGAAGTAGAGGTACTTGGTGAGTCCCTCGCGTATGAATACAAAGAGGAATGAGCAGAGCACAAGTCCCGATCCTGTATCGTTCTGAAGGATGATGATCAGTAGAGGTATGAATATTACCGCCGCAACCTTTATCAGGTCGCGCACGCGGTTGATGTTGAACGAGAAGTCGCTCATCACACGTGCCACCATAAGTGCCGTGGCTATCTTTACAAACTCCACGGGTTGTAGCCTTATGCCTCCAAACTCAAACCACGCCTTAGCACCGTTTACCTTGACACCAAAGAGCAGTACTGCCACCAGTAGTCCAATGCCGAGAATGTAGGAGGGGTAGGCAAACATGTGAAAATATCGGCGGTCGAGCAGTAGGATCACAAGACCCATGACCCAGGCGATGCCTGCCCACATGATCTGCTTCATGTAGTTGTGGCGAAACGAGAATATGTTCTCCACATCGGGGTCGTATGATGCTGAGGTTATCGATAGGATGCCTATCAGCACGAGGGCAAAGTATAGACCAAGTGCTACAAGGTCGATATGTCCAAATAGCGAGCCCGACTTTTGTCCTACCGAGTAGCCTGAAGTATTGTTATATAGAGGTCCCATCTCTTACTGTTTTGGGTGTTGCTGGTCGTACTTACGCTGCTTAGCATCGTAGTAGCCGTAGTTAATCTTGTAGTTGAGCACGCGCTGCAACATATCCTGACGCTTGATCGTGTCGGTGAGGTATAGCTCCTCGATGAGGCTGGCAATAGGCACTGCTATCTCCGAGCCAAATCCTCCATGCTCGACATATACCGAGATGGCTATGCGGGGGTTGTTGCGTGGAGCAAACGATAGGAATGTTGAGTGGTCGGGGTATCTATATCCCGAGGCATCACGACGGTTGTGCTCAGCTGTTCCCGTCTTGCCGCATACGTCCCACCCCTCGAGCTTTGCCTGACGCGATGTACCATCGTCGTTGACACTCATCCACATGCCATCGATTATAGGCTCAAAGTTATGTGCGCTGACCTTGGTGTAGTGACGCTCGTAGAAGCGACTATCTATCGAGTCACGACCATCAATCGACTTGATGATGTGGGGTATGTAGTAGTAACCGCGGTTGGCGATGATTGCCGCAAGGTTTGCCATCTGTAGGGGAGTACATGCCATCTCACCCTGTCCGATGGCACACGATATGGCAGTACCCCAGTTCCAGCGTCCGTCATATCCCTTGTCGTAGAACTCAGGTGTCGGCACAAAGCCCTTACTCTCGCCGTATAGGTCGCAGCCTAGGCGATCACCAAATCCAAAGCTAAAGACATACTCGTTCCACTTGCGCACTCCCTCCTTGATGTTGCGATACTTGGGGTTGGTGATGATGTCCTTGAACACGTAGCAGAAGTA
Organism: Alistipes sp.; assembly: GCA_017379015.1. Lineage (GTDB taxonomy): Bacteria > Bacteroidota > Bacteroidia > Bacteroidales > Rikenellaceae > Alistipes. Next base: position 48,339 of record JAFNXN010000010.1, read on the forward strand.
GGCGTTGCACGACTCTGCTACGGCACGACGTAGCGTTAGGGGTGAGCTGTGCGAGTGGCACTTCATCGTACGGCTATTGCGCCCCACGCCATAGGTATAACCATTATGACATGGATACTTATCACCCGGTGTGAGCACACCCTCCTCAAGACCGATAAGTCCCTGAACGAGCTTGAATGTTGAGCCTGGGGCGTAGTGCTCCTTGAGAGCTCGTGTAAACTGTGGCTGTCGTTGGTTGCGTGTCATCTCAAGGAAGTTGGCATTACGTTGGCGACCTACCATAAGGTCGGGGTTGTATGTCGGTGAGGAAACCATGACAAGTATCTCGCCTGTTGAGGGCTCTATGGCAACCACAGCACCCACCTTGCCTACCATGAGGTGCTCAGCAAACTCCTGTAGTCGTCCGTCGATTGTAGATGTTAGCTGTGTGCCCTTTACAGGTAGCACATCGAGCTCTCCGTTCATGTATGGGCCGACGATCGCGCCACGTGTATCTTTTGCATGGTAGCTTATGCCCTTCTCGCCACGTAGCAGAGTCTCGTATGCCGACTCTACGCCACCCACGCCAATATAGTCACCCGCCGAGTAGTACTCCCACTTGCGGATGTGCTCGTTATTCACCTCGCTAACATATCCCAGAAGGTTACCACCCACCTGACGTGGATACTCGCGTGCCGTGCGGAAGCGGGTGTAGAAGCCCTTGAAGTTGCTCTCGTCGAAGATTAGCTTTGCCTCCTGCGAGAGGTAGCCAGCCACAAGGTGAGGCGTGCGTGATGCCGAACCAGCACGACGTAGCTCACGACGCAGCTTCTCCATCGAGATGTTGAGGATTGTTGCCAGACGCACCGAGTCGAAGCCCTCGCGTGGTATGTCGCGCGTCACGACCATAACATCGTAGCATACGCGGCTACGAATTAGATACTCGCCACGACGATCAAGAACCTCTCCGCGCATCGGAAACTCGATGTCGGTACGGATGATGTTTGCCACAGCCATAGCCTCATATCTATCGTCGATAATCTGGACGTAGAACAGACGCCCAAGTATCGCGATGGCTGCAAGTAGCACCACATATTGAAGGCGGTGATAACGCTTGATACCTCTGCTATTGTTTGTCATTATCCAACAACTTTAGAGGTGAAGAGGCGCACTATTGGCCACGATAGGAGTAGCGAACATAGCGTGCTTAGAAGTGTGGTTACGACAAGGCGCATAAGGCTTGCTGTAGAGAGCGTCTCGAGCGCAAAGAATAGAGCGTGGTAGATGAGCATCGATACGCCAATGTATAGCATCAACTGACCCACAGAGATTCGCGCCAGCAGCTGTGTCTGATCTCCCGACTCCGTTGTGCGGTGTGTCGTGAGATAGAGGAGTGTGGTGCGAGCCAAAGCTATGGGGAGCAGTGTGATGACGTATATGCCTGATCCTCCGAGCATCAGGTCGAGCGTCAGGGCTATCAGGTAGGTGATGATAAGCACCCATATCGACTTCCACTCGACGGGCAGCAGAAGTATGATAAGAGGGAATATCATTGGTCGTATCCAGACAGATATTGAGCTACCTAGGTCGATGTTGTCGATTAGGAATACCTGCAATAGGAGTATCGATAGGGTTAACCAGATATATGGAATATACTTATACATCGTGTCTAATATCTTCTAATTCAGTATTTTGTGGTTTTATTATGGCTTTGATTGGCTCTCGATGTTATCCATCAAGGTCTCTATTTCGCCATAGTGTGTGTTTTCGACAATGAGAACGTTGTTGAGTGCCGACATGTCGGCGGCGAGCTTCAGGCGTGCCGAGTACGCTGTCTTTGCGGCATTGTGCTCGAACGACTCGATGCGACCCACGATGACGCCCTTTGGTAGTCGCTCCGACCACGCCTCCACAGCCATACCCACCTCGATCTGTGCGTAGGTCGATACATCTATGATGTCGATGTGGTAGGGTGATTCTCCTGCCCAGCGTAGCGAGCAGGTGTAGTTTGTCATCGAGAGGCTGCCACCCATCGTAAACTCGGTGTTGAGCACAGGCATTGCCACGGAGTATCGCTCCGAGCACTCTATGATGTAGCCTACGAGGCACTTGTCGGGAGTTATTACACCCATGTTCTTCTTGATGCCGTCGCGCGCACCCTTGTCTAGGACTATGTAGTTGCGCATGTGGCTGATGGTCATCGATGCTACGCGTGCAGGGTAGTAGCGGTAGTGTAGATCGCCCTCCTCGGTCATCTTACGCTGCCACGACTCTTCGGTATAGTCGGAGAGCAATTCACGCTCTCGTTCCAGTGTCTGCTCCAACTCGGCTACACGGTGAGTGAGCATGCCGTTTTCGCCTGGTAGCGCGAAGAAGTGGTCTATGTTGGTTATCTTCTTGCTGACATAGCCACCCACGGCTGTTGTGCGCGAGAGAATCTTTGCCTCGGTATAAGGCGATGATGTGGCATACTGCCAAATAGCGATACTCTCCAAGAGCACGAAGAGTAGCACTACGTATATTCGCTTGATAAACTCTAAAAGCCTATGCATAATCTCTCTTTGAAAGAGGCTGCACGACACTAAAGCCGACAGCCTCTCGATAATCTATCTCTTTAAATCTGTTGCAGCGTGGCATTGCACCTTAGCTGCCGTAGCTTACACTACCTCCTTAAGCGTACTGCCCGTTGCTCGGCGAATTGCGAGGCTATGGAATAACTTAAGCCCACCCCCTCTACTATGTTGAGGTTGAAGAAAAAGATGTAGTTTTAGGCGTGCGAAGCTCGAAAAAGCGGAGTTTACTTAGCGTAAATGAGCATTTTGAGAGCGAGCATAACGACAAAATACACTTTTTATTCAGCCTCATTGACGAGATAATTCGTTAGCGGCAGTAGATGACACCTTATCACAAAAAATTATTTGTCGCCACCCATTAAGAACGAGAAGTTCCCAATATTCTTAAGAGCGATGCCAGTACCACGAGCAATGGCGCGTAGTGGATCCTCGGCGATGTGGACAGGGAGTCCCGACTTCTTTGTAAGACGCTTGTCAAGACCCTTGATAAGAGCACCACCACCAGCAAGGTAGACACCATTCTTCACCACGTCAGAGTACAACTCTGGTGGCATCTCCTCGAGCACCTTCATGAGTGCGTTGTCGAGCTTCACGAGCGACTTGTCGAGGGCGTATGCTATCTCGCTGTATGTAAGTGTTACGGTCTGAGGCTGTGAGGTGAGCATGTTAGAGCCGGTGAAGATGTAGTCGTCGGGCTCGTTGTCGAGCTCGGGTACTGCTGCGCCGATGGCACACTTGATCTCCTCGGCTGTGCGCTCACCAATCTTCACGCCATGCTGCTGGCGAATGTAGTTCTGAATATCTGAGGTGAAGACATCACCCGCCACGTTGATCGACTCAGAGCATACGATGCCTCCGAGTGAGATACATGCGATCTCTGATGTACCGCCACCGATGTCGATAATGAGGTTACCCTCGGGTGCCTCTACGTCGAGACCAGCACCTAGGGCTGCTGCCATAGGCTCGAAGACGAGGTAGATCTCGCGGCCACCAGCATGCTGTGCAGAGTCGCGCACGGCACGAATCTCCACGTTGGTAGATCCTGAAGGGATGCAGATCATCATCTTGAGCGATGGGGCAAACATGCCTCGCGCAGCATTTACCTTCTTGATGAAGCCGCGGAGCATGAGCTCTGTGGCCTCAAAGTCGGCGATAACACCATCCTTAAGAGGACGTATGGTGCGAATGTTTGGGTTTGTCTTACCATCCATGAGGCGTGCCTTGTGACCAATCGCCATGAGGTTTCCCGATTTGATGTTTACTGCAACAATCGAAGGCTCGTCGACAACAACCTTTCCGTTGTGCATGATTAGAGTATTGGCTGTTCCGAGGTCAATCGCCAACTCCTGTGTTAGTGAAAAAAGTCCCATATCTCTCAATTTTTATTTTTTCCAAAGTTGAGTGTGGCTATCTTAGCAGCGAAAAAACTCGTTGCAAAGTAACCATCTGTATCACAATATTATGCGCCGCATCTTTCGCACACGTGCGCATATTCACCGACAAAGATAGAAAAAAGAAGTTGAGAATTTGCAAGTTTTACAACTTTTTTATTAAATTTGTCAATAATTTTTCGTTTATGACACCAGACACAAACGCCAAATGTGCCGTCCTCGGCTACGGCAGCTGGGCAACAGCAATAGTTAAGACACTAACGACAAACCACCACCATGTTGATTGGTTGGTGCTCAATGATGATATACGCCTATCGCTGCTCGAGCGAGGCCGTAACCCAAAATATCTGCCATGGTGCGACATCGATCGCCAGTATATCACCCCGTCGAATGATATCAACGAGGTGGTGCGCGATGCAAATGTTGTCTTTCTGGCTATGCCCTCGGCATTCCTAACGAAGTTCCTAGCCCCCCTCACCGAGTCGCTGCACGATAAGATTGTGGTCTCTGCCGTGAAGGGTATTATCCCTGGCGACTACCTCACGATCGTCGAGCACATGAATCGCTACTACGATGTGCCAATGAGCAATATATCTGTTGTCACAGGACCTTCGCACGCCGAGGAGGTGGGACAGTGTAGATTGTCCTATCTCACTGTAGCTTCGGAAGATAGCAACACGGCAAAGATTGTCGAGGGGCTGCTCTCCAACGACTTCTTCCGTTGTAGCTTGTCACACGATGTGCTAGGTGTCGAGGCTGCAGCCATCATGAAGAATGTCTACGCCTTGGCAGTAGGTATTGCCGTAGGTTTGCGCTATGGTGATAACTTCCTCGCGGTGCTGATCTCGGGTTGTGCCAACGAGATGAACCGCTTTCTTGGTGAGGCTGTGCCTATCGAAAATCGCAACATCAACGCCGCAGCATATATGGGCGACCTGCTTGTGACATGCTACTCTCCGCTTAGCCGCAACCGCCGCCTCGGCACGCTGCTTGGCAAGGGATGCTCGGTGAAGAGTGCGCTCAACGAGATGACGATGGTTGCCGAAGGCTACTACGCTGCCGAGTGCATACGCCGTAGCTCTATGCGTCGTAGCATCGAGATGCCTATTGCCGACATGGTGTGGGAGGTGCTCTATAACAACGCCTCGGCACGCGATGCGATGCTCGCAATAACAAAGATTTTGAAATAATTTAATCTAAATAACATATTGATATGAAGCTAGTTAATTTTAATGCAGCACACTCAGGTGTGACTATTACGGAAGATATGCAGCGCGCTGCTGCTGAGGCTAATGCACTACTCCATAATGGCAAGGGCGCAGGCAACGACTTCCTCGGCTGGGTGAACCTCCCATCGTCAATCACCAACTCGGAGCTTAGCGAGATTAAGCGCATTGCTGATAACCTTCGTGCTAAGGCAGAGGTTGTTGTCTGCATCGGCATCGGTGGCTCGTACCTCGGTGCTAAGGCTGTGCTTGAGGCTATGAGTAACTCGTTCGAGTCATTGAAGAAGAGGCACAACAACCCAACCATCGTCTTCGCCGGCGAGAATATCTCTGAGGACTACACCTATGAGCTTATGGATGCTCTCAAGGAGTACTCTATTGCTGCAATCGTGATCTCTAAGTCGGGTACTACCACCGAGCCAGCTATCGCCTTCCGTCTTCTTAAGGCTGAGATCGAGAGCCGCTATGGCAAGGCAGAGGCTGCTGAGCGCATCGTGGCAATTACAGACAAGGCGCGTGGTGCTCTCAAGACCCTCGCAACACAGGAGGGCTATCCTACATTTGTTATCGAGGACAATGTGGGTGGTCGCTACTCGGTACTCTCGCCCGTAGGTCTTCTTCCTTTGGCTGTTGCTGGTGTCGATGTTGAGGCATTTGTTGAGGGCGCACTCGATATGGAGCGTCTAACATCTGAGGCTACGCCAATCGAGCAGAACCCAGCAGCTCAGTATGCTATTGTTCGTAATGAGCTCTACAAGGCTGGCAAGAAGATCGAGATACTTGGTTCGTATGAGCCTAAGCTACAGTATATTGCAGAGTGGTGGAAGCAGCTTTATGGCGAGTCTGAGGGCAAGGATCTTAAGGGTATCTTCCCCGCAAGCGTGACTCTAACAGCCGATCTTCACTCTATGGGTCAGTATATCCAGGAGGGTGAGCGCACACTCTTCGAGACTATCATCTCGGTGAAAAACTCTAAGCACGAGGTGAGAGTTGAGGCAGATGAGGCAAACCTCGATGGTCTTAACTTCTTGACAGGCAAGCGTCTCTCTGAGATCAATAAGATGGCTGAGCTTGGCGTGCGCCTTGCACATATCGACGGTGGCGTTCCTAACCTTACTATCGAGATCGAGCGCATCGACGAGCGTACCATCGGTCAGCTGCTCTACTTCTTCGAGAAGGGCTGTGGCATTAGCGGTTATATGCTCGGTGTAAACCCATTTAACCAGCCAGGTGTTGAGGCATATAAAAAGAATATGTTTGCACTACTCGATAAGCCTGGCTACGAGGAGGAGTCAAAAGCCATTAAGGCGCGTCTATAGTGCTTGTATCTATAGCTATAACAAGGAGCTGTCGAGATTTTTCGACGGCTCCTTGTTGTGTTTATATTCTCTGTAAAGACGATATTATTAATGTGTGCTGAGCGAGATGCTTAGCTCGCGGATGAGATGCGAGTGGAGTATATTTTTTCAAAAAATTAGCATCGTCGCAGAACAACATAACAAAAAAATAGCTATATTTGCACTCCGAAAACAGGAGAGGTGCCGGAGTGGTCGATCGGGCCGCACTCGAAATGCGGTGAACGGGCAACTGTTCCGAGGGTTCGAATCCCTCCCTCTCCGCTGAAATGATGCAGAGCAGACGACTTAAGAAGTCGTCTGTTTTGTTTTTGTGCTTATGCCTTGTGTGCCAGCACCCCAGCATAACCCCTAAAACAAAACTGCCCGTGGCAGCTGCTCTGCATCTAAGTAGAGCGAGGCATTGCTCACTTAATGTGGGGTTGAGCCGATATTAAAGTGTTTATTGCTCGGGCTTAAGCCCTGCGCTTAATATGTATCGGCTCTACGGCTAAAGCCGTTCGAATCCCTCCCTCTCCGCAAGATCACGAAGCAAAAAGGTATCGAGTAATCGATACCTTTTGTTTTTTATACCTCGGCACAAGCTTGCTTGTAGACGTAGGTGTAGAAAACAAAAGATACGGCTAGCCGCTTTTTGCGTAGTAGGGCTTGCAGGGGCCCCTGCGGCGAGCAGTAGGGAAAGGCGTTAAGCGGAGCAGATCTATCTGCGCAGTAGCCAATCCCTCCCTCTTAGCAGCAAAGGGTGTAAATCAAGTAGTTACGAGATTTACACCCTTTTTTACACCCAAAAATAGAGGTTGTGTATTTTTTGAATTTTTAAAATATATGCTGGCTAAAAATAGGATTTATTCTATTATCATGCCCCATATAATATGTTTTTAATATATGCTATCACAACTATAATAACAGCATAAACTATAGTAATTTCTTTAATTCTTCAATATCGGGTAGTGCATTACGCAATCGCTCAGGCATATCTTTTGTTGCCCTATAAGTTGCAACGCCCATAGGCTTGTCATAATCTCGGATAGCAAACTCAACGAACGACTGATTCATATCGCGACATAATAGGATGCCAATTGCAGGGTTTTCGTGCGGTTTCCTTACATATGTGTCAAGAGCCGACAGATATGTACTTAATTGTCCCAAGTATGAAGAACGGAATTTCCCTGATTTTAGCTCGACGGCAACAAGTGAGTTTAGTTCTCGATTGAAGAAAAGCAAATCAACAAACATTTCCTCTCCTGAAACCTCCAACCTATATTGGTTGCCTACGAAAATAAAATCTTGTCCGAAGGTCAGAATAAACCTTTTGATGTTATCCACAATGGACTTTTCGAGCACACGCTCGTTCAAATCTTCATCTTGTGTATCAAGTTCTTCTACATTGATAAAATCCAACAAGTATTCATCCTTGAATGCGTTTACAGCCTTTAATGCCTGCTTTGTACTCGGCATTGTAGCGGTGAAGTTATTGGGTAGCGTACCTCGATGGCTGTATAAGTCCGCTTTGAGATAATCTCTTAAAGTGTATTTGTTCCAAAAGCGTGTGGCGGATTCGTGTATATAGAACAAACGAGCATCTAAAGACTTAGCCTTTGTTATAATCTCAATATGATGGCTAAAGCCGATAGCAACAAAGTCCGCCCAATTAAATTCGTCAGCCATCGGCTGGCGAATTTCCATAAGCAACATTTGTTCGTCAAGTATCGAATCGCTAACCGCAGTTAGCGTTTTATTTTCGTCAGCCATAGGCTGGCGATTTATAACGGGCGACCATTCTTCGTAGAATGAACGCATATTTTTTATGTTAGTGGCTGAGAAACCACGAAGCCCAGGCAACTCCTTTTGTAGTTGCTGGCTAATGGACTCAATTGCACCTTTGCCCCAGAAACCCTCACGGGAGTTTTTAGAAACATAGCAACCTATACCGTAATACAATGATAGTTGCTCTTTATTAGCCGCAGATGCTGCACGATACTGACTACGCAATATCGCTCCCTTAATAACTCGTACCGCTTCGGCGTATGTTTGTAAATCGCTCATATGCTTATTATTTGCCAACAAAGGTATGAAAAGAATCGCAGATGAAACGGCGATTGTGTCGTTTTTCTTCTTCTAACCGATAATATTTATATGTCAAAATGCAGCCTATGAGTTTCAATGAGTTTAATATTTTTATAAACTCTTAATTTACAACGAATTGAAATTTTATGAAATTCTATGATTCTGTAAGTTCTAGAGCCTCCCTCTTAGTATCAAGCTAGTTGACATAATCTTTATATAGCTCGACAAACTCCTGAGCATCACCACGCTCCTCATACTTAAAGCTTATAGGCTCTGAGATGTACATCTCGCCGATATATCCCGACGTGTCCTCGGCAAGACCACATACGACATACTCATTGCCGTAGGTGCATAGTGCCCAGTCGGGTGACGAGGTGTAGGAGTACTCCAGCAGGCTCTCGCGAATCTCCTCCAATCCGTACTCCTCGAGCAGGTAGCTTGGGAAGATGTCGAAGTGTAGCGATGGCGATGGCTCTGCAGTGGTGATCTCGACAGATAGGAAGTAGTCGGCATAGCCGATGAAGCTTGAGTAGTAGGGCTCGAGAGCTGCCACCTCACGAAGGTCGTATGCCGAGCAGCGCACATTGGTGATGGTATTACCACCAGCACCGTCGGCTAGTGTGGCAAAGGTGTAGAGCTGTAGCTCTGTTGTTGCAGCACCCGCATAGTAGCCATAGATGGCAAGTACAAACTCTGTAGATGGGGGTAGCTGGTCGATATGCTCCCTATATGGACCCACAAGCTCAATTGGTGGATACTTCTCCATGATGTGTGTTAGCTGCTCCTCGCGGCTACCCTCGGGGAGGTTGTCGGCGTACATCATCACGGCGTTGTATGGATAGTCTGCCGATGGGGTGATCGATATGTCTACAGAGCGTGGGCGGATGTTGCTAATCTCAACCTCGAAGGTCATCTCTACCTTCTCCACGTCGCCCGTGGTGACATATCCAATTGTTGGGCGCGACACCATCATTGGCACATTGCCACCCTCCGAGTCGATGGCATATACCAATATCATATAGTCGTGGTTGGCATTTAGTGTCTTGTTAATAGTCGTTGCACCCTTATATCCAAGCGTCTGCATAACCTCCTCGGCACTAAGCTCCTGGGTGTAGTATATGTGGTCAGAGATGTAGAAGAATGACTCGGCTAGAGCCTCCTCGTTTGCTGCGGTAAACTCTTCGCCCTGAGCCACATATCCTGCCTCGCCATCCTCAACAAACTGCACCATGTAGTATCCACTCCAGACAAGAGGGTCAACCTCGACACTTATCTCGGGGCCGTTGCTATTTGCTGTGAGGTCAAACACTATGTCGCTACGCTCGGGAAGTCGGTTCTCTATTTCTTGGTGGTAGACTGGTGTAGTGCGATATAGTATGTCGTCGATGACTGTTACGCCATAGGCGTAAATGATATACTCCTTTGCTGGCGAGAGGTCTATCCAACTCTGCTTGCAGTTGCCCTTACGCTCGAAGCCGCTACGCTTCAAAAACTCTGCAAGGCCCTCGTCTGGAGTCATGTAACCTCTAAAATATGCTTCGTTGGCATATACTAGGTCTTCGGCATCGTCGATATCGGTTGCTGCAAAGTAGTCCTTCTCGGCTAGCATCAAGATATATGATATGTCGTCGCTTGCGGGGACTATATTCGCGCTACACTCCGAGTAGTCGATCGAGGTTATCTCGATTGATAGTTTCTCCTCGCTAGTTGCCGCCTGCTTGATTGTTATCTCGGGGTGGGTCTTAGCCGATGGATAGCGTAGCGTGAGAACTGTTTCGCGGGGCTCTGCCGTGTCGTTGCACAATACGGTAAACGATACCTCGCCGGGCACCGAGTTATCAATGTTGGTTATCCACTCAGCCTTGCTGTGTGCCGAGAGTGGGGCGGTTGATATGGGGTTCTCGATGGTGTACGCGATGGTGAAGCGGTCGCCATACTCCGAAACATCAATGCTCTGACATTCAGGGATAACGCGTGCTGAGCCATCATCCTCGATGGGGTCGTTCTGGCAGCTAATAGTGCCAAGAAGTAGGGTGCATATAAGCGAGAGTCTTACTGCAAAAATTCTATTGAGAGTCATAGTATAAGGTTAATCTATTTTGTTATTTCCGTTTGTATTGAGTTGCAAAGATATAAAAAATGGCGGTTTGTAATATTATTTGTAGGTGGAATAGTTTAGATTTATTTCTGATTTTGCCAACGGAGGTCTTGGATATTGTGTAAAATTTAGTAAATTTGCCGTTTCTTAACGCTATGTTTATAAAATATTTAAAATAATGAAGAGTATTATGCACACAAACATCTACGAAGAACCTACCGTAGAGCTTATCTACGTTGAGGTTGAGGAGGGCTTTGAGGGCTCTACTGGCAACTGGGGAGAACCAGGTGAGGACCCCGATTTTAATGATTTTGGTGAATTCTAAAAAGGGGGTATGAATATGAAGAGAGTACTATTTCTAGCCTCACTATTGGCTATCGTTGCTGTGAGCTGCGCTAAGGAGGATGCAGCTGAGATCGTTATGGAGAACAAGACAACCATCAAGGTTGCTGTTGATGTCGAGCCTGAGACTCGTACCTACCTTGAGGGCGAGAAGATTAAGTGGGCTGAGTCGGGCGAGCAGCTTAATATCATCTACTTTGCCGATGATAATAGCGCAACGCGTCGTCAGACAGCTACACACTCGGACTATGTTATCGACTCTGAGGGTCGCATCGAGTTCACTGCCGACTTCACGACAACCGATGGCGCAAAGTCTTATACGCTTGGTGCCTTCTATCCTTACGCTAAAAAATCTACGACGTCATCTATTAACCTTGTTGTGCCTCAGGAGCAGACACCTACGGCTGATAGCTACGACCCTAAGAGCGACATTCTTGTGTCGATAGAGCCTGTTGTGGTTGAGGGAACTCCAGAGAGTGTGAAGTTTACCTTTGCGCGTATGGTTGCCTTTGCCAAGATGACACTTAAGGGCATTGGTGCTGGCGAGACCATCCAGTCGGTTACCTTCTCGTCATCGGCAAAGCCTGCTGGTGCAGTAGAATTTAAGGTACACGAGGCAGCTACTGTAGAGAATGCAAAGTGGTATAACAACTACGAGGATATTACCATCTCGCGTGATAATTGGGTGGCTACAGGCGAGGATGTGGTATGGATGACCACTGTGCCTACTGTGCTTAGCGACACATACTTTACTGTTACCGTTGTTACTGATCAGTATATCTATACCAAGAGTGTTGACCTCACTGGCAAGACTCTTGAGTTTAAGCGTGGCGATGTTGCTGTGTTCGCCGTTAAGGATTTGCAGCGACTCGAGAAGCCTAAGGCCTATAAGCTCCTTACCGACATCAGCAAGCTTAACGCTGGTGATGAGATTCTTTTCTGCATTAAGAACACTCCGTCGCAGACAGCAAAGCTTCTCTCGACAACTGCCGATGGCAATGCGCTAAAGTTCACCTCATCTGTAACGGTTAGTGATGGTTTGGAGATCTCTGCGGAGGCTCTTCCTGCCGATGCTGCTATCCTCGCTGTGGAGGCTGGTGCGACACCAGGTACATTGGCACTTAAGGATGCTAACATGGGCTACTTGTATGGTACTTACGACGATGCGAACTGGTCGAGCAAGCTCGGCTTTAAGGCCTCTTTGGATCGCGAGGCAGAGTGGAATATCTCTCTTAGCTCGAGCTATGCCGTGAAGGCCTATGCCTACTACACTGATACCGCTTACCGCTACCTGAATAACTACTCTGGCACTAAGTTTAACTTTGCTGGTAGCCAAGGTTCTTATTACTACTATATCTATTACGTCGATGGCACATCTAGCGACGAGGGTGGCGATGAGCCTACCGTAACACCTCTTGCTACGCCAGTTGTTACGGCATCGGCTGAGGGCGATGTTGTTACCGTATCGTGGGGTGCAGTTGCAGGTGCTAAGGACTATACCGTAACTTGTGGCACAGTCACAACTACTGTTTCGACTACAACAGCTACGTTTAAGGGCGTTGAGGCTGGCGAGCATAAGGTGTCGGTTGTTGCTAACCCTGCGGATGCTACGCTTAACACTGCGTCGGAGGCTGGCACGGCGACCGTTACTGTTGAGGCTCCAATGGGCGAGTCAAAGACTATCGAGATTGAGTTCCCTGTGGAGGGCGCAGTAAGCGGTAACGAAGTAGGTACTATCTATTCGGGTGATGTTATCATCTCATCTAAAGGCTCTTGGCGTACTGATAAGGCTGATGGTCGTGACTGTATCTACATTGGTCGCTCGACATCTAATGATCTACGTATCGAGGCTCAGAATGGTAAGATCATTACTAAGGTAACGCTCACAGCTCCTGCAGGTTATCTTGTCGATCTTAAGGCTAAGGAGTACGATAGTTTTTCGACCCAGACATTCGCTTCTGCTACTGAGGCTGTTTGGACTGGTGAGTGCAAGTCGCGCATCGTCTATACTCCTGCTGGAGGTTCGCACTCTAACATCGCTAAGATCGTTGTTGAGTATCGTTAAACCTTTGCAGGTAAAAAAGTTAGGGGTTGGCTCTTTGTGTTGAGCCAACCCCTAAATTTTTGATATTAACCGCTATATGGTTATTGTCTATTTAAGCATGTTGTAGTGGCAGTACATAAGACGCTCCTCATCATCGCGGAGGTGCATGCCGCCGCCCTCGCAAAACTCCCACACCTTACATTCGGCACACTCGTCGCGGTGTGCCCACTCGCGATTGCGGAACTTCTCGAAGCGGTTTTGCCATACATCCCAGAAGCTATCCTTGTAGATGTTACCCTGCGTGAAGTTGCCACGCACGCTGGTGCATCCCGAGATGTCGCCATTGACGCGTATCGATGCTACGTTGACACCCGCGGCACACATGTAGAAGTGGTCGCGCACCTCGCTCTCGTAGCCTCCAAGGAAGCCCTCGCAGGCGTAGTTGAGCTTGATGCGTCCCTCGCGGCGTGTGAGTCGTATAAACTCCATAACCTTGCGGAACTGCTCCGTAGAGAGGTGTAGCGTGTCGTCGCGCTTAGCGCGTCCGGCGGGGAAGATTGAGAATATGCGCCACGACTTTATGCCCTCGGCTATGAGTAGCTCCTTCCACTCCTCGAGGCGGTCGACCATCTCGGGAGTTACACATGTTATCGCGTCGTAGGCAATACCACTCTTGCTTATGAGGCGCAGTGCTGCGAGCGCACGATCGTAGCTTAGTGCGTTTTGGCGTATGTTGTTGTGTATCTCCTTGAAGCCGTCAAAGCTCACTGACACTGAGCTTAACCCAGCATCGATGAGCGCATTAAAGCGTGCGGGGGTGAGAGCCATGCCATTTGTTACCATTCCCCACCTATATCCGCGGCGCGACACCTCGCGACCAGCCTCCTCAAGGTCGCGGCGCATAAGAACCTCGCCACCCGAGAAGATGATGAGTACGTCGCGTGGGTTGACATTAGGTGTTATCTCATTGTCGAGTACGCTGAGGAAGTCCTCGAGTGGCATGTCCTGCTCGGCTACATCGGTGCGGCAGTCGCTACCACAGTGACGACAGCTCAGATTACAACGAAGCGTACACTCGAAGAAGAGTGTACGCAACGCATGACGCTCGACGACCTGCTCTCTGATGCCCTTGAATAGTTTGAGCCCTAGATGTTTACGCAGTCCTAATCGTTTGCCTTTCACTGTATGTGATTATTTTCTTTTGCTAGTTTGTTAGCTATTCTACTGGTTCTCCTGAGCTGCCTGCTGAGCTGCCTCCTCATTGCCCTGCTTGAGCTCCTCGATGAGCTTCTTAGCCTCCTCCTCAGAGATAGGCTTTACAATGCTGCCATCCTCAAAAGGTACACCCTCATTCTCGGCTGCCGAAGCCTCCTGCTCAGCACCCTTCTCCGCCTCACGCTTGAGTGCCTCGATCTCCTCTTTTGCCTGCTCTGGGTCGATAGGACGAGCTACCTCGCCATCAGGAAATGGCACGCCATACATAAGCATGATGCGTGGGTCATCAATTTCGCTCTCGATATTATTTGGTTCTGAGGTCTCTGCCTTCGATGCCTTCTTAGTTGTGCAACAGCCTGCTGTTGAGAATCCGAGCAACGTAAGAAGTGCCACTTTCCACTTGATATTCATACCCTATATTATTTTGATTTACCTACAAAAGTAAGAGTTTTTTTCATATTCTACAAATGTAACGTTAAAAAATGGCATAATAGTATTGCTGTGCGGAATAAAATGTGTAACTTTACATTGTCAAAATGTAATACAACCCAGGTGTTGTGTCATAATAATTATGAACTATGGAGGGACGTGTAAAGTGGTTTGATGATAAGCGTGGCTATGGCTTTATCACTGGTAGTGATGGGGTAGATGTATATGTACACTATACCGCCATTCGGAGCGATGGCTACCGTACACTGAAGCATAATTGGCGCGTTAGCTTTGAGGTTGAGCGTGTTGATGATAAGCATACCGAGGCTCGTGATGTCTGCGTGCTTCCCCGCCTCTGATCGCCGCGGGGTGCATGTTCCAAATATCTTTGGGGTTAATATTAACGTGGTGAACAGCCATTTGCTGCCACGTCATATTAACCCCAATTTTTTCTTTATCTATGAGTGCAATATGTGCGTAGCTATCGTAGTAACAAGTTTTAATAAAAAAATTTAAAAATTTTCTGTTAAAACTTTCACAGTCCAAAATTATTTTGTAACTTTGCCTCGATTTTGTTCAATTTAGCGACTATCCATACTACTCGTTAGTAAGAAGCCGTTAGAATGGAGCAGAAGTTGAGATGTATAAAAATTTGGAAGTATTATAATTATATATTAAAAAGTAAAACTATGGCAACAATTGATCTATCTAAGTACGGTATTACCGACGTGAAAGAGGTGTTGTATAACCCCTCATACGAGACACTCTTCGAGGAGGAGACCAAGGAGGGCCTTACTGGCTACGACAAGGGCGTACTCACAGAGATGGGTGCTGTAAATGTGATGACAGGTGTTTACACTGGTCGTTCACCTAAGGATAAGTTCTTCGTAATGGATGAGACCACTAAGGATACTATCTGGTGGACATCTGACGAGTATAAGAACGATAACAAGCCTGTAACTGAGCAGACTTGGGCTGAGCTTAAGAAGCTTGCTTCTAAGGAGCTCTCATCAAAGAAGCTCTACGTGATGGATACTTTCTGCGGTGCTAACGAGAATACTCGCCTCAAGATCCGTTTCATCATGGAGGTTGCTTGGCAGGCTCACTTCGTAAAGAATATGTTCATCCGTCCTACTGAGGAGGAGCTTGCAAACTATGGCGAGCCTGACTTCGTAGTGCTTAACGCTTCAAAGGCTAAGGTAGAGAACTACGCTGAGCTTGGTCTTAACTCTGAGACTGCTGTTGTGTTCAACCTCACTGAGAAGATGCAGGTGATCATCAACACTTGGTATGGTGGTGAGATGAAGAAGGGTATGTTCTCATACATGAACTACCTCCTCCCATTGAAGGGTATCGCTTCAATGCACTGCTCTGCTAACACCAACGAGAAGGGCGAGACAGCTATCTTCTTCGGTCTTTCAGGTACAGGTAAGACAACCCTCTCGACAGATCCTAAGCGCCAGCTTATCGGTGATGACGAGCACGGTTGGGACGATGACGGTGTGTTCAACTTCGAGGGCGGTTGCTACGCTAAGGTTATCAACCTCTCAAAGGAGAACGAGCCAGACATCTGGAACGCTATCCGTCGCGATGCATTGCTCGAGAACGTAACTGTTGATGAGAATGGTAAGATCGACTTCGCAGATAAGTCAGTAACCGAGAACACTCGTGTATCTTATCCTATCAACCACATCAACAACATCGTGAAGCCAGTATCTAAGGCTCCAGCAGCTAAGAAGGTTATCTTCCTATCTGCTGATGCTTTCGGCGTGTTGCCTCCAGTATCTGTCCTCACTCCTGAGCAGACTAAGTACTACTTCCTCTCAGGCTTTACTGCTAAGCTTGCAGGTACTGAGCGTGGTATCACTGAGCCTACTCCTACATTCTCTGCTTGCTTCGGCGCAGCATTCCTCTCACTCCACCCAACAAAGTATGGTGAGGAGCTCGTTAAGCGTATGCAGGCATCAGGTGCTACTGCTTACCTCGTAAACACTGGCTGGAACGGTACTGGTAAGCGTATCTCTATCAAGGATACACGTGGTATCATCGACGCTATCCTCGATGGCTCAATCGACAATGCTGAGACTAAGCAGATTCCTATCTTCGACTTCAAGGTGCCAACAGCACTTCCAGGCGTAGATCCAGCAATCCTCGATCCTCGCGACACTTATGCTGATGCTGCTGAGTGGAACACTAAGGCAGAGGACCTTGCAGGTCGCTTCATCAAGAACTTCGCTAAGTTCACAACTAACGAGGAGGGTAAGGCTCTTGTGGCTGCCGGCCCACAATTGTAATGTGATAGCGGTGCATTAGCGACGCTTCAGTCCAAAGGGCGAAAGGGAAATACGTCAAGTATGTCCCTTCCGCCCTTTCTCGTGTCAGCGCCACTACTGCACCACTCTGACATTACAAGTAATTTTCGATTATAAGACCGCATCTGCGGCACATCCCAAAAAGTAAGAGACCTCGGGCTGTACGTTTTGTACTATCCCGAGGCCTCTTCTTTTGCGATGCACCACATCTACAATCTTCTAATCAAAAATTTTCGCTGATAAGGCTGCATCTGCTTTCCTCTCAATCATTGGGCTGAATAGAAATACGCAAGTATGTCCCTTCCGCCCTTTCTCATGTCGGCGTCACTACTGCATCACTCTGACCTTGCAAGAAATATTCGATTATAAGACCGCAAATCAACCCAATTCTCAAAAATTTTGTGTACATTTGTTCTGTTAAACACAAACTAACTAACGACACATACTAAACCCCAAACGTATGCTCAACAAACTATTTGGTTTTGATCGTGCGAAACACAATGTGCGTACGGAGATCTTGGCAGGTATCACTACCTTCCTCACGATGTCCTACATCTTGGCCGTAAATCCCGACATCTTCAGCAAACTTGATATGCCTGGTGGGGCGGTCTTCACCTCAACGGCACTTGCGGGCATTATCGGCTGTATGATGATGGCATTCTGCGGTAAGCTCCCCTTTGGCCTTGCACCAGGTATGGGGCTCAACGCATTCTTCGTCTACACCGTATGTCTGGGTATGGGCTACCACTGGTCGTTTGCCCTAACTGCCGTGTTCCTTGAGGGTCTACTCTTCATTCTGCTCACCATCACAAACGTGCGCGAGGCGATCGTAAACTGTATACCCATAAACCTACGATATGCAATTGGCGCAGGTATCGGCCTCTTTATCGCCTTTATCGGACTTCAGCACGCCGAGATAATCGTTGCTAGCGATGCTACGCTCGTAACACTCGGTAAGATCACCGAGGGTCCTGCGTTGTTGGGCATCATAGGTCTGCTTATCACAGGATTTATGTATGTTAAGGGGGTGCGTGGCGCAATGCTCTTTGGTGTGCTTATCACCACGGCGATAGGTATTCCTATGGGTATCACCGAGTTTAAGGGTGTGGTGTCGTCACCATCGACAATCGAGCCTATATTCTGCAAGTTCCAGTGGGATAACATCTTCACGCTCGATATGCTTGTTGTGGTCTTCACCTTCCTCTTTATAGATATGTTCGACACCGTCGGTACGCTGATTGGTGTGAGCCAGCGTGCGGGTATGGTGAACGAGGATGGCAAGATCACGCGCCTCAACCAGGCATTTATGTCGGATGCTATCGCCACCACGGCGGGTGCTATTCTTGGTACGTCGACAACTACAACATACGTGGAGAGTGCTGCGGGCGTGGCGCAGGGCGGTCGTACGGGTCTTACAGCCTTTACGGTAGGCTGCTGCTTTGCCGTTACGTTGTTCTTCTCGCCACTATTCCTCTCGATACCATCGGCGGCTACTGCTCCCGTACTTATTATCGTGGGTCTACTGATGCTCGAGCCTATACGCAATATCGACTTTAGCGACTACACCGAGTCGATACCAGCCTTTGTGTGCATCATCCTTATGCCGCTGTCGTACTCTATCTCAGACGGTATCTTGATCGGCATGATATGCTACGTGTTGCTCAATATCTGCTGTGGTAGGTTTAAGAAACTTACGTTCACGATGTATGCTCTTGCCATACTATTTATATTAAATTATATATTTATTGTTGTGCCTAATAAGACCACTGAAACAGCTCCTGTGATTGCTGAGGAGGCAAAGGTTGAGGTTGTGTCTGAGCCACAGACGCAGTCGTCGTTTGAGGGTGAGATAATAGTTGTGGAGAATGAATAAATGTAGTGTTATTGGTATCGGTAATGCGCTTACCGATATGCTTGTAAATCTTCCGAATGATGCCGTTCTTTCGGAGTATCAGCTTGCTAAGGGCTCTATGAGCCTTGTCGACAGTCAGTTTCAGACTGCAATATCTAAGTCGGTGGCAGGATGCCCCTACTCACTCTCGCTGGGTGGCTCGGCGGGCAATACCATTCGTGCCATGGCACGCCTCGGCACTACTGTTGGCTTTATAGGCAAGGTGGGTGATGATGGCACTGGCGAGTTCTACGTTCAGGCTTTGCGAAACATCGGCGTAGCACCCTACATACTTATCTCCGACGAGAAGTCGGGTAAGTGCGTGGCACTCGTATCGCCCGATGGCGAGCGTACCTTCGTAACGCACCTCGGTGCTGCTGCAAACCTCCGTGCCGAGGAGATCGACGGGGCTGTGTTTGATGGCTACGACTACCTATATATTGAGGGCTACTTAGTTCAGGATCACGATCTTATACGTTCGACTATCGAGCGTGCCAAGGAGCATGGACTTAAAGTTGCAATAGACCTTGCGTCGTTTAATGTTGTCGAGGAGAACCGCGCCTTCTTGCGCGATATTGTCGAGCGTTATGTCGACATTCTCTTTGCCAACGAGGATGAGGCGCGCGCCTTTACGGGCGAGGCTGAGCCTGAGAGGGCGTTGCAGCAGATTGGTGCTATGTGCGAGTTGGCGGTTGTGAAGATCGGTATGCGTGGTGCGCTAATCAAGCGTGGCGAGGAGGTTGTTCACGTAGGTATTATGGCGGCAGCTAAGCGTGTCGATACCACGGGTGCTGGCGACTTCTATGCTGCTGGCTTTATGGTGGGTCTTACCGAGGGTCTTAGTCTGCGTCAGTGTGGTACGTTGGGTGCTATCGCTGCTGGCAAGGTTATCGAGGTTGTGGGCACCACTCTCAGCGAGGAGGCGTGGAGCGAGATTGAGACACTCGCTCGTGAGGTGCGCACTGAGCAGTATCTGTTCTAGATATTTTGATCGATAAGCCGATATTTTAAATACCTAAAAGCGATGGGGATGACTAATACGATTAGCCATCCCCATCTTGTCTGTAGGTTGAACTCTCTACTAGTGGCAGCTGCCGCAGTCGCAAGAGTCACCACACTCGTGGTCGCCACAACCGCCACCGCAGTCGCCGCAGCCACAGCCGCCCTGTGATGCAAGGTCCTCAGGAGTTACGTCGCGTACCTCGACAACAGTAACCTCGAAGTTAAGAGTCTTGCCTGCCATAGGGTGGTTGAAGTCCATCATCACGGTCTCCTCCTTAACCTCCTTAACAATACCCATCATGTGCTGACCCTCAGCAGTAGCCATAGGAATCTGGCTGCCTACGAACAAGATCTCCTCAGCGATCTTGCCATCCATCATGAATACAGTCTTAGGGAGCTCAACGATAGCCTCAGGAATAGTCTCGCCGTAGCCATCCTTAGCCTCAAGAGTGAACTTTACTGACTCGCCAGCACCAAGACCCATGATAGCCTCCTCGAACTTAGGAAGCAACATGCCCATGCCGCAGATAAACTGCAATGGCTGACCTGGCTGTGACTTATCAGCAATCTGACCATCTACAGTGAGGGTGTAGTCCACGCTCACCATCTTATTCTTCTCTACCTTCATAGTTATTTAGTTTTTAATTAATAAATCTTTTTTTTAGCGTGTGCAAAGATAAACACTTGCTCCCAAGCAACCAAATTTTCGCACAAAATTCAGCATAATAATTATTTATATAGGTATAATATAGCGTGACAAAACAAAAATGAAGCTGAATAAAAAGTGTATCTTGTCGTTATGCTCGCCCTCAAAATCCTCATTTACACTAGTAAACTCCGGTTTTTCGGGCTTCGCAGCGCCGCGATTAAGTGAGAGCAGAGGCTGCTTGCAGACTATGCCGAGCGTGAGCGGTGAAAAGGCACTTAAGCCTAAAACTACATCTTTTTCTTCAACTTCTAAACAAATGGGGATGACTAATATGATTAGCCATCCCCATTGGGTCAAAATCCTATACCGAGTGATTAGCGGTAGAAGATAGATGAGATTGATTTGTAGTTGTGTACACGCTCGATAACGTCGGCAAAGATTGGCGCAACGCTGAGTACGGTAAACTTTGACAAATCCTCGCCCTCCTTCAATGGAATAGTATCGGTGGTGATAACCTCCTGGATGGCACTCTCGTTGATGCGGTCGTATGCCTTGCCCGAGAGAACAGGGTGGGTTACGGCAGCACGTACGCTCTTAGCACCACGGTCCATGAGCATGTTAGCAGCCATGCAGATAGTACCTGCGGTGTCGATCATATCGTCAACGATGATCACGTTGCGACCCTCAACCTCGCCAATAGCGGTCATCGAGCCAACGACATTAGCCTTAGCACGCTCCTTGTGCGAGATGATGATTGGTGCCTGGAAGTGCTTAGCGTATGACGAAGCACGCTTTGCACCACCCATATCTGGAGAGGCAATCGATAGATCAGGAATGTTGAGCTTCTGGATGTAAGGCACAAAGATGCCCGAAGCGTAGAGCGCATCCATAGGTAGATCGAAGAAACCCTGAATCTGGTCGGCGTGGAGGTCCATGGTCATCACGCGCTGAACACCTGCTGCGATAAGCATGTTGGCAACAAGGCGTGCGGTGATAGGCACACGTGGACGATCCTTACGATCCTGACGTGCCCAGCCGAAGTAGGGGATAACGGCGATTACCTGATGTGCTGAGGCACGACGTGCAGCATCAGCCATCATGAGAAGCTCCATCAGATTGTCTGATGGTGGGAATGTAGACTGGATGATAAAGACTGTACAGCCACGAATAGACTCGTGGAAGCATGGCTGGAACTCACCGTCGCTAAACTGCAAGACGTCTGAGTCACCGAGTGGAATACCATACTCGGCAGCGATCTTCTCGGCGAGGTAGCGTGAGCCTCGACCAGCGAAAAATTTGATTTTATGGATAGCCATAATTTTTATTAGTTAGGTTTACGTAGTACAAATTTATGCTAAATAAGCCGAATAAGCAACTTTTTTGCACTTATTTTACTAAATTATATTTAATAATGCAAATAATTTGTCAGCAACGAGTCGATGAAGGTTAATATCTCCTCGCGACCTAGACCCTTCTCGCTCGACGATATGAAGGTGGGGGGTAGCTCTTCCCACTGTTCGGCGAGGGTCTGTTTATAGGTCTTTATATTTCGATTTAGCTGAGCCTGAGAGAGTTTGTCGGCCTTGGTGAAGATAATGCCAAAGGGGATGCCATGCTCGCCAAGTAGCTCAATAAATCTGAGGTCGATCTTTTGAGGCTCTAGGCGCGAGTCGACAAGCACGAAGAGAAAGTGTAGCTTCTCACACTTGAGCACATAGTCGGTGATAAGCTTCGAGAACTCGCCACGTGTCGACTTCGATACTCGGGCGTAGCCATATCCAGGAAGATCGACAAGATACCAGCTATCGTTGATGCTAAAGTGGTTTATCAGGCGTGTCTTGCCGGGTGTTCCCGATACCTTGGCAAGTCCCTTGATGCCCGTGAGCATGTTTACCAATGAGGACTTACCCACGTTACTGCGCCCGATGAAGGCGATATCCTTAAGGTCGTCTTTGGGCACTTGTGAAATCTTCTCGGAGCTACACTTAAATTTTGCTTTTATTGTAATAGCCATTTCTCTGTATTTTTTGCAAAGTCTATTAACTTAATCTGTTATCAGAGTGTCATTGTTGCCTTAATCCTCCTCGAATAACCACTCTTTAATAGAGAAAGTCCATTGGAACAATATATAATCATTTATTCCTTTTTTCTCGAGGTTGTAGTACCATTCGTCGAATGGATTCTTAGTCGATGGGTTGTAATTATTATATAGCCACTCTTTGAGTAGTGTGCCGCTGATATTCCAAACCTTTATGTAGCTGTGAGCGCCAAGTCCGTCAAGATAGTTTTTGCAAAACTCATCGTCTATTTCTATCGGGCCATTGTGGAATTCTTCTACCTCTATTTGCTTTTGATGTATAGCTATTGATTCTCCAACTTCTAATACAATTGTTGAACTTTCTGCATTTGAACTATCAAGGTTATGCTCTATGGCTATTGGGCGCTCAGTCTCATTCTTAAGGTAGATTATTCCCTCATAAGTTCCGACAATACCTGTTGGCTCGGGCATATTACTGCTTAAATCTTCTCCAAATATCTCTAAAAGCCAGTCGCATGAAACAGCAGATAAAGCTATTGTTAATATTAGTAAGATGTTAAAAAAGTATTTCATAATTTTATTATGGATAAGGTCGTCTTTGGGCACTTGTGAAATCTTCTCGGAGCTGCACTTAAACTTTGCTTTTACTGTTATAGCCATTGCGATAGTGGTTATTAATTTTTGCAAAAGTGCAAAATTTTTCGTAAATTTGCAAATGTGCGATTTTGCTTGTAGTTAAACCTTATAATTACACTGTTATGAAAAGGCTTATATCTCTTATCGTTTTGATTTTTACATCTTTTTCTCTTTATGCTCAAAATGATGTTACCACCTTTTTAGGTATTCCTGTTGATGGTTTTAAACCAGAAATGATTAAGCAACTTAAAGCCAAAGGTTTTGTTAGTTCTATATTTGATGCTGATATTCTGGAGGGAGAGTTTAATGGTCAAGATGTTGATGTGCATATTGTTACTAATAACAATAAAGTATATCGCATTGCGGTGTTTGATAAAAATACAATCAGTGAATCTAGTATCAAGAATAGATTTAATATTTTGTGTAATCAATTTACAAATAATCAAAGGTATATTTCATTTTTAGATTATACTATCCCAGCAGAAGAAGATATATCATATGAGATGAATATCCATGATAAAAGATACGAAGCACATTTTTACCAAAATTTATCTGATGAAACATGTAAAAGTTTAGCAGCAGAAGTAGAATCGATAATATATTCCAAATATCTTCCAGAACAACTAGAGAATGCTACAGAGGAGATAAAAAATGAGGTAATATCACTCACCTCAAGACTGACTTATGAAGCATTGGCAAAAAAAACTGTTTGGTTTACAATTGAAGAATATGGGGGAGAGTACTATATTGCAATGTATTATGACAATGGATATAACCAAGCAAACGGAGAGGATTTGTAATAACCAATAGACATATGCGTCATTCCGAGGGAGAGCAATTGAGAGTAATAAGAGTGTATAAACCTACTATGCTCGACCGTGGGAATCTACCGCTGTTTATAGACGGTGGTAAGCGGTATCAGTAAGGTAGTCGCCAAAGGTGGATTGCCACAGAATTGCATAGAAAGCAATAAGTATCAGAAAGAATAATAGATGCAATTCTTCGCAATGACGAAGTAATATTAGATTAAGGCAAAGAAATTCGAAAAATTTTCTTTGCCTTAATTTATTTTGTTATCTTTGCTCTATTGAATACACAAAACGAAAAATATGAAGAAAGAGTGGAACGATGTTCGTGAATTTCACGATAAGTTTGGACATCCCGTAGCATCTGAGCCTAAGATGATTGACAAGAAGCGTGCGCTGTCGCGTGCTAAGTGGATGAATGAGGAGGTTGCCGAGTTCCTTATTGCCGATAATATCTATGAGCAGGCAGATGCAATGATCGATCTGATGTACTTTGCACTCGGCACAATGGTGGAGATGGGTCTTGAGGCTGACGAACTCTTCGAGATTGTGCAGCAGGCAAATATGGCTAAGCTCTGGCCCGATGGCAAGCCCCACTACAACCCCAAGGATGGCAAGGTCATAAAGCCCGATACGTGGGAGGACCCCGCGCCAAAGATCAAGGCATATATCGATTCTGTTATTGAGTCAAAAAAACTAAAATAGTGATCACTGATGAAAGCTAAATTCTTAAGAGTGCTTGCAATGGTAGTTGTGGTGCTCTCAGCCCTTGTGTCGTGTTCAAAAGATCCCGCTACCGACAGCGGAGATATCGAGATCTATGTCGAAACCCTCGAGGTGCAGCCCGAAGGTGGAAACTTACGCTTCAACTATACGGTCACAAAGCCTGTTGCGGGGGTCGAGCTTACTGCCTCGTGTGATGCCGACTGGGTGTCGAATATCATTGTTACATCGAGCTTCGTGAGCCTCGATGTGGCAAAGAATATCTCTGGTGAGCTACGATCTTCATCTATTGTGTTGAGCTATGGAGGTAGTCGTAAGTCGCTGGAGATAAGCCAACAACCATTTGTTGATCCAATAAGCCTCAAGGTGGATTCTGTCGATGCAACATCGGTGACTATAAGCGTCGCTACACGCGATGAGAGCACTACGTGGATCGGACAGATCGTTGGTCGCGAGTGGTTTGAAGCCTACGACGAGGAGCAGATTTTCGCGGAGGACATGGCATATTATGTCTCGATGGCATCAGAAGCTGAGGTTGAGCTTGAGACCCTACTCGGTCAGATACTCAGCACCGGATCGCACAGCGGTATTCGCATGGCGGGACTCGACACCGAGAGTGAGTATGTGGTATATGTCTATGGTATGAATACTGCTGGCGAAAAGACCACATCTATCTACTATGAGGCATTTACAACGACGCCTCCTTATGAGGGTAACGACGTGACGTTTGATATCAATGTCGAGCTAAATCGTGCCCTAGCATCTATCTCTATTCAGCCTTCGCACGAGGGTGTTGCCTATTACCATAACCTCACCACGCGAGAGCATTTTGAAGAGTTTGGTGGCGATATTGACGCTTTGGCAAGGGATGTTGTTGCCACGGCTCTTGATAACTACCTTTATTGGGAGTATACCAAGGAGGAGTTTTTTGAGTATAACACCTACTATCTTGCTGATAACTACGAATTTGAGGCTATGGCAAATACCGAATACGTGGTCTTCGCCTTTAAGTGGGACGAGTCGCTTGAGCCACTTAGCGAGGTATCATACAAGTGGTTTACGGTCGATGATATTCCACCGTCGGAGAATGAGCTCGCGATGACCATTAGCAACATCACGCAGACCACGTTCGATATAGATGTTACGACGTCTAACGACGACCCATATACAATCTTTGCTGTGCCAATGTTGGAGATTGCTAAGTTTAACTCCGATGCGCAGATCTTCAAGCATATAATGAATAAATATGGTGCGTCGGAACTTGCTGCCAACCAGTGCGTTGGTCCAGTGAAGGGTACGTTTAGCGGTTTGGAGCAGGATACTGATTATGTTGTGCTGCTATTTGGCTATGAGGCGGGTGTTTGCACCACGAAGATGGTTAGCGAGGAGATTCACACGGTAAAGGCTGGTAGTATCGATGCCTGTCAGTATGAGGTCGTGCTATCGGAGGTTGGCGATCGTGAGGTGCATGTCGATATTACCCCTAGCGATTATAGTGTTTGGTACTACTGGAACGTCTTCGAGGCTTCGACGAGCGAGGAGGAGATCAAGGAGTATATCCTCGACCTCTATAATAAGTACTATTATGCTGATTATTGGGAGTTTAGCTACTATGAGTTGTGTCAGGGTCATACGAGTAGCTATATCTCGCAGCTACGCCCAGCAACCAACTACAAGGTTGTAGTTTTGCCAATGGATGCTTATGAGTTTAAGTATAAGGGTGCGATGCGTGTTGTGGGCGAGTTTGCAACCTCTGAGGCTGTGGTTGCCGATATTGAGATTACGGCTGGCTTCGATAAGTATTATGATGGTGATGAGGTCTATGCTCTTAATACAGACTATTTTAGCAACTTTAAGGGCTATGCTATCCTCCCAATGAGCGTTTCGATTGAGGGTGAGTATTCGCAATTCCTATACACAATCTTCAACTATATCGACGGATTGGAGGATCCAGCCAAGTATAGCGACGATGTTTTGCTTGAGACACTCTACGAGGTTGGTGCCTACTGGACTCCTGCCTACTTCCGTGGCGAGTGGGAGAAGGATCTGATGATTGCTGCCGTGGCGTTTGATGCTGAGGGTAATCCAAGTAGGGTCTATCGTGAAAAGTTCTTCCTAACGCGTGAGGGTGCTGCTGATGCTCAGGAGTTTGTCGATTACTATTTGGGAAGTAGCTCATTATCAGCTGATAGTGGTCCGAAGAGTGATGTTCAATCTACGGCGAAAGCCCCAGAAATAGGTCTTCGCTCGAAACACCTCTCCTCGGCGCGTAAGGTCACTTTTGCTAGGGAATAGCGATTTTGTTCTAGAGGTATATTTTGCGGGGTCATTTGCCAATAGGTCGAATGACCCTTTTTTCGTCTTGTAAATAGGGGCGTTCGTTGATTTTTTTTCATTCGGGAGGAAGTTTGTGTTATATTTGCGGGCGATAATAATTATAATTGTCTAACTGTTGTCTATGAAGATTATTAACAAGATAGCCATGCTTATGGGTGCGATGCTTGCCGTGTCGGCATGTAGCACAACATTTGATGAGGCTATTATCAACGAGCCAGCACCCGTTGAGGTTGGCTTCTCTCTTTTGGATGAGACTACTCGTACGTCACTCGACCCTGATGGTGTAACTACGCGTTGGGCTGTGGGTGATAAGATTGCTGTGTGGGCTAAGGATAGTGAGGGTAATTTCTATTTTGAGAATACGACGTTTATGTTGCGTTACTTCTCAGAAGAGTACTCTAACGCCTTTTTTGCTGCCAACATAGCACCTATGGATGAGGGCGAGTACACATATCTTTTGTCCTATCCTTTGCCAACATCGACAAATGGTACGCTGGCTACATACACAATCTCTGCTGAGCAGAGTGGTGCGTATGATGGTAAGTACGATGTTATGCTTGCCGAGCCTGTTGTTGAGGATGCGCTTACGGGCAAGACACGCGTTGAGCTCAACACCGTTATGCGTCATAAGATGCACGCTCTGAAGATCACTATCCCCGAGGGTCGTAACCTCTATGGTGAGCGTTTCTACCGCCTCGAGATCGAGTTCCCAACGGCTGTTGTGGGCGATATGACTATCGATGTGAGCAATCCTGATGCAGCACCCGTATATAGCAACACCTCAAACAAGGTCGTTGTTGAGAGTGCTGAGGGCTTCGATGAGGGTGACGACATTTGGGTATTTGTGCTTCCAGGCACTGTCGATGGCGATGTGAGCTACATGGTGCGTGGTGAGCGTCGTAAGTCGAATACCTCAACCTATCAGCTTCAGCGCGAGATGCGAGCAGGTCATGTGACACCTATCAATATGGCTGTGCCTACAATCTATCCGCTCTATACCTCTGTGACGATCTCGGTTGATCAGAACAACCTTGGTGAGGATTTCAACTTCTTCGATGTCTACGACTCGAATGGTGTTCACATGGGTAAGTTTGAGCGCAATGCTAGCAATAAGTACTTTATCGACTACGAGGGCGAGTTTGATGCTGACCAGTACGATAACAGCACATGGCGCGTGGTCTTCGACTCGGAGCATGCTGTGGTCGAGACAGCCATTAACCTTGGCGATATGACTGACTACTCGGAGCATACACGTTGGATGAATGTGCCATATCTCTTCTCGGAGGACTTTAGCTCGCTTGCTACGTATGATGGCGACTACAAAGCTGGTCCGCACACATCTACCAGTGATGCGGCGAGGGCGGGTCGCGATCTCGCGCAGTATGGTATATCGGCAGGATGGACCGGTGCGCGTACTGGTTGCGATGCTGCGGGCACTGCTATCCTTGTGGCGGGCCGTGTAGACTGTGTTATCTTGGGTGCTACGCGTGCTTATGGACGTCTTGACTCGCCAGCAATGTCGGCACTTAAGGAGGGTGCTGAGGTTAAGGTTAAGCTAACGTTCGATTATGGTGGTAGCCGTAGTGGTAGCTCGACATACTACCCTGTAGGTCGTGTGGGTTACACTACAACGCCAGGTGCCCTTAGTGCTTATGCAACCCAGTTTAATAACAATGAGGCATTTGATAGTGAAAATCTGTTAGGTGCAGTGGTTGTGCCCAGCATCCCAACATCGGGCTCAGCAACAGCTCTTAAGCAGTCGATGACCTACACGCTTGATGCTTGTACATCGGCACACCGTATCACATGGCACGTAGGAAACATGGGTTATAAGTCGTGGAAGGTCGACAATGGCTATAGCTGGATGTATGTCGATAATGTGAAGGTGCAGATCGTAAAATAGATTAATACAAATATAACTTAAATTAAATCAATTAATTATGAGAAAGTTTTTTACAATCGCTTCGCTCTTTGCGTTGACACTTTCGGCTTGTTCGAAGGAGTCTGTTAAGGGCGATGAGAAGGGTGAAGGACAGGTATCTATCAGCTGCGTGGCAATCACTGAGGTTGATGATACACGTGCCAATGTTTGCTGCACAACCCCAGCAGCTGAGGATTTCTCGCTTCGAATTGAGGGCGTAGGTCACACCTACACTGCCGACTATGCAACTATTGCAGAGTTCAACGAGGGCGATAACTATCTTCATTATGGCAATTTCAAGGCTACGGTGACGGCCGGTGACATCGCTGACGAGGGCTACGACAAGGCAGTTTTTGTTGGTAGCGCAGAGTTTGTAGTGGAGCCTCGTAAGAGCACTGCAGTTGAGGTTATAGCAACCATCGCCAATTCGTTGGTTAAGGTTGAGGTTACCGACAGCTTTAAGAACTATTTTGCTGGTGGTCACACTCTTAAGCTTGTGACTTCGGCAGGTAATGAGTTCGATGTAACTGAGCAGACTGAGCCTCTGTTTGTTGCTCCAGAGGCGTTTACCGTAACTGGTACTGCCGTGAAGCAGCCTAATCAGTCGGGTGCTGAGGGTACGGTTGTTACATTGCCTGAGTACAAGACTACTGAGGTTAAGGCACAGACGCTCTATACCGTGAAGCTTGATGTGGAGAATGCTGGTAGCGCACAGCTTACAATCACTCTTAATGACACTCTTGTAGAGTCAATCGACATTGAGCAGGAGCTTAACGATAACGCTAAATAATAGGAGATCAAGAATATGAAATCAGTAGTAAAGAAGATGGGTTTCGCCCTAATAGCACTCATAATGCTTGGTGCTTGTAAAGAGGTGGACACTATAGTACCAAATGACTCAAAGAGTAGCATTGGCTACCTGCTCGTAAGTGGTATGGAGGCTTCAATCTTGGAGGATACCGAGAATGTGGCTACTCCATCAACACGTGCTGAGGGCATTGACATCAACAACTTTGATGTTGTAATCACAAATGCTAATGACGAGGTTGTTAGCACGTTCAAGTATGGCGAGCGTCCAACAGAGCCTATTGCATTGGAGGGTGGCGTATATAAGATCGCTATGTCATCTGCTGCAATGCAGGGTGCTGCTTGGGAGATGCCAGTATATGCTGGTGAGCGCGAGGTTATCATCACTCGTAAGCAGACCACCGAGGTTAATAATTTCGTTTGTAAGCTTGCTAACATCAAGGTTACTGTAGGCTACTCAGCTGACCTTAGCGAGCAGCTAGATCCTGAGTTCACAAAGATGACCGTAGAGCTTGAGGGTAGTGCCTTGGAGTATGCCTTTGCGGAGGAGCGTGCTGGTTACTATGCTCCTGTGGCTAAGGAGAACACTCTTAAGCTTACGTTCAGCTGCCGTTACAAGGGCGAGTCGAAGGATATTATCATGACTAACGAGATCAAGGGCGTTAAGGCTGCTCAGTGGCGTAAGATCAATGTTGTTGTTCAGCACGCTGCTGATGGTACTGGTACAATTGGCATTGTTTGTGATACTTGGACCTACGACGAGGAGGTTACGTTCGACACCTCTGTGTCGCTTATGGAGGAGGTGATCGCTGATGATACTGATGCTCCAGTAATCGTTTGGGAGGGTCACGACCTTGCTGAGGTATTTGAGCTTACCGATGATATGTTTGATGCTGAGGGTAACTTTAACTCTAATATCAACGTTGATATTACAGCTAAGTCGGCTATCAAGTCGTTGGTTGTGAAGGTGTCGTCGGACAATGCAGACTTTACTAAGGCTTACTCGGAGATTATGTCTTTGGAGGAGGATCTATGTGCTCCTACAACCTCATCGGCAATCCTTAAGATGATGGGTTACCCAACAGATGCTAAGGATGCAACCGTTACACGCCTAAAGTTTGCTTTGCAGACCGATCTTCTCACATCATACGAGGGTACTCACTCTTATGAGATCTCGGTTGCAGATGTTAATGGCGCAAAGTCGACATCAACGCTTCGTATTAAGTATGGTCAGAATGTTGCTCCTACCATCGTTTGGGTCGGTTATGACATCGACAAGCAGCAGACCTATGTTGCTGGCATGACTTGCGATTTGAAGGTTACTGCACCACTTAGCATCGCTGACTTCCAGGTTAAGATTATCTCTGCTACGCTTACTCCTGAGGAGCTTGCAGGTGTA
Organism: Alistipes sp.; assembly: GCA_017379015.1. GTDB lineage: Bacteria > Bacteroidota > Bacteroidia > Bacteroidales > Rikenellaceae > Alistipes. The sequence continues at coordinate 79,579 of JAFNXN010000010.1, forward strand.
GGTCTTGCGGGCGAGTTCAGCCTTGTTAACGATACTCAGTTCTTCCCATCACTCATCAATCTTGGCTTCCCAGTTGGCGATGAGGTAGCGGGCAAGACAGAGCTCGATCTAAGTATCACTAACTTCCTCAGCGTGCTTAACATGCTTGGTGCTGGTGAGCATAGCTTCGAGATGTCGGTTACTGATGCAGAGGGTAATACAACAGTTAAGACTGTTATGATGCGCTTTGAGTAGCATAACTAAACCCCTAAGATTATGCATATTATGAAAAAGATATTAGCATTTTTGAGCGTGGCTCTTGTCATGGTAGCCTGCTCTAAGGATATTGATACAAACGTTGAGATGGCACAGGGCGAGGGTGCTATGCGCCTCGCTATTGCTACTCAGTCTAACATTGAGGCTGATGATGCCATTGTCGTTAAGATCTATAAGGTTGAGGGCGAGGAGCAGTCGCTTATTCGCCGCTACGAGTCGCTAAACGATGTTCCTGAGTACCTTGCGCTTCTTGCTGGTAACTACGTAGCAAAGGTTCAGGTGGGCGAGAGACATGCCGTATCGTTCGACGAGAAGTACTACTATGGTGAGTCGCAGTTCGAGGTTAAGCCTTCGGAGGTGGCTGCCGTTACGGTAGATTGTAAGCTTCAGTCAACAATCGTTGCTGTGAACTACGATGCAACGGTAGAAGAGAAGCTCTCTTCGGGTTACTTCACAACAGTGGCTATTGCAGAGTCTTACGACGAGCAGGCTATCGCTACTGGCGATGTGTTGTCGCTTACTTACGAGGAGTCGAAGGATGGCTATGTGATGATGCCCGAGGGTAAGACATCTCTTTACTGGCACTTTGAGGGTACTCACCCTGTTGAGGGCGATATTGTAAAGGAGGGACTTATCCAGAATATCAAGCCCGCAGCGCGCTACACCATTACGCTTAAGTACTCGAAGGATGCTCCAGGTAACCTTGTATTTGAGGCTACAGTCGATGAGTCGGTTGAGGAGTATGACGACGTTATGATCTTCTCGCCAGACCCAACAGTCATCGGCGAGGGCTTCGACCTATCGGAGCAGCAGCTCTCAACAACAGCTTCACGCACATATAACGTTGCTTCGTTGGCAGCTATATCAACAATGACCCTCAGCGCATCGGGTGTTGAGCACGACTTGCTTGGCAACGTGCCAACTGGTATCACTGTAGTTAAGAGCGATGAGCTTACCTACAAGGTGACTATTGCTGAGTCGTTCTTTACTAATGTTGTTGGTGGTGCTCAGGCCCTCACATTCCACATTGAGGATGTTGATGGTGGTAAGCTCACCAAGGATGTAAACTACCTTGTTCAGGGTGTTATGCCTCTCTCAACCTCGGATTATGACCTTTGGTTTGGTAATGTTACCTTTAAGGCTATGGTGCTAAACACTGCGGCTTCATCAGTGAAGATCGCCTACTCGGCAGATGGTGCAACATGGACCGAGGTGGCTGCTGTGGCTGGTGCTGATGGCACTTATACGGCTGTTGGTGCAGATTTTGCTGCCGAGAAGAACTACGCGTATAAGCTTGTTGTAGATAGCGTAGATGCTGGTAAGACTCTTGCTCACGAGACTGCTGCTGGTGCTCAGATCCCTAACGGCGATATGGAGTTGTGGTCGGATGCTGGTGGCGTTGTCTTCCCTTATGCTGCTGGTGCATCACCATTCTGGCTTACTGGTAACGAGGGTGCTGCTATGGCAGGTGCTACACTTACTAAGGCATCGGAGGATGTGCGTCCTGGCTCAACAGGTAAGTATTCGGCATACCTCAAGTCGCAGAAGGCATCTGTGATGGGTATCGGTAAGTTTGCTGCTGGTAACCTCTTCGTAGGTACATTCTCGATGAGTGGTCTTAATGGTACTGTAAGCTTTGGTCGTGACTTTAAGTTTACTGCTAAGCCTAAGAGCCTATCGTTCTGGATGAAGCACAACGAGGGTAATATCGACGAGAAGGGTTCAGGTGCCCCTGCTGATGCTACAGGTGTCGATAAGGCTACAATCATGGTGATTATCACTAGCTGGGATAAGCCTTATGCCGTGAATACTGCTGATACATCGACATTCTTCTCAATGGCAGACCTCGCAACAATGGAGGGTGTGATTGGCTATGCTTCTCTTGAGAAGCGTGAGTCTAATACAGAGTGGACTGAGTACACGCTCGACATCACCTATCGTGAGGATATGAAGAACGTTAAGCCTAAGAAGCTTGTCGTGTCGTTCACACCTTCGGGCTTTGGTGACTACTTCACTGGTTCTACCGGATCGTGGATGTATGTCGACGACATTGTCTTCAACTATTAGTAGATAAGAGAGATGGTGGTGGTCTTGCGACTGCCACTATCTTGACTATTCGTTTAAAGGTAAATATGACAAAAATTTATAAATCTATACTCTTGGCTCTTGTTGCCGTATTGTCAGTAGGGTGTTTCCTTCGCGACGAGACAGTGTCGATACCAAGTATAGACATTCTCAGCATTGAGGTTGAGGGCCTAAAGTCGGAGCCTGCGATAGATATTGTTACAAAGTCTGTTAAGCTGGACTTGGACGAGGTTGTGGATCTTCGCAATGTCTACATTAGCTCTGTGACTCTTACCGAGGGGGCAAGCTCCTCTGTTGAGTTCCCTGGCTACTTCGATCTGCGACAGCCACTCTATGTCAATGTGCGTAAGGGCGAGATCGTCGAGTGGACGATTACAGCTACGCAGCATATCGAGCGTTACTTTAGCGTTGAGGGACAGATTGGCGAGTCGGTAATCGATACCGATCATCATATTGCTACGGCTTATGTATCCAAGTCGCAAGATCTTAGTAATATCGTTGTCACAGCACTTAAGCTCGGGCCTGAGGGTATCACAACCTATTCGGATGATCCATTGTCGTTTACAGACTTCAACGACTCTGTGCGTCAGATTACAGTGTCGTATCATGACGATATTGAGGAGGAGTGGACTCTGCGCGTGCTGACAAAGGATATTGAGGTCGAGATCACCTCTGTCAATGCCTGGGCAAAGCGCATCTGGCTTACTGCTCAGGGACTTAGCGGTGCTGAGCTAGGCTTCAACTATCGTAAGTCGGGTGACGAGGAGTGGATCGCGGTTGACGATGTAGAGATCTCGGGAGGTAGCTTCTCGGCATGTCTTGTCGACCTTGAGCCTAGCACCGAGTATGAGATTGTGGCTCACTCCAACGACAATGTTACGCCCGTAACAAAGGTTACTACGGAGGATGCCTTCGTGCTGCCAAACGGTGGCTTTGAGGATTGGTCGTCGAAGGGTGGTGTTGTCTACCCTTATGCCTCGGGCAGCCAGCCATTCTGGGGTACTGGTAACGATGGCGCGGCTATGGCTAATACAACGCTAACAGAGTCGACAACTGACATTCGCCCAGGTAGCGAGGGTAAGTATGCCGCATCGTTGCAGTCGAAGAAGGCGGCATTGATGGGTATCGGTAAGTTTGCCGCAGGTAACATCTTCCTAGGCGAGTTTGGAGGTCTTCAGGGCCTCAATGGCTTGGTGAACTTTGGTCGTCCATGTACTGCGCGCCCTATTGCGCTTCGCGGCTGGGTGAAGTATAACTGTGGTACTATCGACGAGGTAGGTAGTGTGCCTTCGGCACGTCCTAACCTTAAGAAGGGCGATAAGGATGAGGGTCAGATTATGATCGCCGTAGGTTGCTGGACAGCAGAGGAGTATGGCGGTAGCCATAGCTGCCCTGTGACGGTGAACACTAAGGATGAGAGCACCTTCTTCAACAAGAATGGCAAGGATGTCATTGGCGTTGGTGAGCTTATCTTCACCGAGTCAACCGACGGATGGGTTGAGTTTACCCTTCCTCTCGACTATCGTTCTGTGAACGAGGTGCCTACGCACATGATCATCGTCTGCACAGGCTCACGCTTTGGCGACTACTTCACTGGCTCGACAAAGAGTAAGATGATTGTCGATGATCTGGAGTTGGTTTATTAATCTATACTAGATCAATAAGATGGGGATGGCTAATCTACTTTTTAGCCATCCCCATAGCTTTTTTTTGTTCGGGAAGTTAAGGAATTTAAAGAATTTAAGGAGCTTAAGGAAGTTAATGACGTTTGGGAAGTCTGTCTGCGTCCTCCTTAAACTCCCTAAACTCCCTAATCTCCCTAACGTCCGCGCTTCCTCCGCGACCTTATGCCCGTGCTGGATAGCTTTATTCAGTAGATGTATAATCCTAAGCCTCAGTTAGAATAGTAGCAGGCGACACAGCATACCCACATACTCTCTTTAGATCGAACGCTCTGCGGTATATTGTCGTAGTGTGTTGATGCTTAGCAACCTATGTTGTTATATCTATTTTGCCGCAGAGTCTGACATGTCACCGCGAAATCTAATCGTGCCACTGTACTCCACGAGGAATCTCTTGCCGTTGTGGTCGAGAGCATCAATTTTAATGGTATATGTGTCACCACTCTTGCTGATATCCATACTACCAGACGATAAAAGTTTGTAGTCTATCATGTTGTAGAATTTGTCCGATAAGCTCCAATATGAGCCATATATCGCACCGTCAACCATAGAGCCAACATTTGCAGTGTTTAGATCTCTGGACGAGCTAAGCTCATATCTTCCCACAAAGTCTGTTGATGTGATCGGAAGATTAATATCGAGTACCACTATATTGATCTCTGTTTCTGCAAATAGAGCAACTGACCATGTCGTTGAACTATTCTGAGTATCTTTCTCATATATCGCACTAAAGCCACGAACATAATAGTCCCTGACAAGCTCGTCACTCTTCTCTGCTAATGTTTTAAAAGGTCTCTTTGTAACGCCCGTTGTTGGCACACCATTGCCCGACATACCGAAGGCAAAGGCATAGTAGTCGGTATTTGGCTTGAGCAGCGCGTTGAACACATAATGCTTGTTCCCTGACGCCCTTGTGTAGTCTATTTTGTCAGTAAGAGTCCTGAGCTCGGCAACTACACTATGTGCAAACTCCTCGTCATTCTCGAATTTTTCGTATTCTGCCTTCTCAACTACGTGGAAGTAGTATGGGTCATTGTTCGATGGTATGATCTCTACTCGTGCACCGTGGTCGGTAATCTTTGATACATCGATGCTAAAGGTGTTATTGCTTGGCTCGTCGGCGTAGGGTAGGGTGGTGAAGGCCTTTAGAGCAACCTCTGTAGACTGCTTACCCTCTGCTGTTATGCCAAATGCATAGACAAAGTATTCTGTATCTCCCTTTAGGTTTTTACTTTCACGGCTGTCTACACCTTTTTTGAGAAGATCGCTCAAGCTATACCCATTTTTATTGGCCCAATTCTGAATCATCTCAATCTGTGAGGCGGCAAACTCTGCTGGTGTGCCATAACTTTTATACCCCTCCTTGATGATAAAGCCGTAGTAGTATAGCGTATTGTTGTTTGATGGTGTGACCTTTGCAGTTGCAGAAGTTGTGGTAATGTTGTATATGTCGATAGTGAATGTAGTTGTTGCCTCTCCTTCATCTGTGCTAGGCTGCGAACTGCGTGCTATATTGCACGTTGCAACAATTGCAAGTATCAAGCAAAATAATCTTTTCATAGTGTCTATTCTTTGTTATTTGTGTTTTATCTTGATTATTTTTTTGACAAGATGTTATCGCATATATCGCTCGTTCAAGCGTTTTACAAACTCCTCCTATGCCATATAAGAAAAGTGAGGCAAGAGCCTTCCTAGCCTTAAATATCTTCTAAATCATTTTGAATTTTCGCTTCTACATTTTGAGAATTTCGATAGCTAATCATCACTATTCCCTCATATATTCCATAAGAGTTTTCGATGGACAATTCTATCTCTCCACCTGTTACTTCCCACGCACAACCCCATACAACAGTTTCTTGATACACTTCTGCCATTAAGGCGGTGTTGGAATCTGAATATGCAGGGTTATTCTCTATTAATGTTGTTGGCTGACCATATTTACGAGTGTATAGGTCCTTATAGTAATCGTAAGTACTAACTAGCGTTTTCCACTCTCCACATGGGTCAAAAAATACTACTACGGCAAATACATCTCTTCCGTCGTCGGTAGCTGCTACGCCTACAGTAACGTTACGGCCTGTAAAATCTCCTTGAAATGCTGCATTATTATTCTCGCTGCCTAGATATGTAAATCCCTTTGCTTTTAATTTCTGACAAAATTCAGTCATACTACCCTCTATGGGAATGCCCTTGAAAGAGAGATGCTCATTACTACTTTGAGCATACGATGCAAAGGCAATAGTTATAAATGCGAACAATGCAATAAGTCTTCTCATAATCTGCCACGTTTTTACAATATACTACAAAATTAAAAATAAATTCCGAAACGGACAATACGTAACGACTTAGATTAGCTCAACATTGATAAGAAACAGTAACTCCTCATGATATGAAACAAAAAGAAGTAAGCCCAAAGGTCTACTTCGTTCAATGCATTATAAATCAATTAGTTGATTGGTGTTGAATGGGGCTGTGAGTTTAATTTCTTGTCAGATGTCGTGAGATGTGGTAGCAAATGAAAACTCCCCGGATAGGATATACTCAGCGTATTTCCTATTCGGGGAGTTGAGTTTGATGCCGCAGATTGCGGCTTATCACAAGAAATTAGTTCATTGCCTGCTGGATAGCTACCGCAATCGCCACAGTTGCACCTACCATTGGGTTGTTACCCATACCGAGGAAGCCCATCATCTCAACGTGTGCTGGTACTGATGAATAAGCGCTGTTAAATGAAAGAGCATATTTATTAGCTAGTGGTTATACACATAATTAGAGTAAAATATTATGCTTTATACATTTAATATAATATTACATATTACCCTGCAGCTCTTTGATATGTTCAAGAATCTCCGTTGACTTACTGACAATCTTGCGATTTATACGATAGCCAACAATGCCTCCCAATATAACTCCCACACCTATACCTGTTAGAAATCCCATCTGAATTGGACTGGGTTCCATTCGAGTTATTCCCTCACATGCCAGCCAGCTAGTCCAAAGCAAAATCATCGGAAGCGCAATCTTTATCCACTCATGGTAGTGCGTTTTCACTTTATTCAGTTTCGTTGCCACATCAACAAGGTTGCCCTGTGTAAAGTCAAAACTCTTCAATGAAGATCTCTGCTTAATGGTTATTCCAAGGCAGACAGCCAACATTAGGCCTGTAGCCACGATAAACAGTAACGAGAATCCAAACTTGTAGAATATCCAAATGCAATATGGCAATGACAAAGCTCCTATGAAAATCGTACAAGCAATTATTTTAGTCATTTCAGACTGCTTTGATTTCATAGAGTTGCGGATGTGTGTATCACTGACTATAGTCTGTTTTTCGAGCTTCTTCTTCAGTATATCAACCTGTAAACGCATCTGCTCAAGTTCATGTGAATGTATATTTTCCATCTTATTTGCAATTTATTCGTTAGACATTTTCTTGAGTTGGTCCTTGATTCGAACAAGACGTACTGACACATTCTTAGCAGATATTCCGACAATAGCGCCTATCTCATCGTAACTAAGGTTCTCCAACCACAGAAGCACTATGGCTCGATCGAATGGTCCAAGCTTGCTGATACGGGCTCTTAGCATCTGAACCTGCTTTGAGTCTTCGTCAGAATCATCAAAAAGGTTTATATCCATCTTCAAAGGAAGAGTATCTTTGTTGCGACTCTCTTTCCTTTCAGAGGATATACAGGTATTTAAGCTAACACGGTATATCCATGTTCTAACATTACTATCGCCACGGAATTTTGGGAAACCCTTCCATAGGTTTATCAGAATCTCTTGAAAGAGATCTGCCACCTCCTGGGGATTGTTCGAGAACATATAGCAGACAGTATATATCGTACCTTTATGCTCCCTTATAGTTTGTGTGAATTTTAGCTCCATTTATTTTATTCTTTGGTTTTGCACATTAGACGCGCAAGTTAACGATTTACTACAAGATTTTCAATTAATGACCGTTTTTATGATTTTAAAATGCTCAATTTGCAAGTGCATAACGGGTGCGCGATGGGTGCGGCAATGCCCAAATAAAGGCTATTTATAAGTTCCATATCGCATCTTTATTCATTCTGCACACAAACTACTATCTTAACATTATATCACCCCAAATAGTCCCCAAAACACACCCTAATCGCATCCAACTCTCACCATCATACAGCTGCAAACAAAAAAGGAACAAACCCGTAGGTCTGCTCCTTTCATTGTATTATAAACCAATCAGTTGCTTAGTTCATTGCCTGCTGGATAGCTACTGCGATAGCAACAGTTGCACCTACCATTGGGTTGTTACCCATACCGAGGAAGCCCATCATCTCAACGTGTGCTGGAACTGATGAAGAGCCTGCAAACTGTGCGTCAGAGTGCATACGACCCATTGTGTCGGTCATACCGTAAGATGCAGGACCTGCAGCCATGTTATCTGGGTGCAAAGTACGGCCTGTACCACCACCTGAAGCTACTGAGAAGTACTTCTTACCTGCAAGTGTACGCTCCTTCTTGTATGTACCTGCTACTGGGTGCTGGAAGCGTGTTGGGTTTGTAGAGTTACCAGTGATTGATACGTCTACGTCCTCCTTCCACATGATAGCTACACCCTCGCGAACGTCGTCAGCACCGTAGCAGTTGACCTTGGCGCGTGGACCGTCGCTGTAAGCGATGCGGCGTACTTCCTTAAGTTCACCAGTGAAGTAGTCGAACTCAGTCTGTACATATGTGAAACCGTTGATACGAGCGATGATCTGAGCTGCGTCCTTACCGAGAC
>JAFNXN010000011.1 GCA_017379015.1 Alistipes sp.
AGTGAATAAAAAGTGTATTTTGTCGTTACGCTTGCCCTCAAAATGCTCATTTACGCTTTAGTAAACTCCGCTTTTTCGGGCTTCGCAAGCCTAAAACTACATCTTTTTATTCACTCTCTAAGGGGGCTGGCTAAGTTACTTTTTAGTCAGCCCCTTATTTCTACTATAGATCAGACCTACTTATTTATTGGCTTTATGATGTAGCCATACTCATACCTATCTGCTGTGAGGCGGTAGGGATCATGAGGCGATGCGCCCCACGAGGTGTCGCCACCCAAACCACGCTGTGCCAAGTCGACATGAAGCACAACCTCGCGACGTGGCTCGATATCGGAGTAGTGCATCTGCTTCTTGCTGCCTAGACCTGGGTCAAGATCCTCAGAGCGATAAGGCATGGCACTAACGCTCAACGGCTGAAGACCCTCGACACGGATGCCGATACCCTCGTCGTTGGTTAGCTCCAACCAGCGCACATCGCTCTTATTACCCGACTCCTGAGGACGCACATAGCTGAATAGCTGCTCATCGGTAGACTGCTCGTAGATACCTAAGAACGATGACTCGCATCTATCCGAGTAGTTCTCCCAAGGACCACGGCCATAGAACTTAAAATGCTTATAGTCAGCCTCAAACATCATACGCATACCAAATCGAGGTAGCTCAGGGACATACTCGCCATCGCGCTGCCACTCAACCTCGATCTGCAACGAGCCATCCGAGGCAAAGGTATAGGTGGTAGTGTACTTCGACGGAGCATCAACAAGATAGTACTCCGAACGCACAACCAACCTATCATTGTACTCCTCCACCGTCGCGCCCAGCGACTTACGGCGATTTGTGCGCCATACATTTGCCGTGCGATGCAAGCCCTCGCCCCAATCATTGTCGGTCATAGCACGCCAGAACCATGGCTCGGGGAGCTCACGCATAATGTGACGACCATCCGACACATAGTCCGTAAGGCGACCTGTGCGAGTGGAGAACTGAACACCCGTAACACCATTATGTGCAACGATCCACCCCTCGCCACGCTCAATCTCGATCTTGCCCTCGGGTAGTGTCGTAGCGAATGTGTAGGGCTGAAGCACGAACTGCTCCTCGGCAGCGATATGACCCTCGTTAAGAAGCTCGGGCTTCTCGTTGCAGACAGCATAGACGGTGAGTGTCCACTCGCCCTCAGTATCCTCTACTGAGTATGTGATAGGTATATCAACACTTTTACCCGCAGGACAGCGTGGGCACTCTACCCCCTCTACCGCAGCTCTATTCTCGCCATTGCGATCAACATAGTAGCAGATGTTGAACTCCGAGAGGTCTGTTTCGTGCATATTATTATATATGCGTAGCTTGCCCTCAGCCACGAGCTCGAACTCTATATCCTGATACACCTTGCGCACCTCGTTAAGACCTGGGTGCGGCGTGCGGTCGGGCAGCACAAGACCATTGCAGCAGAAGTTCTCGTCGTGGGGATAGATCCACGCACCAAAGTCACCTCCGTAACCCCAATAGTGGCGACCATCGCGACCTACAGCATCTATGCCCTGGTCTACCCAGTCCCAGATAAAGCCACCCTGCATGTGAGGATGCCCCTTCATAACATCGAAATACTCGCGGAAGTTACCCGTAGAGTTACCCATGGCGTGAGCAAACTCGCACATGATATATGGCTTTCGAGGATTCTCTCTCTCTGCCCAAGCACGAAACTCAGCCATTGGGGGATACATCGGACAGGTGATATCGGTATTAGGACCTCCGTAGCCCTGCTCAAACTGCACAAAGCGGCTACGGTCACGCTCCTTAATCCACTTATAGGCCTCGGTGTAGACCTCGCCATTGCTACTCTCGTTACCCATCGACCAGATGATCACCGACGCATGGTTCTTGTCGCGCTCCACCATCGAGCGTATGCGGTCGTGATGCGTGCCCTTCCACTCCTCACGGTGCGAGGGGTGGAAATCGAGATATGAGGGGTGATAGTCTGTGCCACAGCCGTGTGCCTCGATATTTGCCTCATCGACAAGCAAGATGCCATACTCGTCACAGAGGTCGTACCACTCAGTAGGCTGTGGATAGTGGCTGGTGCGCACAGCGTTGATGTTGTAGCGTTTCATCAGGGTAATATCCTTAAGCATAAGCTCACGGTTGACGACATGGCCCGTGGCAGGGTTATGCTCGTGGATGTTTACGCCGTTGATCATCAGCGGTCTGCCATTTAGCAGCAGCTGTGCATCGCGAATCTCTACCTTGCGGAAGCCCGTGCGGCATGATGTAGCCTCAACCACACGACCCTCGGCATCCTTGAGTGTAACCACCGAGGTATAGAGGTTGGGCTTCTCGTGGCTCCAGCGCTTGACATTAGGGAGCTTGAAGCTAAAGTTTAGCTCCTTGGTTATTGCCACATCAACACGCTGCGTAAGGCACTTTACCACCCTACCATCCGCCTCAACCAACCTTAACTCGAGCGTACCCTTGAAGGGCTTATCGCCGCTATTATCTATCTGAACAGCAGCATCGTAGAGTCCTGTCTTATAACTCTTATCGAGATCTCCAATCGCAAAAACATCGGCAATGCGCACATCGGCAACCGAGTAGATCTTAACACCACGGTCGAAGCCCGACAAGCGCCAGAAGTCCTGATCCTCAAGGTATGAGCCATCTGCCCAGCGGTAGCCCTCGATAGCCAAGAGGTTTTCGCCCGAATGTACATACTTCGTAATATCGAACTCCACGGCGGTCTTAGTGCCCTCCGAGTAGCCAACGACCTCGCCATTTACCCATACGTGCATGGCCGCCAAGCCCGACTCAAAGTGGAGAATAGTGCGTCGACCATCCCACTGCTCAGGGATATCAAACACGTGGCGATAGCATCCCGTGGGGTTATCGTCGTGAGGAATATATGGGGGATTCTTCGGGAAAGGATAGGTCACATTGGTATAGATGGGTACGCCGTAGCCCTCAATCTCCCAGTTGCCTGGCACAGCTATTCTTGCCCACGCCGAGTCGTCGTAGCTGCACAACCAGAAGTCGGCAGGACGCTCCGCGGGGGTCTTTGTCCAGTGGAACTTCCACTCTCCACTTATGTCACGCAAGTAGCTCGACGCGCCACGCTCCAAGGCCTCGGCCGTAGATGGGTATGGTGTCAACGTGGCACGTGCCGGAAGCTTATTTATGGCATAGACCTCGGGCTGCTCCCAATAGGGTATCGACTCCTGCGCCGAGATTGTCGACATGGTAAAAAGCGCAATAAGCACTGCAAACAACTCTCTCATAACTATTTAAGTATTAGATCATCAACCTTAATCTTTGGGACGTAGTGAATATCCTCACGACGATAATATGTCAGCGACTCCCCCTCCGAGCAGCTACATAGCTCGATGCGCTCCTTCGGGCGACCTATGGCAAGCACCAGCAAGGGGTCATACTTAAGCCCAAGTGCCTCCTTTATCTCGGCGTGGTCGAATGCACCAATGCAGATACCTCCCAATCCTAACTCCGTGGCACGTAGCAACATAGACTGAGCCACGATACCTAGGTCTACGCTCACATAGTGGCTATCGGGCACTGTCGAGCAGATGACCACAAAGGCACGAGGCTCTGTGCCAGCAAAGGGGAGATGCAGCTCGGGGAGCGCACCGCCAAGTCGTATATGCTTAAGCACAACATCCGCCTCAGCGTCGAGCACAGGGCGAAAGCGCAATACCTGCTGATTACGTGCCGAGGGGCATAGCGTCGCCACCTCAATGATTGATCGTAGCTGATCCTCACGCACCGTAAACGAGGTGTCGTAGCCTCGATAGCTGCGATTGGCGCGCAGCAACTTTAGCAGTGTTGCCACACGACGCTTCGTGGGAGGCTGATTGCGATAGTCCTCCATTCGTTTCTCAAGATAGTTATCTGCCATAGTGATCTACTTTTCTACAAATATAGGAAAAATTGTTGAGCTAAACAATTTTTTGTATCTTTGCGGCGCATATGCGCTCTATCGCTGCCACCTTCGGGTGGGGGAGGAAAGTCCGAGCAACATAGAGCACCACGCAAGTTAACGGCTTGATACTCGTGAGGGTATAGTAGCGTAGAAGAGAATGACCGCCCATTAAGGGTAAGGGTGAGAAGGCGGGGTAAGAGCCCACCGCAAGGGTAGCAATACTCCTTGGCAGTACGTCTCGTGGGTTGCAAGACCATGTATACCGACAATTAAGGGTTGCTCGTCCAATGTCGGGGGGTAGGTTGCTAGAGGCGGCAAGTGATTGTCGTCGTAGATAAATGATAGAGGCTCGTCCAAACGACGAGTACAGAACTCGGCTTATAGCGTATGCAAACTTTAAGGGGCTGTCCGTGTGGACAGCCCCATTTTTGTTGTTTAAGAAGGGATCGCCTCTGATAACTGTAGACAGAGCGATGGTCGCGGACAACACTAATGCCCAACGTCACTTTATCCCTTTATCTCTTTGTCGATATATAAAGCATAACGACAAAGTAGCCTTGTTATACAATTTTACTTCTGATAGATCTCAACCGTAATAGGCTCCTCACCAAGCTCAACACTCATAGTCTGAAGCTCGCCCTGAGCATTGTAGTAGCGAAGCTCATACTCCGTATTCTTAGGCAGAAGCACAGAGAAAAGGTCGTTCATGTCGCGATGCTCACCAGCAGTAAGACCACCACCCATCTGCTCGGTGCCACGGAAGACGTCTACACCCATTGCCACACGATCCTCTGAGTGCTCAGTATTACCCTGCTCCTTGTAGCCAGCTATGCGTAGGAAGGTATGCGTACCAGCCTCAAGATGACGTGTGTACTGATCGTATGCTAGGTCGACATAGTGCTGCGTAACATTCTCAGCACCAACCCACTTAGGTAGATCCTCGATAGGACCATCCTCATCCTCATCGGCCCAGACCATAGGGAACCAATCATCGGCACTCTTGCCAAAACGTGTTGCGTATATCGCATAGGTACGATTCTCTGGCGTAGCCTTCGAGGCATCAGCCATAAACCATAGGTGGTCGAGCTGCGAGGGGAAGTAGTACTCCGTAACACGCCACTCACCATCGAGCCACACCTCGGTCCAGCTGTGGTTGCCACGGTTATCGTGCCATGAGGCTGTACCCGCAAAGCGTGCTGGAATACCTACTGCACGATAGGCGTCAACAAGCAGGATTGATAGTCCGGTGCATGATGCCATGCCCTGACGCATAGACTCGCGAGGACTCTGGTTTGTCTTCTCGCGCTTGGTATTGTAATGAACACCCGTAAGTTGCGGAATGTTAGCATTCACCGCACAGATAGCATCATACATCGTCTTGCACGTGTCAACGGCAGGAGAGAACATCTCGTAAAGCTCCTTGCGCCACGAGTCACGCACCTCGTCGACAACATGGTATGGCAACACATCCTGAAGATATACCTCCTCGGGGAGAGCCTTTGCCCACGCGTACTTTTCACGAGCCTTCTGCGCATACTCCACATTCTCGCTAAGCAACGCAAGGTCCATCGAACGTAGATCCTCAGCATACATGTTTACGATGAGATAAGCCATCTCATCCTGTGACTCCTCAGCAGTTGTGTTGAGCAGGTTGAGTATCTCATCAGCACGTCCTGACTCAGCAATAGCCGCATCGAGTGCCGCATGATACTCCGCAGGGACACCCTGCGAGTAGCCATCCTTAGATGATGGCCAAAGAATGATAATCATGGCGATAGCCACGCCAATTCCAATGTACAACCAATTCTTCATCTCTATTCTCGTATTAAGGTCAATATTTCAGTTACTTCAGCCTCATCCACCGCACGTATTGAGAACTCATCGACAGCGGCTGTGCCACCCATCGAGATGCGAGGATTGCGATACTTCATGCCGCCAAGCACCATACACTTAGCACTAAAGTGCAGTGCATCAACACCTACCGACGCCAACGCCACGGCATTTGCCGCCACCACACCACTGCCAGCCATAATCTCGATGCGACCAGCAGCAACCTCCACAGCACGCCTAATATTGTCGATGCCATCAATAGCCTTGTCGTAGCCTCCCGACGTGAGTATTCGCTTGCAGCCCGAGGCTATGACAGCCTCAACAGCCTCGGCATAGTTCTCGGTCATATCCACAGCACGGTGGAATGTCGTCTCAAGACCCTCGGCACGCTCCACAAGCTGACGTGTGCGCTCCACATCTACCCTGCCATCTGCCGTAAGCACACCAAAGACAACACCCGTAGCACCAGCCTTGCGGGCATAGTCGATGTCGAGGAGCATTGTCTGAAACTCCTCATCGGAGTAGAGGAAGTCACCGCCACGAGGACGAATCATGACGCTGAGGTCTAGACCCTCGATCTTCGACACTCGCTCGATAGTTGCATACGAGGGTGTTACGCCACCTTCGGCAGGCGATGCACATAGCTCAACCCTATCGACACCAAGGCGATGTGCCGTGCGACACGCCTCAACAGAATAGGCGCATAGCTCTGTTTTTATTCTCCTAGAGTGATTCACTGTCAATCAATTTATTAAGTACAGCATAGACCGTAAGACCCGCAACCGAACGGATACCTGTCTTATGCACAATATTTTTACGATGCGAGATTACCGTATGAGGCGAGATAAAGAGCTCACTGGCAATCTCCTTGTTTGTGTATCCCTTTGCCACGAGCACCAACACATCGCGCTCACGATCCGACAGATCATGGCTCTCAGCGTAGTTGTGCTCAAGAGGGGTCTCAACTGCCTCACGCACTGCGCGGATCACCTCCTCGTCGGAAGAGTATATCGTAAGCAGCGAGCCGAATAGCTTGAGAGCGTCTGGCTCGGTAATAGAGGACTGCATGCCAATAAGAGGTATGCCCTGAAGCTGCGCGCACCCCTCGACCTGACGCGATAAGGCAGTTGAGAGTATCGCCACATCGACATTGGGAGTCTGCGAAAGCTCGTCAAGCGAGCTATAGGAGGCAACAACCTCCACCTCACCACTGCGCAGCAGCAGTGCCACAAGACCCTCGGCAACAACCGATGCTGGTTCGACGATAAGCATTCTAATCTTTCCCATAACTACCTGCCATTTTGATATTTAGCAACAATAGGCCTAAGCAGATACATCTCTATATCGCTATGGCGTCTGAGGTCATCGCGAAGCATGTATATATGCTCGAGCATCGTGCAGCGCAGAGGCGTTGGCACACCCTCGGGGAGGCTCTTAAAGATCAACGAGGCTATGTCATTTGTGCGATCATCAATATCGCCATGGGGTGCTTCGAGCATCGAGAAGTCGGCAGATACCAATCTATCGGGTGACTCGCTAATCGAGAATATGTTACGCTCCTCCTCCTCGAAGTGGCGCGTCAGGAACTCGACATACTCCGTATAGAAGCGGCGCAACACGCGCTCCGAAAGCGAGTCGCAGTGTTCCAACACCTTATCGAGATGCGATGCCACGTGTGGCAGCATATATGTGGTATAGTAGCGATGCGAGGCACGCAGATAGCCCACAACACCCTCCAACATATCCTTCTTAAGACTAATCGACGATGGTCGATAGCTCGGCGAGAGATGCATCGAGCAGAGCATGAGGAACATGTCGACAGAGTAGCCATCGCGACGACACACCTCACCAACAGATATATCGCCTTTTGGCAACGCCATATTAAGACGCAGGAAGATCGATAGTAGCGAGGGGTGGGCATCGATAAGCTCAAAGAGCTTCATGTCGGGCGAGAGAGCTATGCAAGTACCTATATTTGGGGTGTTATTCATTGTCTTACAATATATTAAATCAGCTATCATCATACTCTGAGCATAGCTAATGATAATTATAGTGCAAATATATAGAATATTTTGCAAATCACCAATCCCAACATTATGGGATGAGCCACAATGATAAATCCCCAAAATGTGCGATTGTGGGATTTAAGATTAAGCCCCATCTTTGCAACATGAAAATTGTGGCTTTGCAATGAGCGATTCTCACTGCGAAGATATTTGTAAATAGTACGATCTTTTTAGTTTTTATTGGGTAATGATCCCTGTCTTAAGGGCGGGGTGATAGGGGTTGACCTCAGCACGCTGGGATCAACCCCCTTTTGATTATAGCCGACCGACCGCGCGGACTCAGCGAAAATTAATTTTTGATTAGAAGGTCGTAGATAAGAGATTGCCCCGGATGGGACATACTTGGCGTATTTCCCATTCGGGGCAATGATTGAGAGGTCGCAGATGCGGCCTTATCATCAAAAATTATCCGATGAGAGCCTCGTATGCAGCTGCATCCAAAAGACCCTCAACCTCAGCAGGGTTAGACATCTTGATCTTAACCAACCAACCCTCGCCGTATGGATCCTTGTTAACGAGTGAAGAGTCAGCCTCAACAGCCTCGTTGAACTCGATAACCTCGCCGCTTACTGGTGAGAATGCATCAGAAACAGTCTTAACAGCCTCGATAGAGCCGAAAACCTCGTTAGCCTCGATAGTCTCGCCAACGGTAGGAACATCAACGAAAACGATATCACCAAGCTGTGACTGAGCATAATCGGTAATGCCGATAACGGCAACATCACCCTCTACACGGCACCACTCGTGGTCGTTAGAGTACTTCAAATTTGCAGGTACATTAGCCATAATTCAAGTAGTATTAAATTGTTGTTATTGTTGTTTCGCTTCTCTAATTTGCTAGTTTCGCAACCACAAATATATTATTTTTTTGTCGGACTCAAAAATTTTACACAACTTTTTTCTTCTCACACCCCGATTTTTACTGCTACTAGCGGATGAAGTTTGTCATCACACGCTCCTCCTTAGCGGGGCATGGAGTGCCCTCTGAGGCGATCTTACGCATAAGCCACGCCATATTACGGGCTAGCTGGCGCAGCGTTTGCAGACCCTCCTCATCGTGTAGCACCTCGCCTGGCGTACGACCATGGGCATTATTCCAATAGTGCGACGACACCACGGGCATATTATTGATTGTGAAGTACTTATTCAGCCTATCGAAGGTTGCCGTAGCACCGCTACGACGACATACTGCTACCGATGCTGCGGGCTTATATTGCAGATGACGTCCTGCGGCAAAAAACAGTCTATCGAGGATGGCACATAGCGAGCCGTTAGGACCTGCGTAGTAGACAGGCGAGCCTACGACAAGTGCATCGCACTCCTTAGCCTTAGCCTCGAGCACACGATAAAGCGGATCGCCAAAGGCGCATGTGCCAGTCTCAGAGCAGCTAAAGCATCCTATGCAGCCCTGTACAGCACGCATGCCTATATGTATGATCTCGGCATCTACGCCCTGCTCACGAAATGTTGTAACCATGTGGTTTAGAGCCTCAAACGTATTTCCTGAGGCGTGGGGGCTGCCATTGATTAGAAGAACTTTCATCGCTGTAATGTTTTATTGTTTATGGGGCAGAACAAACTCTACCTCCTTGAATGCATACTCACGAATAGTGCCATCCTCATGCTCTAGGCGTAGCTCTCCCGAGGGGCGCACGCCACGTATCGAGGCACGAAACCTCTCGCCCGAGGGGTAGGCATAGGTATGCTGCTCGTCGAGATGATACATCGACTCACGGTAGCGGCTCTCGATAAGTGATTTATCGCCCTGCTCAAGTCGTGAGTACCACCCTGCAAGGTTACACAGAAAGTGCTCAAGTAGCTCACGACGCTCAAACCTTTGACCTCGCAACTGAGTCATCGACACGGGGTTAGGCAGGTCGTCGGGGAAAGACCCTTGGTTAACATTCAAACCTATGCCCACGATGGTGCGTGCTAGGGTGTCGCCCGAAAGCGAGTGCTCGATAAGCACTCCAGCGAGCTTCGAGTCGCCAGCATAGAGGTCGTTGGTCCACTTCGTACGGCACTCGATGGCGAACTCAGCCATAGTGTCGATAAGTGCCAACGACACCACCTCAGAGATTAAGAACTGCTCAGCAATGGGCAGAAACGTAGGCTTGAGCACCACCGAGAATGTAAGGTTCTCACCCTCGGCACTATGCCACGTATGTCCTCGCTGTCCACGCCCAGAGGACTGACTATCGCTCCAGATGGCATCAAGATGGTTGTACCTAGCATCGCGTGCCTCGTCATTGGTAGATGTTGTATGCTCGATAAAGTGTATCATTTGCTCGATAGAGTTAATTTCATCCAAAGATAGTAAAAATCTTCTAAAAATGGTTATCTTTGCGGGTATATATAAGATAAAGTATGAAAAAGGCAACAATACTACTCCTCGCAACACTTGCGCTAAGCGTAGCATGTGGCGGGGGTCAAACAACAAAAAATAGCACGCAGCAAAGTAGCTCTTCGGAAGAGCCAAAGCCCCACTTCGCTGAGCAACTCGACTACCGCATTGTCAAGGAGTATCCACACTCCACAAATAGCTACACTCAGGGCTTGCAGTATGTCGATGGCGTGATGTGGGAGGGCACAGGTCAGGAGGGTGACTCACACCTTCAACGCATAGACCTCGCTACGGGCAAGGTGGATATTGTAGCCTCGCTACCCAACAATGAGTTTGGCGAGGGTATCACCCACTATAAAGATCGCATCTACCAGCTAACATGGCTCACAGGCATCGCGCACATCTACGACAAGAGTGGCAAGGAGCTACGCACGGTAGAGTACGAGGGCGAGGGCTGGGGCATGACCACGGACGGTGAGCGACTATTCCTCTCGGATGGCACGCCAATAATCCGCATCGTAAACCCCGAGACACTAAAGCCCGAGGGCTCGATATGCGTGATGTATAACGGCTCGCCACTCCAATATATCAACGAGCTGGAGTGGATCGAGGGCTACATCTGGGCAAATGTCTACCTCACCGACTCCATCGTAAAGATCAACCCTAAGACGGGCATCGTCGAGGCATACGTCGACCTCCCCGCGCTACGCCAGCACCTCGGCAACAACCCCGAGGCAGAGGCATTTAATGGCATTGCCTACAACTCGACAAACGGACACCTGTATGTTACGGGCAAGGATTGGAGCAAACTATTTGAAATCGAACTAATTGACTAGTTATGAGCAATATAAAGGAGCGCATACTCGAACTTCTCGAGCGACATATAATCATATCGGACGCCGCCATAGGCACAACCCTTGTTGGCACACGCCGCGACATAGCCCCCGACACCCTATCGCTGAGCGAGCCTCAGAGGGTAGCCGCAATGTACGATGCAGCACTAAAGGCGGGTGCTAGGATCATCACCTCGAACACCTTTCTTAGCGACCCACTAATGCTCGCCTCGTGCGGCGTAAAGGAGTCCACAGAGGAGATTGTCGAGACGTCGCTACGCATAGCACGCGAAGCGATCGAGCGCAACGAGAAGGAGGCATTCATCGCTGGTTCGATAGGTCCTTCAACACGAAACATATCGCTTGCAATAGACCTCACCGAGGATGAGTTACGAGCATCGTATCGCACACTCATCGAGGCACTTGCGAAGCATGGTGCAGACCTATTCCTTATCGAGAGCATCACCGATACGCGCAACGCAGAGATCGCCGCTGAGCTATGCCGCGAGATAGCCCCTGAGCGTCCAATAATCTTCTCTGCAACGCTCTCAAAGATCGGAGGACTGCTCGCCTCGGGACGCTCCATAGAGAGGTATGTCGAGGATGTCGCGAAGTTTGAGCCTCTTGCCATTGGCTTCAACTGCTCACACGGCGTGAAGAACATTGTTGACAACATCGAGCTACTCACCCGCTACACCACACTTCCAACATACGTAGCACCCTCAGCCGGTATTCCCGACGCCAAGGGTCGCTACCCTGAGAGTGTAAAGAAACATACCGAGACACTTCGTACGGCTGCAGAGCGCGGACTCTTAAGCATCGTTGGAGGATGCTGTGGCACAACAGCCGAGTACACGCGCAGCATTGCACAGATGGCTCGCCACTACAAACCACGTAAATAACAGATTATGAATAGCATAGAGCTTCGCCGAGCACTTCATCGCAACCCCGAACTGTCGTTCGAGGAGTATGCAACACAGCAACTCATCATCGACTCTCTTGAGGCCGAAGGTATCGAGTATCGTAAGATTGCTCGCACGGGCGTCCTTGCCAAAATCGAGGGCTCGCGCGGCAACCTAAGTCGCGCCGTGGTGCTTCGCGCCGACATTGATGCTCTCCCCATCGAGGAGCTTAACGAGATAGATTTCCGTTCGGAGAATAGGGGTGTTATGCACGCCTGCGGTCACGATATGCACACCGCCATACTCTTTGGCGTACTGCAAGAGCTAAACCGCAACCGCGACTTTGAGGGAACGCTCTTTGGCCTGTTTCAGCCTGGCGAGGAGCTAAACCCTGGCGGCGCAGTTAAGGTGCTCGAAGAGAGACCCTTTGAGGGTTACGACGTAGCAGCCATCATTGGCGAGCACGTTGATGCCACACTCGCGGTGGGCGAAGTGGGTATCTGCCCAGGAGAGTTTATGGCGTCGAACGATGAGCTACGCATCTACATCTCGGGACGTGGCGGCCACGCTGCACGTCGCTCAACCATTGACGATAGCGTGACGGCCATGGCTGATATGATCATGCGCTGCACGTCGCTCAACACCGCCGAGTGCGTTGTATCCATCGGACGTGTCATTGCCGACGGTGCTACAAACATAATCCCCGACAAGGTATATGCCGAGGGTACGATGCGCACATTTGACAGAGATCTTCGCGAGCGCATACACAGCTACCTACACAACAACGCACGTAGCATATCGGAGCGTTATAATGTTAAGGCAGAGGTGGATATAAGCTACGGCTACCCAAGCGTCAACAACGACGTGATGCTCTCGTACGAAGCTATGATCATTGCCACGGACGAGGGTATCACCGTACGCGAACTCAAGCCGATGACCACGGCAGAGGACTTTGGCCACTACACACAGCACTACCCCTCGCTCTTCTACCGCCTAGGCGTAGGCAGCAAGGCGGGAAGCTCGCATACCGCCACCTTCCTCCCTGACGAGAGCGCGATAGAGGTCGGCGAACGTATGATGCGACGCATGGCGCTACACATTTTAAACAAGTAAACCAAGATGGCAAAACACAAGAATAAGCGTGGTAACAACCGCGATGAGCGAGCATCGTTCATCGTGGATATGTTCCGCGAATTTCCAGATAACAAGTTCTCACTCAAGCATCTAGCAGCGGCTTCGGGCGGTGCAGACAGGGATGGTCGCACCATGACCTTTGCCATCGTACGCCAGCTCATCGAGGATGGCTTCGTCGAGGAGGTATCTCGCAGCAAGTATCGCCTATCACGTTCGGCGATGCCTCGCTATCAGGGTGTTGTACGTAGCACAACTCCTGGAGCACTCTATGTCGAGGTGGCAGATCTCGAGAGCGACGTATATGTAGCGCGCCGTAATGGCTGCGGAGCACTCGACGGTGATAGCGTGGAGCTAGTTGTTGCAAGACGCTCACGCGACGGAGAGCTTGAGGGCACAATCACAGGTGTCACCGAGCGTAGCACACGCCCATACGTCGGCACTGCTCAGCTCACCACAAACTCAATATTTGTTACGCCAGACACACGTCGCCTAGCGTGCGACATATATCTGCCACGCAAGGGCAACCCAAAAGTGGAGGATGGCGACAAGGTACTTGTGAGGGTTGTCGACTGGCCCGAGGGCGAAAGACTGCCTCATGGCGAGCTCGTCGACATACTAGGCAAGGCGGGTGACAACGATACAGAGATGCATGCCATACTCGCCGAGTTCGACCTACCCTATCGCTTTGAGCGCGAGGTGCTTCAGGCAGCAAAACAGATTGACGAGGGGATAACACCCGACGAGATAGCACGCCGCCGCGACATGCGCGATTGCGTGACCTTCACCATCGACCCTGCCGATGCTAAGGACTTCGACGATGCACTGTCACTAACGCAGATTGGCGATGAACTTTGGCAAGTTGGCGTACATATTGCCGACGTTACACACTACGTAACACCCGGCTCAGTAGTCGACACCGAGGCGCAAGAGCGTGCTACGTCGGTATATCTCGTAGACCGCACCATACCTATGCTCCCTGAGCGACTATCAAACGAGCTCTGCTCGCTACGCCCCAACGAGGATAAGCTCTGCTTCTCGGCAGTATTCACGCTCAACAAGGATCTTGAGATTCAAGATGAGTGGTTTGGTCGCACGGTGATCCACTCCGACAGACGATTTACCTACGAGGAGGCACAAGATATTATCGAAAGTGGCAAGGGCGACTTTGCAGCCGAGATTACGACACTTAACCGCCTTGCGCAAGCACTTCGCCAGGAGCGTTTTAAGCATGGTGCCATAGCCTTTGAGCGCGATGAGATTCGCTTCAAACTAGATGAAAAGGGGGTGCCAATCGGTGTCTACACCAAGGTGCAGAAGGAGGCAAACCAGCTTATCGAGGAGTTCATGTTGCTTGCCAACCGACGCGTGGCAGAGTTCTGCGCCCATCGCATATCGAACGGCAGAAAGGTTCCACGCCCCATGGTCTTCCGTGTTCACGACGAACCATCGGAGGATAAGCTAGAGCGTTTCAGAGAGTTTGCCCTGCGCTTTGGTCACTACTTTAAGGCGACAAAGGGTCGAGCCATAGCCAAGGAGATGAACAAGCTTCTGGGTGGCATCGCTGGTCGTGCCGAGGCAAATGCCATTACTACGCTGGCTGTGCGCAGCATGGCTAAGGCTGTCTACACCACCGACAACATAGGTCACTATGGACTTGCCTTCCCCTACTACACGCACTTCACCTCGCCCATACGTCGCTACCCCGACATGCTGGTTCATAGGCTCTTAGCATCCTATCTTGCTGGGGCGAAGAGCTCCGATAAGAAGCACCTTGAGCAGTTGTGCGTACACTCTACCGAGCGCGAGATTATCGCCTCTGATGCCGAGCGTGCAAGCATCAAGTATAAGATGGCAGAGTTCATGAAGGACCACATCGGCGAGGAGTTCGAGGGTGTTGTATCGGGTCTTACCGACTGGGGCGTATATGTCGAGCTAGATGAGACACATGTCGAAGGCATGGCATTTCTACGCGACATCGACCACGACGACTACTATCGCTTCGACGAGGCACGCTACGAGGTTGTAGGACGAGGATCGGGTATACGTCTAACCCTAGGCTCGAGGGTGCGTGTGCGCATAAAGAACGTAGACCTAAACCGCCGAACGCTAGACTTTAAACTCATTCTGTAACAAGCTGTTATACCAAATATATGCAACTTAGCGACATACTCGAAAAGGCCCTGATGCGCGAACCTTTGACGCGCAACGAAGCATACTACATCTACGACAACGCACCGCTTTATGAGCTGTGCAGCGTTGCCGACGCGATACGCAAGATTAGTGTCAAGGATATAAATGTGGTTACATGGCAGATCGACCGCAATGTAAACATCACAAATGTTTGCAAATCAGGATGTAAGTTCTGCAATTTTCACTGTAAGCCCCACGAGACCGACAAGGCATATATCACCACCATTGCAGAATATCGACAAAAGATCAACGAGGCATTAGAGCTAGGTGCCGACCAGCTACTACTACAGGGTGGTATGCACCCACGCCTAGGCATAGAGTTCTACGAGAAGCTATTCTCGCAGCTTAAGAAGGAGTACCCCAAACTTCGCCTCAACGCCCTTGGAGCACCCGAGGTGTCACATATCGCAAAGCTAAGCGGCATAACAACCCTTGAGACCCTGAAGCGACTCCGCAGCGCAGGTCTTGACACACTCCCTGGTGCTGGCGCAGAGATCCTATCGGATGATATTCGCAAACGCATATCACCTGCAAAACCCTCGGCACGCGAGTGGGTGCAGGTGATGCACGAGGCACACCAGCTCGACATACCCACCACAGCAACAATGATGTATGGTCATGTGGAGCAGCCACACCAGCGCATAGACCACCTCATAACAATTCGCGACCTTCAGGCAGCTAAGCCCGAGGGGTCGCGAGGCTTCACAGCATTCATACCATGGATATTCTGTCCCACAGGCACACGCCTAGAGCAAGAGGGAGTGTCGCCACGCTTCTCAGCCACTGAGTATCTGCGCATTATAGCCATGAGCCGCATCATACTCAACAACATCACCAACATCCAAGCATCGTGGCTCACCGTAGGTAAGGAGGTAGCCGAAATAGCCCTTAAGAGTGGAGCTAACGACATGGGCTCGATCATGATCGAGGAGAATGTCGTGTCATCGGCAGGTGCTACAACACGCTTCGACCGCGAGGCGATGCAGGCAACTATACGCCGCGCTGGCTTCACACCCCGTCTGCGCGACCAGCTATACAACTACCGCGACTAACAAAAGATTTGCTACTAGCCTAGGAGGCTACAAGACAAAGTCGAGGATCGCCTGGGCACACCTTTCGGGCTCCTCGATAAAGCCCATGTGTCCCGATTCGTCGAGCCACACGGTGCGCGCCTCGGGGTGGGTACGCTCCAGCTCCTCGGCAACCTCGTTAGGGATATAGTAGTCGTGGCGACCAAATATAAATTGGTGTTGCACGCAAGAGTTGCGCAACTGCTCATCGCGATCCTTACGCTCGATCATGCCACCAAGTATGGCGATAACACCCTCATCCTCAGTGATAAGGATAAGCTCCTCCATATCCTCGACACGATCCTTAAGACGCTTGACATTCTGAGGTGCAAAACCCGAATGCGGCACAAGGCGCGCCATCATACTCTTCTTGCCAGCCTTGACAAGCTCTATCTCACGGCGGCGACGATCGCACTTTTCATCCGTGTCGCGCGTAGTCGTCGAGCTTAGGAGAGTGATCGACTCGAGCCTATCCGAGTAGTTGTCCAACATGGCAAGCGCAACGTAGCCACCCATCGAGTGACCTACAACCGAGTAACGCTCAATGCCCAAAGCCTCGAGCGCAGCAGCCACTGAATCAGCAAGATACTCCATAGTATGCACCTCGCCTTTCACAAGCGAGATACCATGTCCAGGGAGATCGACCACTACGACACGCAGATGGGGCGTAAGCAAGGGCGCGAACTCCTCCCAAACGATCATCGACTCGAGGTATCCGTGCAACAACACCACGCACTTATCTCCACGCTGACTATCCGACACATGCATCGGGGTATCACCCGCCATAATAAACTTCTCGACCATACTCTTTTTTACAATAAGTTAACGTATCACAATATTACAAAAATTCAGACAATTTTGCAATATAAGGTTCAAAAAATATCTAAAGTGATGATTAAATTTTGTCGACGCAGAAAAAAATTGTAACTTTGAGCGAACGTATGCCACTAAAAGTGGCAACCACGAAAAAAGCATCATCAGGTAGTACGGTAACGAATCGCAATATGAACAACAACACTACTCGCTTCGAGATAATCAAGTGCCACGGCTCGGGCAACGACTTTATAATGGTCGACACAACGACCGACAAGGCTCTTCTCAACGTCGACTGGGAGGCATTTGCACGCATAGCCTGCCACCGCGAGCGAGGCATAGGCAGCGATGGAGTACTACTCTTGGTGCGTCACGACGATGGTGTTTTCGGCATGGATATGCTTAACCCCGACGGCACGCATGCCGAGATGTGTGGCAATGGGATACGCTGCGTAGCACGTCTTGCCACCGAGCGCGGCTACCTCGAAAATGGCGAGGGCACTCTTCGCTCGGGCGGTAAGGATTATAGGGTCGCAACCGCTGAGCCTATTAGCAGCGGCATCGAGGCATTTGCCGCAGATATTCCGATACGTTGCTGGAGCAATGACTTTAGCTTCTATGCCCCAGATGAGAGCTTCGTAGGCAAGCCTATCGAGAAGCTCGATGATAAGCTATCATTCACCGCGCTTAACCTCGGCAACCCTCACATCACGGCACATGTTGATAAGATCGACATGGAGCTACTGCGCAGCTTAGGAGAGAGGGTCACTCGTCTACCAGAGCTCTTTCCACACGGAGTGAATGTGTCGCTCTACGAGTGGCGAGCAAAGAACGAGATCTTCGTTGCCACCTACGAGCGAGGTGCCGGCATCACCCTGTCGTGCGGCACGGCGATGACTGCATCTGCCACCGCCTCGACGCTGCTTCGTATCGTTGACAAGGGGGCACGCGTAAAGGTGCGCAACCGAGGAGGTCAGGTCTTCTGCACAACGACGATTAGCGATAATAGGATTGTCACACGCCTTGAGGGTAATGCCACATTTGTGTGGAGTGGCAGCGCAGAGTTCGGCACGCACCACTTTAGCTACCAGATAGTTAACCACACAGACGAAGACCATCGTTGGCAAGCGTTTGTAAATAGTTTGAACCACTAATTATGAATAGGATGCGTCGCATAGCTCGATACATAACACTGCTTCTTATGCCACTACTATTGGTGGCATGTAGCATCACGCGCTACCTTCACGAGGATGAGTACTTAGTCTATAGAGTAGAGGTGAAGAGCGACAAATCGGTTCCCCATGATCTTAGAATTACGCAAGAGAATAGTGAGCTCTTGGATCAGATCCAGCAAAGACCCAATAGGCGTTTGCTGATGATGAACATCCCCTTGCGAGCCTACTATCGCATGCAAACAAAGGGCAAGAATAGCGACTTCCTCAAGCGAAATAGCCAGCCACCTGTACTCTTCGACGAGGAGAAGACCATGAACTCGGTGAGAAACCTGACAATCTACATGCATAGTCGTGGATACTTCTCATCGACCGTAGATGTCAAGGTAGATACCACACACCGCAAGCGCAGAGCTAAGGTTACCTACTACCTAACACAAAACGAGCCAACCATAATCGAAAGCCTAAGCTACAACATCGAAGATAGCGCACTTAGCAAGGTGATCCTCGCCGACACCGCCAACTGCGCCATACATAGCGGCGACATATTCGATGTCACACTGCTCGACAGAGAGCGTAAGCGCATCACATCACTACTAAACCAAGATGGATTCTACGACTTTACGATTAACAACATAAACTACACTGCCGATACGATAGGATTGCATAATCGCGCGCGCCTTACCCTCAACGTCACACGTAAGAACCACGCCATCTATCGCATCAAGAACGTAAACATCTTTCCAACGTACAACCCTGCTTACCGTGCGACAAATGGCTTTAGCGAGAATGCACACATCGACACAATATCGTATGGCGGCATGCATATAATTCGCACAAATGCCATTCCTCGCCTTCGCAACAAGATACTATTCCGCACCATACCCATACAGCCTAACTCGCTCTATGACTCCGAGTTGGTCTCTGCTACGTACAACGACCTTACGGCACTAGGCGTATTCAGCAACACACGAATCAACTTTGAGCCAGTCGACGGACCTCTTAGCAGAGCCACCTACGTGGGCAAGAACCCTACGGATGCTGAGCAGTTTGAGGAGTTTGAGGAGCGTCTTCTGAACTGCAACATCTATTGCAGCCCTGCAACACAAAATAGCGCGAAGCTCGAGTTTGAGGTTACAGCCGCTGCTACGCTCTTCAGCTTTAGCCCCACGCTGGCATATACCAACACCAACATATTCCATGGTGCTGAGGCCTTCGACATCTCGGCACGTTATGGATTTGACCTTATGCGAGGCCCTAACATAACGAAGCGTAGTGCTCACGAGCTCAATATCACAACGGGTCTATCGTTCCCACGCTTCCTACTTCCATTCACCATACCCAATGTCATACAGCCAAAAACTCGTATTGAGCTATCGTACGACTACCAAAACCGACGATACTACCACCGTAATATCTTCACTGGTCGTTTGGCATATAGCTGGCACATCGGCACACACTCGACATTCGTGTTACGCCCCATCGACATAAACCTCATCGTGGCAAAGCATGTCGACGAGGGATTTCTCAGCAACATAAACAACAAGTACCTTGAGAACTCCTTCAAATCTCAGCTAAATGCTGGTCTTACAGGAACATACACCTTTAACACTCAGATCAACAAGCTCGACCCAACGAGCACCCTTCTGCGTGTTAACTTCGAGACATCGGGCAACCTCTTTCAGGGTATCAACTCGATATTCTCGCACTACTCAGAGGGCAAAGACTACTACGAGGTGTTCGGTCAGCGATACTCACAATATGCCCGCATCGACATCAACCTCAGCCACACCCACAGCATAGGTGAGAAGATTGCCTTGGCGGGCAGAATATTTATGGGCGCAGGACTCCCCTACGGCAACTCAAAGGGGTGGGCAATACCATTCGACAAGATGTTCTACTGCGGTGGTGCCAACTCAATGCGTGGCTGGGCCCCTCGAACACTAGGTCCAGGAAGTGTCGATCTCTACACCGTCACATCGGAGGGCGACACACAGCAGAGCACCTCCCTCAAGACCTATCCTGCACAGGTGGGCGACATGCGTCTTGAGGCTAATGTCGAGCTACGCTTCCCAATATGGGGAATATGGAATGGCGCGCTATTCTTCGATGTTGGTAACGTATGGTATCTAAACCAGTCACCAACAATATCTAGCGACCAGGTCTTCAACATCCACAATTTCTACGAGCAGCTAGGCTTTAACACCGGTTTAGGCGTGCGCATCGACATATCGTTTGTGATCCTACGTCTGGATTGGGGTCTGCAACTATATAATCCTAATCGACCCGTTGGCGAGCGTTGGTTGCACGATCAACACTTCACCCAACCAAACGGTGGCTCAAATCACTTTGTGGGCAAAGCCTATAGGTTCCTAAAGAATAATAGTGCCATAAGCTTTGGCGTTGGTTATCCATTCTAGAGATGGATGACGTGGCAAACATTTAAACAATAAGGGGATGGCTAAAAAGTAACTTAGCCACCCCCATTCTATTTTGTGTAGATGCGAATTAGATGCCCATCTCATCAATAAGCCAACCAGCACCACCCACCTTATCCATCACGAAGAGCACGTAGCGGATGTCGCAGATGATGTTACGGCAAAGGGTCTCATCAAACTCGATGTCAGACATGGTAGAGAGCCATGTGCGGTCGAAGTTGATACCGATAAGCTCGCCATTGCCATTGATTACTGGAGATCCCGAGTTACCACCAGTGGTGTGGTTTGTAGCGATGAAACATACAGGCACTGTGTACTTGCCATTCATTGTAACACCCCAGCGACCATAATCCTTTGTAGCGTAGACATCGCGAAGGCTCTGTGGAATATTGTAGTCGTAGATCTCTGGGTTATCCTTCTCCATGATACCCTCAAGAGTTGTCTGTGGAAGGTGATACTCACCATCGGCATACTCATAACCTGCAACCTTTCCGTAGGCTACGCGCAACGTAAGGTTAGCATCTGGGAAGAATGCACGACTCTTATCCCACTCCATGAGTGCCTTAACATAGGGACGGAACCAACGCTCAATATCTGGGATATTGCTGAAGTTGCGATATGTATATGGCTTGATACGCTGCATGATAGGCTGCAATGCCATAACAAACTCAGTCATAGGATCGCACTTTGCTGCCTCGACTGTGAAGCCCTCCATAGAGCCAAGCTTGGTGTTGTCGTACAACCACTCGGCATAGCCCTTAGCACCACCATGCGCAGCGAAGAGTGCCTTGAGCTCCTCTGAGATAAATGTGCCCTTAGCCTCGTACTGAGTGAGCATTGCCACAGCAAGCTGGCGATCTACCTCCAACACAAAATCCTTGTAGAATAGCTCGGCAGCAGCCATCTTAGCCTCTTCAGAGGCAGAAGAGAAGGCGATGTTCACCACTCGCTGAAGCTCGATGCCACGAATGGTCTCGCTGTAGAGCTCATAGTTGAAGTAGCCCTCGGCATTACGCTCGTAGGCTGCTGCAAGTGAGTCGAGAAGGTATGCCTTATCTGGATTCTCGCGACGGAAACGCTCCTCGTAAGCGAGCTTCTTTGCCACTGTACCAAGGCGGTTGATACCCTTTACCTCGCCCTGCCACTTCTTCCACGCATTTGCAATGTTGGCATGCTTAGCAGCGTACTGAAGGCGGATCTTTGCCGATGTAGCCTGAGCACGTCCGATGATGTCAAGACGCTCGGTACGAAGAGCAATCTTAGTAGGGTCAGAGAGCTCCGAGATGTAACGCACAGCATCCGAGGTGATATACTCCTGAGTGTTGCCAGGGAAGCCATAGATCATCGTGAAGTCGCCCTCCTTAACACCCTTTGTCGACACCTTGAAGTGGCGTGCTGGCTTATATGGCTTGTTCGATGCGCTATACTCAGCTGGCTCATTCTGCTCGTTAGCATAGATGCGGAATACCGAGAAGTCACCAGTGTGGCGTGGCCAAATCCAGTTATCGTTATCGGCACCAAACTTACCGATTGCCGAAGGAGGTGTGCCAACAAGACGCACGTCAGAGAACTCACGATATATAAATAGGTATGCGATATTTCCGTAGTACATAGACTCTACCGAAGCACGGAAGCCCACGCCCTCGGCCTCAGCCTTAGCAATGATCTGCTCCTTGCTCTCACCAGCTGCCAAACGCTCGGTAACCTCCTCCATGCGTACTAGGATATGCACCTTAAGACCTGGGCAGGGAAGCTCCTCGGCATGCGACTTAGCCCAAAAACCGTAGGTTAGGTAGTCGTGCTCGACAGTCGAGAGTGCCTGAATAGCATCATAGCCACAGTGGTGGTTGGTAAGCAGAAGTCCCTTCTCTGACACAATCTCACCAGTACAGCCGCCATCGAACAACACCACAGCATCCTTGAGCGACGCCTTGTTAATCGAGTATATATCCTCGGCAGAGAGCTTGAAGCCCTTCGACTTCATATCCTTGATGCGGCTCGATATTAGCGAGGGCAGCCACATACCCTTGTCGGCAACCGCCGAGAACGTTGTTGCTGAGAGCAACAGAACGATAAGTAGTAAACGTTTCATGATTATAATAATAGTATTAGTTTGTTACATGTAGCACGAAGGCAACGCCTCGATAAATAGCTCTAGCTCGCGACACAGACGCTGCACGGGGAGTCCCATTACGTTGTAGAACGAGCCCTCGATTGACTCAATACCGACATAGCCTATCCACTCCTGAATGCCGTAAGCACCCGCCTTGTCCATAGGCTTAAAGTTCTCGACGTAGTAGTCTATCTGCTCATCGCTCAGAGGCGCAAAGCGCACCGTGCTCAGCGATGAGAATGTTCGCTCGCGGTCCGACTGACGAAGCGTAACGCCCGTTATCACACTATGCTTCGAGCCCGAAAGGCGACGTAGCATCTCACGTGCCTTAACTTCGTCGTGCGGCTTACCAAGCACCTTGCCGTCGAGCACCACGACAGTATCAGCCGTGATAAGCAACTCGTTGTGTTCGAGGGACAAAGGATAGGCACGGCTCTTAAGCAGCGACAGATATGGCGCAACCTCCTCGGCGGGTAGCGTCGCGGGATATAGCTCCTCGCACTCGAACTTAGCAGCTAGACGATAGTCGATACCCGCAGCACGTAGCAACTCGCGTCGGCGGGGCGACTGCGACGCTAGCACTATGTTGAAAGATTTTAGTTTGTCGTGTAGTAGCATAAATTGAAAACGTACTAATTCGCAAATATAGGTAATTTTATCGAATATCTTTGAAACTATATCTCAAAATGTTCGTATCTTTGTATTCGAGGAGCAACACAAAACATAGCAACACACTAATACATAGCCATTTATGAAGCGCGACAGCATAGATTTTGAGAGTAGCGACATCGGGCGATTGTTCCGTAAGATGCTTGTACCCACACTTCTGGGTACGTTAGCGATGTCGGCGATGACCGTTATCGATGGCATGATCGTAGGTCACGGCGTGGGTGCGATAGGCGTTGCCGCCGTAAACATCGTGGTGCCGATCTACCTTATCATGTCGGGCATAGCACTTATGGTGGGTGCTGGCTGCTCGGTGGTATCGTCGATACATCTTGCACAGGGTAAACTGAAGGTGGCACGTCTCAATGTCACGCAGGCTCTCTCGGTATCGGCTCTCGTCGTAGCTCTTATCGGGGCTGTGATAGTTACATTCCCCACCGCCACAGCCAAGCTTCTTGGAGCATCACCCACACTGCTTCCACATGTCATCGACTACATGGTGTGGCTCATGCCCGGCTTCGTGTTCGAGATGTTTAGCATGATCGGACTCTTCATCATCCGCCTCGACGGAGCACCTCGCTACGCCATGTGGTGCAACATCATCCCTGCGGTGCTTAACGCCATCCTCGACTGGGTATGTGTCTACCCACTCGAAATGGGTGTAAAGGGGGCATCCGTAGCTACATCAATATGTATGATCATTGGAGGCGTAATGTCACTTACCTACCTAATATTCAAGGCGGACAACCTGCGACTCCAACTCCCCAAGCTGAGCCTAAAAAGCCTACGCCTCACGCTACGCAACATCGGCTACCAGTGTCGCATAGGTCTATCCTCGCTAATGGGCGAGCTGTCGATGGCGATACTCATCTTTGTGGGCAACCTAGTCTTTATGTACCACCTTGGTGATGATGGCGTGGGTGCGTTTGGCATCTCGTGCTACTACACCCCATTCTTCTTCTCGGTGGGCAACTCCATAGCGCAATCGGCACAACCGATAATCAGCTACAACTATGGCGCAGGGCGTTGGAAGAATATACGACACATACGCCACATGCTACTCGCCACATCGCTGGCAGTAGGCACCGCCATGACACTAATCTTTGCACTGCTTCCAAACCCCCTTGTTGCACTCTTCGTAGACATCGAGACTCAGGCAGGAAGGATCGCCATCGAGGGTTTTCCATACTTTGCCACAGGCATCATCTTCTTCATCGTCAACGTGGCGATCATAGGTTACTACCAAAGCATCGAGCGAATAGGTCGTGCTATGCTCTTTGTGGCGTTGCGCGGCATAATATTCGTGATCCCCGCCTTTGTGCTACTCCCCAAGCTCATTGGCACACCAGGTATATGGCTTGCAATGCCCCTAGCGGAGCTTCTAGCACTACTAGTTATCGGCATGACAAACCGATACAAATCCTCAACAGTTGCTCAACAACGAGATTAATCATATCTTTGCACCTACTATGACTCTTCGCCGTCACATACTCCTACTCTTCGCACTTCTACTCCAGCTTGCCGCCATGGCACAAAGCGGAAGTGTCGTAGTCTTCGATAACACGACCTTTGATTTTGGTACTATCGAGGAGGAGAAGGGTGTCGCCGTAGGTAGCTTTACGGCTACAAATCGTGGCACGGAGAGTGTCACCATCCTCGATGTGCTCTCAACATGCGACTGCACCACCACACACTTTGAGAGAACAACCCTAGCTCCCGATGAGAGCCTCACATTTAACGTCATGTACGACCCTAAAGATCGTGCTGGACGCTTCGAGCGACAACTGCTTGTTGCAGTGTCAGATAGCGACACACCCATAGACCTTATTGTCAAGGGGCGCGTGACACCTCGCCAACGCTCCGTAGAGGAGATATATCCCTACGACATGGGCTCAGGGCTGCGTCTTGAGAGCACCTTTGCCTCATTCTCATATATCGAGCACGGCAAGGAGTACACCACACAGATCGCCTTTACGAACACATCGTCGACAACCATTACGCTCAAGCTAATCAACGAGCTCAGCTCCTCGGCACTCACCGTCGACTATCCATCCGAGATAGCACCAAACGCAACGGGCGACATCACATTCCGTTACTCGCTACCAGAGGATAGTCCCCGCTATGGCACGCTTGACGATAGATTTTCGCTTGAGATTAACGGCACGCGCTCTCGATATATGGTCACAGCCTACGGTGTTGCTGTGGATAATTTCGACTCGGTGGACGATATTTTATCTCCACGCGCTGTTTATTCGAAAAAAAATATTAAATTTGGGGATGTAAATGCTGCGAGTTGCACCACCACCCAATATTTTGAACTACAAAACCAGGGTGGAGCAACGCTCTATGTGCGTGCTGTAGAGTGCGATAACGCAGCCATCTGTTGCCATCTGAGTCCAGGCACAAGGCTGGAGGCTGGCGACAGCGTGGTGGTTAGAGTGGACCTTACGCCCACCCTCGCAACCAAGACTGGCGGAGCGAACAACGGTGGTCTATCGACGCGAATAATGATAGTCACCAACGACCCAATTGCCCCAATGCAGGTGGTGCGCGTTTCGGCAACAATGGTCAACTAGCCGCCAACCAACACGGACAAACAGAGAAACAAAATATTAACTTAAAGCTACTAAGATGTTTAAGATTGTAGAAAAACGCCAGCTCTCGGAGAATATCTTCGAGATGAAGATTGCCGCTGAGCGTGTTGCACGTGCTGCCCAGCCAGGACAGTTTGTTATCGTGCGTGTTAAAGAGGGTGGCGAGCGTATTCCACTCACCATTGCCGACTACGATGTTGAGGCGGGTACGGTAACCATCGTTACCCAGACTATCGGTATGTCTACACGTAAGATCTGCGCCCTTGAGGTGGGCGAGTATCTTGCCGACTTTGCAGGTCCGCTGGGTCGCCCATCGGAGTTTGTTCACATGCCTCTGGAGGAGCTTAAACAGAGAAAGTACCTCTTCGTGGCAGGTGGCGTGGGTACTGCCCCAGTATATCCACAGGTTAAGTGGTTGCACGAGCATGGCGTAACAGCCGACGTTATCATCGGTGCAAAGACAAAGGACCTACTCATCTACATCGACGAGATGAGCAAGGTGGGTAGAGTGCATATCGCCACCGACGATGGCTCAGAGGGCTATCACGGCATGGTTACAGGTCTTATGAAGGAGCTCATCGAGGTTGAGGGCCGCAAGTACGACGAGTGCGTATGTATCGGACCTATGATCATGATGAAGTTTGTCTGCCTAACAACCAAGCCTTGGGAGCTTCAGACAACAGTATCGCTCAATGCGCTGATGGTTGATGGCACAGGCATGTGTGGTGCTTGCCGCGTATCGGTAGGTGGCAAGACACTCTTCACATGTGTCGATGGTCCAGAGTTCGACGGCCACCAGGTAGACTTCGACGAGGCTATGCGTCGTCAGGCTATGTATAAGAATCAAGAGAGGATTGCTAACGAAGAACACAAATGTAACTGCTATGGCAAATAAGATACCACGCGTCGCTGTACGCGAACAAGACCCAAAGCTACGTGCTGCAAACTTCGAGGAGGTGTGCTACGGCTATAATGAGGAGGAGGCACTATTGGAGGCTTCGCGCTGCCTAAACTGTAAGAATCCTCGTTGCGTGGCTGCCTGCCCCGTGAATATCCATATTCCAGACTTTATTCACCACCTCACCGAGGGTAATATCCGTGCTGCTGCCGACACTATTCACCTCGACAGCTCACTACCTTCGATCTGTGGTCGTGTATGCCCTCAGGAGTCGCAGTGCGAGGGTTCGTGCGTGCTTGGCATCAAGGGCGAGGCGGTGGCTATCGGCAAGCTCGAGCGTTTTGTAGGCGACTGGGCTTTGGAGCATAGCGACGAGGTTGAAGCCCCCGTAATTGAGTTTAACGGCAAGCGCGTGGCAGTAGTGGGTAGTGGTCCTGCAGGCCTAGCATGCGCCTCGGACCTTGCTAAGCTCGGCTATAAGGTCGATGTATTTGAGGCACTTCACCGTCTTGGCGGCGTGCTATCGTACGGTATTCCTGAGTTCCGTCTACCTAAGGATCGTGTCGTAGCACGCGAGATCAACGAGGTTAAGAAGCTTGGCGTAAGGTTCGAGACCGACGTTATCATCGGACGCACCATGACCATCGACTCGCTGCTCGACGAGGAGGGCTACGACGCAGTATTCGTAGGCTCGGGAGCTGGTCTACCACGCTTCATGGGCATCGAGGGCGAGAACCTCAACGGTGTGCTCTCGGCAAACGAGTTCCTAACGCGCGTAAACCTTATGGGTGCGTGGGATCCTGAACACTCGGACACCCCTGTATATGTGGGTCGCAAGGTTGTCGTTGTGGGTGGTGGTAACGTAGCGATGGATGCTGTGCGCACGGCAAAGCGTCTTGGTGCTGAGGCTGTTATCGTATATCGTCGTGGCGAGGCTGAGCTTCCAGCACGTAAGGAGGAGGTACACCACGCCAAGGAGGAGGGCATCGAGTTCCGCATGCTCACCAACCCAACACACATCATCGGCACAGAGGATGGCTGGGTGAAGGGCATCAACTGCATAGAGATGGAGCTTGGCGAGCCTGATGCTTCGGGACGTCGCTCGCCAGTGGAGAAGGCTGGCTCGGACTTCGTGATCGACTGCGACGTGGTGATCATGGCACTCGGAACATCGCCTAACCCACTCATCGCCTCAACAACATCGGGACTTAACATCAACCGTCGTGGCTGCATCGAGGCTAACGAGATGGGTGCTACCTCTCGCGAGGGCGTATTTGCTGGTGGCGATGCTGTGACAGGTGCTGCAACAGTGATCCTCGCCATGGGCGCAGGACGCAAGGCAGCTAAAGCTATTGACGAATATCTTAAGACAAAATAGCCTAAGGCGACATGGTTTAGTGGGCTAAAGAGCACTAAATCACTAAAAAAAGAGTGATACGGGTTGCATGTTGAGATTTTTTTCTTACCTTTGCAACCCGTATCAACCTCTTATACTGGGCGTAGGCTTAGTTATGTAACTGTCAAAGGCTACTTAAGGATTATCGGCGAGGGTGCCGATATGGTATAGCAGACGCAGCGATAATGTTGAGCGACTAACATTTAACTTTTGTTGCAACAATGAACAAAGATGCATTGATCAGACTCGTAAACGAGCAGATGTGGGAGAAGGGCGAGCAGGATGTGCCCAAGTTTGGTGCTGGTGATACTATCACCGTTACCTACCGTATTGTAGAGGGTAACAAGGAGCGTCTTCAGAGCTTCCGTGGTGTGGTTATCCAGATCAAGGGTTCTGGCCGTACTAAGATGTTTACCATCCGTAAGATCTCTAACGGCGTAGGTGTAGAGCGTATCTTCCCTCTTTACTCACCACACATCGACAAGATCGAGGTTAACAAGTATGGTGTTGTACGTCGTGCACGTATCTACTACTTGCGTGATCTCACTGGTAAGAAGGCTCGTATCAAGGAGCGTCGCATCGTTAAGAAGGAGGAGTAGTCGATACTCAACCTTTAACGGATTAGACCATCACAGATTTGTGGTGGTCTTTTTTTGATATCCTACCAAAGCTAAATGATGCTCCTCCTCTGCCGTGTAGCCTCACGGCTCCTCTATCGCACGATGATCTCGTCGACAAAGAGGAAGCCGCTGTGCTTGCTGCGGTGTGCCTTATAGCGAATGTAACGCGCCTCGACCTCGCCCTGCCAGCCAAAGGCCTTGAACGATGGCAGCTCGTCCAGAACAACCTCGTGCTCGATGTCGGCTATCTTGGTGTAGTTCTCGCCATCTGTCGACACGGCAATCTCCACAAGGCAGGGCATAAAGACGCCAGGGCCGCAGATCTGCATAAAGTCGGCAGTGATGCTACGTATGGTTGTTAGCTGCTCGAGGTCGACGATAACATCGACACCACCACGCCCTAGGAAGCCCTGCCAACGCTTGTCGGCATAGGTCCACGTGCCACGCTTGCCATCGGTGAGCGTAGCGTCGCCAGCAGCCTCATACTGAGGAGCATAGTAGCGTGAGGGGTGGAGGTATGTCACAGGCTTGCCGAGGGCTAGGTGCTCGACATCGGTCAGCGACTCGGGGCGGTTGCCAATCTCATTCTTAAGGTCAAAGGGGGTGTAGCCCTCCGCGATCATGCTATCGACAATCCTTATGGCACGCTCACGGAACTCATCATACGACTTAGCCTCGGGCTGCGACCAGCCGATCTCGGCTATGGCTATGGCGCGTGGCCACAACATGTGCTCGTAGTGGTCATCCTCGACGATAAACTCAGCCCACAGGTTTGCCTGCACGCCGAGGATGTAGCGTGCCACGCTCTCGGGCATGGTTGCGGGTGCGGGGTCGTAGGAGTAGACCTTGCATAGTGGCAGATAGCCACCTATAGACTCGGGCTGCGAGTAGGGGGCATCCTGCGGAGCGTCGATATAGCAGTAGCCATGGGGCGACATCACCACCTTATGTCCCGCCTCGGCAGCGAGGATACCACCCTCCTCGCCACGCCACGACATCACCGTAGCATTGGGTGCAAGACCACCCTGCAGGATCTCGTCCCAGCCGATGATCTGACGTCCGCGAGCGTTGAGATAGCGTTCGATGCGGTGTATCATGTAGCTCTGCAGCTCGTCGACACTCGCCAAGCCCTCCTCGCGCATGCGACGCTGGCAATCCTCGCAGAGCTCCCAGTTGTTCTTGCCCGCCTCGTCGCCACCTATATGTATATACTCCGAGGGGAATATCTCGATCACCTCGTCGAGTATCGCCTGCATCATCTCGAATGTAGCCTCCTTGCCTATGCAGAGGTCGCCCTGATGCTCGGGGTTGTTCGTACACTTAAGCTCGGGGTAGGCTGCCAGCACCTCGTCGGAGTGTCCAGGCATCTCTATCTCGGGGATTATGGTGATGTAGCGATCAGCGGCATAGGCAACAAGCTCGCGCGCCTCGTCCTTGGTGAGATAGCCTCCCGAAGCTCCCTCGCTACCCTCCTCAACATGCTTACGACCACCCTGCCACCAGCTCTTCCAGTCGTGTGGCGTGCGCCATGCGGCATAGCTCGTGAGGCGTGGGTAGCTATCTATCTGAAGACGCCAGCCCGCAGCATCGGTGAGGTGGAGATGGAGGCGGTTGAGCTTGAGGCGTGCCATCATATCTATCTGACGCTTAAGGAAATCGAGCGTGCGGAAGTGGCGCGATATGTCGATGAGCACACCGCGATACTCGAAGCGAGGATAGTCCGCAATGGCTCCCGTGAGCCACTCGCCACTCTCGACCATCTGGCGCACGGTCTGCAAGGCATAGAAGGCACCCGCCGCGCTGCGTGCCGTGATGTCGACATTGTGCTCCGACGTAACTACGGCATAGCCCTCGTCAAAGGGCATGCTCTCGGGGTTTATCCAGATGTTGAGGCACGCCACGGTCTTAGGTCGCTTGATAAGCTTAAGGTCGAGCCCCGCAGCCTCGACAGAGGCCACAAGACGCTCACGGTCAGCACCCTTTGCACCCTTGATGTAGAGCGAGGTGAGCTGCGAGAAGTCGAAGGGCATAGCTGGCATACAGCCGCTATCGGAGCATGTGCCGCCAAGAAAGCGCACAGGCACGGGGGTTATATTGTTGTTTTGCGCCGCTAGCGTGCCGCAGCTTAAAACAAGTGCCAAAAGGATCAGTGTCGAGTAAAGTCTTCTCATTGGTCGATAATTTTTCACAAAGATAGGAAAAAATGATGAAAGAAGCGCAGTCAAAAGAGAGAAAAGAGACGAGGCGCAGTCAAAAGAGACGAAGAGACGCAGAGACAACAGAGACAACAGGGAGAAGCGCGGACAACAAAAAAAATATGATGCCCGACTTCGTTGTCGTCTCTCTCGTCTCTCTCGTCCCTCTCGTCTCTTTCTCAACGTCATTGCGAGGCTTGGCACAAGCCGTGGCAATCTCCTCCAAAGCGTGTTACCGAGGAGATTCCCACGGTCGCTAAAGCTCCCTCGGAATGACGCATTAAGTTTCTCTCTCGTCCCTCTCGTCTCTGTCGTCTCTGTCGTCCCTCTCCTCTCTCTCTACCCTCCCTACCCCCTTACCAGATCCGCGATGTCGCCGCCTGTGCTGGGGGCGGTGCGCTCGATGAAGTCCGACACCACGTAGCTGAAGCCCACCTCGCGCGCTATGGGCTCTATGCGCCGCGTCCACTCCTCGTAGGCGCGACCCTCGTCGGGGAAGAGCACCACGCTGCGCCCACCGAGCACCGCCAGCAGCTCGCTACTAAGCCCCGACATCGAGTCGGTGGCGAGCCACACAAGCTCGGGGAGGAGCAGCGAGCCTATGTGTGCCGTCTTGGGACCCTCGGCAAGTGCCACCATGCGCCCCTGCGAGCCGCGCAGCAGATGCTCACCATAGAGGCACTGCCTGAGCTGCCACCCCTCGGGGAGTGCGCCATCGCGACGCATGGTGCTATGCACCCAGTCGATAAGCTGGTCGCTGCCCTTGCGGCGTTTGCCCGTGGCGGGGTCGTAGTTCATCACCTTGCCCGTGCGGTAGTTGCCCTCGATGTCGCACTGCCAGAATATCGCGGCGTTGTAGCCCTCGACGCTGGTGCTGCAACCCCCAATCTTGTAGTCGCGGATGATGCGCTCTGCCTCGCTCGCGCCCGCCACACGGCGTAGCCACACCTTGTAGTCGCACTCTATGCCGAGCGTCTGACGCGCAAACCACTCGGGGATCAGCCCAAAGCCTCGCTCCTCACTCTTCGGAGGCTCTGAACGGGGGTGTTCGGGAGCTTTTTCATTTTTTTTTCTTTCAAAAACCCTATGTTTTGAAAAAAAAAAATTCTCCCTTAGCCAAGGGTTATCCTCAAAGTATTGTCGGGGTGTGTAGTGATAACCACACTTATCAATACGGTTACACTTACCTACTTTATCATTGATATAACTATTATTAGTTGTATCAATATATTTAGTAAATGTATATTTACGTCCACACTGAGGGCATACGTAACGTGATCCTCGTCCACGATACTTCTCAAGTTGATATCTATATATATTATTCATATTGATATGTATATATTATTA
>JAFNXN010000012.1 GCA_017379015.1 Alistipes sp.
CTCATACTCCACAAGGTCGGTAACGCTATAGTAGTCGATGCCGCACCAACCATCAACCAATGCTACAAGCTGG
The DNA here is from genome assembly GCA_017379015.1 of Alistipes sp. Lineage (GTDB taxonomy): Bacteria > Bacteroidota > Bacteroidia > Bacteroidales > Rikenellaceae > Alistipes. The sequence continues at coordinate 74 of JAFNXN010000012.1, forward strand.
TTGTTGTCGCGATAATTGTAGTCGTAATCCTCAACCTCAGCTACGATGTTTACTGTGAACTCCGATACTGCGGGCTCAGCATAACCATCACTGATGGTCTGAACACCTGTCCACTCACCGAGTAAGCTCTCGAACAACTCAGACTCTACGCGCGCATTCTGCACAACGGCCTCGGTTGCCTCAACGGCTGAAATCTGTGCTCGGTTACCACTCTTGTCAATAAGCATTACAAGGGCCGTGTATGAGGTCTCAGGCTGAAGACCCTTTTGTGTCAATGTCTGCTCGCCGGTGTACTTGATGCCTACATTCATGGCGTGGTATGAGATATAGGCATTATTATCTTCGAGGTCAGAGAGCATCTTTTCGACCTTTGTAGTCTCTGCAAAATAGTAGTAGTAACAATCTACATCGGCTGAAGGAGTACACTTAACAGTCATCTCGTATGGATCAACACCCGAGAACTCGATTGCTACACTCTCTGTAGAATCTACGTGCGCGGGGGTGCGAAACTCTGTAACTGATACATCCTCTGCCTGGAGTTCGCCCTCCTTCCAATAGAATGCGTAGATTACGAAGTCGGTATTCTCGCGGTAGCCAGCGTTGCTGAGGAAGTCTTCCTGATCGCCCTTGAATAGCATCTGCTCGCATACCTCTTCGTATGTAGCTTCGGTCATCTGTGCGTAGTTGCGCAAAGCCTCGTCGAACTCCGTCCTTATCTCGTTGATGTCGGCACTCTCGAAACGAGCCTTAGACATTACATCGCAATAGAAGTATGCATCCTTATCCTCGGGGTATATGCTATATATAACTTGGTATGCAGTGAGTCGTGCCTCGTCTACCACAATTTGGATTATGTTCTCGGTAGGAGTTGGAGGTGTAGGCTGAGGCTCATTGGGAGTCTCTGTGTTATCACATGCCGCGAATGTCACAAGTGCCATTAGATAGATGAAAGCTTTTTTCATAGAAGTTTTAGGTGTTAATTATCGTTTTCAGTTTTTCTTTACACAAAATTATCTAATATCAATGAAAAACATGTAAAAATATCTGTTATTTTAATATAACATTTTAAAAAAAATATATTACATTTGTATTACAAAAATACTTAAAGTATTCATTATATGATATTTAGAGAATATTACAATAAATCGACATATTATAGAGTTGTTATTGCACTATTTTTTGCTCTTACGACGGCCATTGCACAGCCCTGCCAGGCACAGCATTTTAGTTCACGCCAGCAGCTTGAGGACTATGAGCGTTTCGAGCAATTCCACAAACTCAACCGCGACTCAGCATACTACTATGCCAAGCGATTGGTTAATGACATCGATACCCTTGCTACAAGCATGGAAGTGGCTATGCTCTACGACTTTATGGCAGAATATACCGAGGCTACACTCCACAGCTACAGCAAGTCGTTAGAGTATCGTCTGCAGTCTGCTCGCATATATGAGGCACTTGACAATAAGCCCTGCATAACACGCACTAATGCCCTTCTCGCTCGCATTTACCTGCGCAATGGCGACTACCATAACGCCTTCAGCTATAGCACCAGCGCCCTAAAGTCAGCAAAAAGTTTGAGTGATGCGACTTCCGAGCGCGAGGCATACCTTGTTTTGGAACAGGTTACGTATTTCTATAATAACGACATAGACCTTGCTATGGAGTATAATCACCTCGTGGCAGATAGTTATGAGAGTAGGGAGCAAGCGCATCAGACGGTGCGAGCCCTCAACAATAGGTTTAACTACTCGATGTCCTACGATGAGACACTCGACCTTACACTATTGGCTGAGACATTGTGCAAGGAGTATGGTTTTAGCGACCTGTTAATAAACGTATATCTCAACGCTTCGATGCAGTCGTTGGCGTACGAAGAGTTTGAGATGTCACTGGAATACCTCGAGCGTGCAAAGCCCCTGCTATCAAACTTCAAGGAGGAGGGATACTACTACTCGGCATTGGGTTTCTACAATCTTATGGTTGGTGACTCGAGTGAGGCGATTGTCAATTTGAAACACTCGATAGAGTTGCTTGGTCAAGATGACTTCGATGCTAAAAATGTGCACTCCTATTTTCTGCTTCAGGACATATACTTTAACGAGGAACGATATAAGGAGGCTTACGAGGCACTTATGGCTTTTGCTGAGACATACACGCGTCAGCACAATATCTCGAATGTAGTTAACCTCTCAAAGCTTATCAACGATATGGAACTTGCTCAGGCCGATGAGCGCCTGAAGCAACACCAACGAGAGATGCAGCAAAATCAGGAGTATAATGACTTAGTGAGGCATATACATGTCGGTGTTATCTGTTTTGTCGCAGCCATTGCTATCCTTGCGTTGCTACTTTGGCGTATGCAGCGTAAGAATAGCCGCCTCATTAGCATCAAGGCAGAGCAGGAGCTGCGCCATAAGAACGAGATAATTAAGGTTCAGCAGCTGCAACAATACGAAGAGCAGAATAATATGACTAAGCTATCCGAGGAGCTTATCGAGACAGTTAATATATCCGATAACCGTGATATGCGCAACGCTCTGCGACATATCATTCATCGCTTGAATAAGAAGCATGGCTCGAACAATAACTGGGCTGAGGTGGAGAAGACATTAGCGAATAACAACGATGTATTCTTTGAGAACCTGCTAAAGGAGTACCCCAACCTCACCAAGAATGAACGTAAACTGTGCACGCTTATACATATGAACCTCTCGACTAAGGAGATTGCCAACATCACGCACCAGAGCATTGGCAGTATCAATGTTGCTCGCTCGCGCCTCCGCCAGAAGTTTGGACTCACCGACAGCGATATATCACTCATCGTCTTCCTTGATAAGTTCAAGAACTGATTAAGATAGAGTAGTGTTGTTTGACTGCCCAGCAAACCCTACTCAGTGCAGAGCATGCCGTTGCCCAAGACCGCTTCGATGAGATACAGAGCATCATCACCCTCTATCACGCTTTGGGAGGAGGAGTTAAATAGATACACAACTAAAATTGATGATGCCTCAACAAACTCTACAACCTTATAGAAATCCTCAATGAAAGTTCGATAGTCTGGTACATTGTGGCAAGTGCGCCACTTGCTTATCTGAGATGACACGCCTATTTCGCCTATTCTATGATTTGTTTTTCAAAATATCTTTATTAACTTTGTTGCAGTATTAAGCTCAAAACATGATTATGCCTATGGTTGAATATAAGTTATCTATATTTGTCTAATAGGTAGTAGAAGACCTCAGAATCAAATAGAGCGATTTCGTCCAAGCTATTTTATTAACATTGATAAATAACCAGTTAAGTTTATATTGATTATGAAAATTTACATCTTAAAATCAATAGTATGCTTGCACGCACTTTTATATTTAACTTCTTGTGCTAGCCCATTTTATCATCAAATTGCAACTTTTTCATCTGATGATGCTAAAATTGAAAACAATAAATATGTCGCAGAGAATGATATTATTCGTATAGATTATGATTTTTGGGCGGAATATGGTTGTTTTAGGTTTGTTATAACAAACAAGACGGAAAAAGATGTAAAAATAGACTTATTAAGGTCCTTCTTTATTATAAACAATATAGCAGAAGACTATTGCGATAATAAGCAATGTATATATATTCCAGCAAAGACTTCTAGAGTATTAGGCGGTAATATTATATCAAATTCAATTTTTAGAGATTGTGGTTTCGCTAGAAATCCTAAAAGTAAAGAGCAGGCCATATTGCAATTTCATAAAGATAATTCTCCAATAGTTTTAGAGAACAAATTACTTATAATCGTAGATAATAAAGAAATCCCAATTAGCCACATATTTTACATTTCTGAGTTGCAAAACTATTCGATATCAGATGTTGTTTATTATGAACATTATGGTACAGATTGTTCTGGCATACAAGTTTATGACCCCAAAACAATATACTTAATGATGAGCCCTAATAAGTATTATATTGAGTATCAATGGAATCCAGCTTATTCAACTGATCGATTATAATTTATGCTCAATGGGTAAGCCGGCTGAGGTATAAAAAGCGATTGTCCAAGCGACAGTCGCTTTTTGCGTCTTCCCAGCTAGAATTTATCGGTTTATCCACTCATCTTTTGAAATTGCAAATACCTTTGTGATCTCATTTATATCGTCCGCGAACTCATCTACTTGCTTGCAGCCATACGACATGGCGGTTTTGGCTGATGCCTCATTGGTATATTTCATAAAAGAGTAGACAATTTTAAAAGGGGTGTTATTAAAAGTCCAATCTCTGACAGCCGTCGCCGCCTCTTTTGCATATCCCTTTCGTTGCTGGTCGGCTCTGATATGGTATCCGATTTCGGGTTTTATCTCTGTGTTGATAAGTTGCATTGTTAGGCCACAGTCACCTATCACCTCACCCGTCTTTTTCAAGCATACAGCCCACAGTCCAAAACCTAATATCTGATACCTTTTGATATTTCGCTCAATCCAGCTCCTTACCCTATCTTCGTCAAATACATAGGGATAGTGCTGCATTATGTCCGAATCTGCTAATACCTCGTATAGTGCGTGAAAATCATCATCCGTCATCTCCCTTAAAAGCAGACGCTCTGTCTCAATAACCATTATTTCAGCCTCTTTAAATTCCGATTTATAGGTGTAAAGTTAATAAAATATTATTATAAAAGTTTATGCAATAGAGAATTCCCAATTATCTTTCGATCAATTATAGAGATACGAGTACTTTAAATGCTCCTCAGCGCTTCGCAACTTTTTCATATTTACAATCCCTCCAGACCTCCCTTTTAGAAGGGGGACTTGTGGCAAGTATGCCACTTGCTCATCTATGATGAATATATTTTATCAATTCTCTGCGCTCGTTCTACTCATCGCAGTATGATAAATAGGGTATATTTGACGAAATTATTTGTATAATACGAGATATGTTATTAAATTTGTAGAAGACTATTATCTAAGCCTTGCTAGATAGATTTAAAAATCGTATACGATTAGCAAATAATTATCTTTCTGCATAAATAATCATGATGGGAAATATTATTATAATAGGATTAGTTGTATCATTTGTAATTTTTCGTTTATACAAAGCGTACAAAAAGCGCAAGATTATAGCTAGTGTTACCTCACTTGATCGAGGAGAGAGGTCAGAGCGAGATTTAATATATCGCCTTGTTAAAGCTGGGATACCAGCGTCAACAATCTTTCATGACCTATACATCCCCAATGAGCATGGTCACACTCAAATTGATCTTGTTGTCCCTACAAATATTGGTGTATTTGTATTTGAGGTTAAAGATTATAGTGGCTGGATATTTGGTAATGCCAACTCTAAAAAGTGGATGCAAGTTTTAGCATATGGTAAGGAAAAATATCAGTTTTATAACCCTATAATGCAAAATGATGGGCACATAGCTGCTTTGCGAAACACAACAATACAACTTGAAGATATTCCAATATATTCAATGATTGTTTTCTATGGTTCCTGCAGGCTAAAGAATATTAGTAATATTCCTGAGAACTGCTATGTTGTGTACCCTGAATCCGTACCGTTATATGTAAAGAATATTATTCAGAATGCTTCGCCTGCACCATATACTGACAAATGGGAGATTATGCGTATTCTTAAGCTTGGCGTGGAAAATGGTAATAATGAGACTGTTGTAATGGAACACATGCAAAAAGTACAGCAGATTAGTTATGGAAAATACAAATCTACATATAAATTCAACTATATCGATATTCTCCATTCGCTAAGATTACGTCGTCGACGTTTTTAATTTGCATATACGTAATCACGCCTTGTTTTTCAAAAACGTTTGTCTTTTTTAGGGGATAGCTATTTTAACCAATTGTGGGGTCTGTCTAGGTAATGAGATCCGCGACCATCGCTCTGTCCCGCTGTCCATTTGTCGCTCTGTTGTTTTCGCGTCGTTGCTCTTTCATCTGCTCTCATGGCTGTCGTTCTGCCGTAATTTTGCAGCACAAGAAAAAAAGTGTATCTTTGTTATTCCTAAAACCCGACTAAACAAAAAAAACATAGACTATGAAAAGACTTTTTACACTTTGTATTACGTGTGTGTCGTTGGTGGCGATGCTTGCCGTGGGTGGCTGTTCGTATGACGATACGCGCATCTGGGAATCTATTGACGACCTTAAAGAGCGTGTGTCGGCACTCGAGACGGTGCTCAATGCCTACGAGAACAACCTGTTTATTGAGTCGGTGGAGCAGATCGAGAATGGTTATATCATCACCTTCTCCGACGGCTCTAAGGCTACAATCACCAATGGCAAGGACGGCGTGGATGGTGCTGACGGTAAGGACGGCGTTGATGGTGCTGACGGTAAAGATGGCGTTGATGGTGCTGATGGCAAGGACGGCGTAGATGGAGAAGATGGCAAGGATGGTGCTGACGGTAAGGATGGTGATACATACATCGAGGAGATAATCGTTGGTACTGACGAGGTTACGTTCGTGCTTACCGATGGCACGTCGTTCTCGATTCCTCTGCGCGCAGCTCTTGACATCTTGTTTGATCGCACCGATGTGGCATGCTACGCGGGGGCGAGCATTGAGATTGGCTACAGCGTTGTTGGTGGCGACGAGAAGACAACGGTGGAGAGCTTTGGCGATGGCGGCTGGCGTACGCGCGTGACGCCGATAGACGCTACGCGAGGCACTATCAAGATCACAGCCCCCGAGTCTGGTGGCGATGGTAAGGTTGTGGTGCTTGCTACAACAGGCGCAGGGCTCACATCAATGAAGTCTATTATTTTCGACGAGGGTGTGCTTAGCAACATTATGGAGCGTTACGAGGTGGGCTGGGAGCCCTCTACGCTCGTTGTGACGCTCAAGACCAACCTCGACTATACGGTGAATATCCCCGAGGAGGCTAAGGCGTGGTTGAGCCTAGCCGCTACACGTGCCGAGATCCGCGAGGAGACGTTGGCGTTTAGCATTGCCGAGAATGGCGCAGATGAGCCAGCGCGTGTGGCTACCGTGGAACTTGTCGGCGAGCTTGGCGACAGGTTGCAGAGCTTCGAGATTGTGCAGCGTCTACAGCCTGTGAACAACCCCATAGAGTTTGCTGATGAGGTGGTTAAGCAGGCGTGTGTCGCAAAGTATGATGCTAATGGCGATGGTGAGCTCTCGCACAAGGAGGCTGCGGCGGTAGAGATCCTTTGCGGTGATGGGCAGCAGTCGTTGTTTGGTGCTGAGGCTGACAAGGTTACGTCGTTCGACGAGCTTCAGTATTTTGTTAATCTTAAGCAGATAGGCTCTTATGCCTTCGCGGGATGTGCGAGCCTTAAGAGCCTTGAGCTTCCCGCTACTATTATCGAGGTTGGCGATGCTGCGTTTATGAATTGTAGCAGCCTTAACGCCCTATATATCAAGGCTAAGACACCTCCAGTGCTTGGTGCAGATGTCTTCGTGGGCAATGCTCCTGAGTTCAAAATATATGTTCGTAAGAGTGTGGTTGAGGCGTACAAGGGTGCTGCTGGCTGGAGCGACTATGCCGCTTCGATTGAGGGCTTTGTGTTTGGCGATGGCAACGACGATGTTGTTGAGCCTGAGAAGCCTAAGACCTATAAGCTTCTTACCGACATCAGCAAGCTCAACGCTGGCGATGAGATTCTTTTCTGCACAAAGAGTGAGGAGTCGCAGACAGCAAAGCTTCTCTCGACAACTGCCGATGGCTCGTCGCTTAAGTTTACCTCATCTGTAGCGGTTAGTGCTGGTTTGGAGATATCTGCGGAGGCTCTTCCTGCCGATGCTGCTATCCTCGCTGTGGAGGCTGGTGCTACACCAGGAACGTTGGCACTTAAGGATGCCAATATGGGCTACTTGTATGGTTCTTACGACGCTGAGAACTGGTCGAGCAAGCTTGGCTATAAGGGTACTTTGGATCGCGAGGCAGAGTGGAATATCTCTCTTAGCTCGAGCTATGCCGTGACCGCCTATGCCTACTACACTGATACCGATTTTCGCTACCTGAACAACTACTATGGCACTAAGTTTAACTTTGCTACTAGCCAGGGTACTTATTACTACTATATCTATTACGTCGATGGCACATCTAGCGACGAGGGTGGCGATGAGCCTATCGTAACACCTCTTGCTACGCCAGTTGTTACGGCATCGGCTGAGGGCGATGTTGTTACCGTTTCGTGGGGTGCAGTTGCAGGTGCTAAGGACTATACCGTATCTTGTGGCACAGCCACAACTACTGTTTCGGCTACAACAGCTACGTTTGAGGGTGTTGAGGCTGGCGAGTATGTGGTGTCGGTTGTTGCTAACCCTACGGATGCTACGCTAAACACTGCATCGGAGGCTGGGACGGCGACAGTTATTGTTGAGGCTCCAATGGGCGAGCCTAAGAGCATCGAGATTGAGTTCCCAGTGGAGGGCGCAGTAAGCGGTAACTCAGTAGGTACTATCTATTCGGGCGATGTTATCATCTCATCTACAGGCTCTTGGCGTACCGATAAGGTTGATGGTCGCGATTGTATCTACATTGGTCGCTCGACATCTCATGAGCTACGTATCGAGGCTCAGAATGGCAAGACCATCACAAGCGTGACGCTTGAAGCTCCCGTGGGATATGTGGTCGATCTAAAGTGGAAGGAGTATGATGGCTTTACATCTGGCTCGTACTCTGATGTTTGGACTGGCGAGTGCAAGTCGCGCATCGTCTTTACTGCTGCTGGTGGGTCGCACTCTAACATCGCTAAGATCGTTGTTGAGTATCGTTAAACCTTTGCAGGTAAAAAAGTTAGGGGTTGACTCTTTGTGTTGAGCCAACCCCTTCTTGCTATTCTATCTCTTGCGGCGCAGTAGTCGTTTTATCCATAGGTAGTATCCCGTGAGGGGTAGTGTGCCACCTATAAAGGCTGCCGCAGCCCACATTATCTTTGTTGCGATGCCGCCTATTGTTCCTGTGTGAAGTGCGCGAAGCCATGTGCGGGCATCCTCGCCAAAGAGGGCGTAGAAGCCATCGCGATACCATTCAAACGACCATACAAGACCCGTGAGTGCCATGATGAGCAGGAGAAGCGTGGCGTAGATACCTCCTACGGCATGCAGGTCATACCAGAAGCGATGCCACCCCTTGCGCACCGATACCACCGAACGGTTGAGCCACATCTTCAGCGTCTTGGGCCACCATAGGAAGCAGCCAGTGATGAGTATTATGACCATCGCCAGGGTGCTTATGCCCACAACCATCTTGCCAACACTCATCTCGCCCTTAGCCTTGGGAGAGTCCATCAGCCAGCGGTGCATGCGAAAGGCGACGGTGAAGAACTTAAGACGCTCGGGAGTGCCTAGTATCTCGCCAGTGTACTGATTCACGTAGATGGTCTCGCGCTTGCCTAGCCTAAAGCCGATGCTTCGTCTAGGATCTGCCTCCTCCTCGATGCGCTCGACGCTCTTACCCTCGGGTAGCGATGCCTCGACGCTCGCCTGGAGCACGGCTGTGGGGATTGGCTCACCCAGTGGCTCGACATAGTGGTACTCGTGCTGTACGTGACGCGTTATCTCCTTCTCGAAGACGAGGATCGCTCCCGTGAAGCAGATGATCGAGATCGTTATGCCCAGAGGTATGGAGAACCATATATGTAGTTGCTTTACTAAGTTTCTCATTTGAGCACGTTTTGTTGGTGTGTTGCAAAGTTACAAAATAAAATTGCTATTTCCGAAAAATAATCTAGTTTTTTGGCTCAAGGCGTCCTATGCCGCTAATCTGTGTTGCCTCGATGGTTAGACCCTTTGTAGCTACGGCTGTCTGGGTGTCTATGACGTAGATTGCAGGGTAGTTATCTGTCAGTGTCACAGGTATATATATCTTGCCATTCTCGCTGTATGGAGTGCCACCAAAGCCCGAGATAGAGTCGCTTGCCGGAAGACCTGTTACGGGGCTGAGAGTACCCGCCTCGGCGTTGAATATCGCCAACTGGTTTGCCGTCATCGTCTTGCCTGGAGCTAGCGGGCTGTCGTACATTAGTAGTAGGAAGCTGCTGCCACCGACATACCACGTGCGTAGGAACGAGCGACCCTCGGCAAGAGCCTCGATGTTGATGTAGTAGCTAGGGTCGAACTCCTCGCTGCCTGAGTTGATCCGCACCACACCTGCGGGGAGAGTTGTACGCTGACGCTCGTCGCTCATGCTCTTGGCATACGAGGGCGAGAAGACATAGACATCGCCCGACTCTGCCTCCCAGATCATCTGGTAGTACTGCGACTTGTTGCGACCCGCGGCATAGCTGATCTTGTCGGTGCGTATAAGACGCTTAGAGGAGAGTGTCTCGTCGTCGAAGATTGCCACCCAGCACTCGTCGGGATACTGTGTCCACTGTAGCTCTCCCTCCTTGTAAGCTCCTGATCCTGAGCCGCCAGCCTCGCTCTTAACAAGGTCGGCATAGCCCTCGCGAATCCACTTGCCACCATCTGCCTTAACGCCATACTGGCTAAGACCCATAGGCACAGCCGCGGAGTAGATCTTGTCGCCAACCTCCTCGATACCTGCGAGGGTTACGAACTCGCCATTGCCTAGGTAGTTCTCAGCGAGATAGTGCTCTTCGAGGGTGTTGTTGGTTGTATATGTCTCAGCCTCAACGTCGAGTAGCGATACGAGGATCGACTTTGGAAGGTAGCCATTCTCGTCTGCCCACTCTGTAGGACCATCGCCCGTAGAGGTGGTCATCACATACTCTTGATAGGTACCCACGGTCGTGAAGCGGCGCACGGCATACTCTGCCGAGCGTGCCGAGAGTGTGTAGTCGGCGTTCATGACGTAGGAGCGTGTAGTGCCGGCGTTGCCCTGGTTGTAGGTAAGGCCGTAGAGGTACTTATCGCCCCAGAATACCCAGTACGATGCGCCATCGTTAACCAAGCCGTTGGTCATGCCGATAGTGCCACGCTCAAGGCTCTCGGCCGTTAGTAGCGCATTGGTCGTGGTGTTCGAGAATGTACCCTGCGAGGCGATGACGTATGGTCGCTCGGTGTCGGGTGTTGGGTTTGTGTTGCTTGGCGAAGGGCTTTCGCATGCTGTGATGCTAGCGATGAGCAGTGCAGCAGTGATTGTTGTAAAAAGTCTGTTCATAGTTATAATTGTTTAAATTATTATCGTTGCTTGCCTCCTCCGAGGGCGATGCGTAGCTTGGCATAGAATGCGCGTCCCGCCTTTTGGAGGCTGAAGTTGTCGTAAAGTCGCTCGTTGGTTAGATTACGGCACTCGAGCGATAGGTTGTACCTCCCCTGACACATCGAGTAACCTACGGAGATGTTGTGCGAGAACTGGCTGGGCACCATATACTCTGCGCGGTTAGTGCCGATGCGCGATGAGTAGTAGTAGAAGCCATCGAGGTAGTTGTTCTCGTAGCTTATCGTCAGCACGTTGCCCTCTCGCAGGCAGTTGTGCCACGTGAATGTTATGTCGCTATCGGCAAAGAGATAGGGTATGTTGGGCATGCGGTCGCCGTAGCCGAGGTTGGGCATCGACACCGTGCCGATGGCTATCTTCATGTTGTCGCGGATGTCCGAGTAGGTCACATTGCCACCTACAGAGAGCCATGACGACAGGGTGTAGCGTGCCGAGAGGTTGACACCCCATGTACGCACCTTGCCATAGTTGATGTAGCTTGCTGCCACCTTGCCGCCGCTGAGGTCGACGATGTTGCGCTGTATGTAGTCGTGCGTGTCGCGGTATATAGCCCCCACCTCGACATATACCCCATGTTCGTCGCTTGCGCCGAGAGCATCTGAGTAGCTGAGGCTTAGGTTGAGGTTGTCACTGCGCTCGGGGCGTATGCCTATATCGCCCATCTCGAGATCCTCATCGCCAAACATCTCCTCGATTGTGGGCAGGCGAAAGGCGCGCTCGTAGGATAGCTTAGCCTGTAGCTCGGGGAGTATGAAGAGTGTTGAGGCTGCGCCAAAGCCTAGGGCACTGTTGTGTCGCTCGGTAAGCACAAAGGTGGTGCTATTGGCATCTGTCGCCATAGGTCCCGAGGCTGAGATCTGGTAGCTCTTGGCAAATGCCGAGATGTTCCACCCTCGTACGGGGGCGTAGCGATACTGTAGGCCCGTGATGTTTTTGAGTGTCTGCTTGCCGATGCTCTCGCCCTGCTCCTTCTTTGCAAGCAGCGATGTGTTGCTGCGCGTGAAGAGGTTGAAGACGTGGTTTAGCGTTATGGTATGCTTGCGACCGAGGCGGTAGTTGAGCGTTGCCGTGGCACTCCAGTTGTCGTTTATTGAGCGTGTGTGCATGTAGGATTGCTCGCCTGGCGAGTTAAGACGCTTCTGCTCGCCACGCCAGTTGTACTTGTACTGCGCCGTGTCGACGTTTGTTGTGATGTTGCGGTTGTAGTTTGCCGTGAGCGTGAGGTCGAGACCCTGCACTATGAGGTTGCGCTTAAGGTACTCCACCGAGGGCATCAGCGTGTGACCAAAGCGAAACTTCTCGCCATAGACAACATCCTGACGCACACCCGTCTGTATATCCTTGTGCATCTGCGAGTAGGTCATCTTCACCACCATGCGGTCAGCCCAGCCTCTATCCACCACGCCCACCTTTGCCACTATCGCCTCGTTGTGGTAGGTGTCGTGGAAACGCCTCACACGCTCCTTCTTTAGCTTGTCGATGCGGCCTGTTTCAAAATCTTCAACCGCAGCATCCACCGTGTAGTTGTTATCCGAGTAGTTCTGAAAGGCATTTATCTCCCACATTATGCCGTTGGCAAGTGTCTGACCAGCATTTATTTGCGAGCGATGGGTGTTGAACGACCCGAATGAGTACGAGGCATTGGCAAACCATCGTTGGCGGCTCTTGTTGGTTACAATGTTGACCACGCCACCCAGAGCATCGGAGCCAAAGCCTACGGGCACCACGCCGCGATAGATCTCTATGCGCTCGGCAAAACCTGCGGGGATGTTGTTTATCGAGAAGGAGCCTCCCACGCCCTCCTGAGGTACGCCGTCGATAAATATTTTGATGTGCTTGCCCGTGAAGCCGTCGAGCGTGATCGCTGCATCGGAGCCTACGCCACCCGACTCGCGGAGCTTCATGCCTGGGGCTTTGTTGAGGGCGTCGGCAAGGTTTTTCGAGGTGTTCTCCAACGAGCGCGTATTTATGACTACGGCGTTGAACGCCGAGCGTCGTAGCTGCCCTATGCCCGAGGCGGATACAACCACCTCGTCGATGCGTGTTGCTGACTCCTTAAGCGCGAAGTCGATACTTGTGTTGAGCTCCTTAGCCACTATGACGTGTGTGGCGTGCTCATAGCCTAGTGATGAGGCTGTTAGGGTCTGCTCGCCCTCGGGGACCTGGAGGGTGTAGCGTCCCGCGAGGTCGGTTGTTGTGCCTATCGTTGTGCCCTCGATGTAGACGGTGGCGTAGGGTAGCGGCGTGCCATCCTCTGTGAGCACAACACCCGAGAGGGTGCTCTGTTTCGAGGCACTGTGTGGTGGCTCGGTGGCGTATGTCTTGGTGATAGTTGCGCTAAGCACAATGAGTGTGACGGCGATTATCCTCTGTAGCATTATCTTCATCTATATTAGTTTTCTCGCTGCAAAGGTATCGCCTTTTTGCGTGGGCCACAATCGCCTAATATTGGGAAAATGGGGCTCAGGTATCCCCATGATTTGGGGAGTGGCACAAAAAAAAGAGCAGAAAGCGGAACTCTCCGCTCTCCACCCTTGACTGTGGAAGTAGCACTATGCCACCATAGTTGCCCTCTTCTATGTTATCATAGTTGTGCTCTCCTATGCCACCATAGTTGCCCTCTTCTATGTCATCACGACTCTCCTCTTTTAGACTGTCATGACCTCCTTCTCCTTCTTCTCGAGCTCCTGGTCGATAAGCTTTGTAAACTTCTCGAGGATCTTCTGCACCTGTGCCTCGCCATCCTTCTGCTCATCCTCAGACATGCCATCCTTCTGAGCCTTCTTGAATGCCTCAACAGCATCGCGGCGTGCATTGCGGAGGCTGATACGTGCAGTCTCGCCCTCGCCCTTAACCTTCTTCACGATATCCTTACGGCGATCCTCTGTAAGTGGAGGTATCGAAAGACGGATGTGCTCGCCGTTGTTAGATGGTGTAAGACCGATGTTTGAGTCGATGATCGCCTTCTCGATAGGGCGGATCATATTCTTGTCCCATGGCTGGATAAGTATGGTCTTAGCATCGGGTACGGTGACACTCGCTACGCCCGACACAGGAGTCTGCGAGCCGTAGTAGTCTACAAATACGCCATTGAGGACGTTTACTGATGCCTTACCAGCACGAATGTTAAGCAACTCCTCAACAAGATGATCGACAGCGCGCTGCATGCGATCGGTGGTTTCATTCAAAATAGTCTTGGTATCCATATATCATCGTTTTAATTGTTCCTTCTCGATAACTGCGTAGCTACACACAACTAGTTAAGTGCCTTGCTGATAGCCTCGTTGACCTCCTTGGCAATAACCTCGTCGTAGCCAGCATTGCGGTAGACCACTCTGCCATCTTTGCCGATGATGAAGGTGCGAGGTATGTAGTTTGAGGCATAGAGGTCATAGATCTTGCGCTCGGGGTCGATGCCCACACCGAACTTGTAGCCGTTATCGGTGATAAACTTCTCGACGAGCGATCGCTCCTCGCCACGCGAGATGGGCAACACCACAAGGTCGCTTCCCGCAAAGGGGTCCAACACACCCTCCTGAAGGTGTGCCAACTCCTGACGACATGGAGGACACCACGTAGCCCAGAAGCATACCATGACAACCTTGCCACGCAGTGAGGCAAGAGCTATCTCGCGGCCATCGAGCATCGTAACTGTGAACTCGGGTGCAACATCGCCAACCTGAATAAGCGTCGTGCGCTCAACATCTAGCTCCTCCTCCGTGAGCTCTCGCTTAGGCTCCTCGGCGGGCTCCTCCGTAGGCTCGGCAGTAGCCTCAACCTGCTCTGTCTGAGCCTCCTCGACAACTTCTGCCTCGGCACCTAGAGGCCACTTAACAATCAAGACCACAAGGATGATAAGCACCACAAGCATCGCTACAAGCGATAGGGTAGATCCGCGCTTCTTGTATTTACTCTCTATAGCCATAATATCAACATCAAAAGTGTTAAACCATATAAATATCTTTCCAATAAGTTACTCTGTAACAATCGTGCCAATGTTCTCGCCCGCAACAACCTTCTCGAGGTTACCCACGGTGTCCATGTCGAAGACGATGAGCGAGAGGTGGTTCTCGCGGCAGAGTGTGAAGGCGGTCTGATCCATCACCTTAAGGCGGCGTGCTAGCACCTCGTCGAAGGTGATAGTGTCGAACTTGGTTGCCGTAGGGTCCTTCTCGGGGTCTGCCGTGTAGATGCCATCCACGCGTGTTCCCTTGAACATCACCTCTGCCTCGATCTCTATGCCGCGCAATGCCGATGCTGTGTCGGTCGAGAAGTAGGGGTTCGATGTTCCGCCACCAATGATCACCACATAGCCAGCCTCGAGATACTCCAGCGCGCGAGCCTTAGAGTAGTACTCGCCGATAGGCTCCATGCGTATCGAGGTGAGCACCTTGCACTTTACGCCTGCTGACTCTAGTGCCGACTGAAGAGCTAGTGAGTTGATGATGGTTGCTAGCATGCCCATCTGATCGCCCTTGACGCGGTCGAAGCCTCGTCCAGCACCCTGGATGCCACGGAAGATGTTGCCTCCACCGATGACGATACCTATCTCAACACCCATCTCATGGATGCTCTTAATCTGCTCGGCGTAGGCATTTAGAACGTTGACATCGTGACCATAGTTAGCATCTCCCTGCAATGACTCGCCACTGAGCTTGAGGAGTATTCTCTTATATTTTGCTGTTGCCATATTTTCTTTCAGAATAGTTAAACATCTATATCAGATGCGAAGATAGTAATTTTTCGTGAAAAAACATAATATTTTCTCCTTATCTTTTGAAAGATGCGCCACGAAACATCGGGTCAACGGCTGAGCAGTCATAATAACGCACATAGATTTGCTCTTTATAGATTAATATAGTATATTTGCATAGGCGTAACCACTCGCCTAGACCGACACGGTAAATCTTAACACATACACATATTATGAAACGACTACTAACGCTACTACTTTTAGCTGCCTTCTCGTGCACAACGCTATTTGCGCAACGCCGAAGTGAGAGCATCACCCTTAGCTACGAGGGCATACCACTAACCTATAAGTATACCTACATTGTCGATGAGGAGGGTCGCGAGCTCTGCGACGGTCCTGTTAGCTCTACCCAGAACAAGAAACACCGTCACGGAGGCATCTCGGGCCAGTATAACTACTTGCTCAAGGCAAACAACAAGCAGGGTAAGATGGATGGTCCTATTGCCGTGACATTCCAGCTCTCGCTTACCGAGTATGGCTACACCTCAAATGGTATTTTCTCCTTCTCAGCCGCTGCATCCAACGGAGAGTTCGATGGCGCAGTAAGCCTATCGTCGAAGCTCGATGGTGAGGAGAAGTGCTGGCTCAGAGCATCGTTCAACGATGGTAAGTACACGGGAAATTATAGTGCCTTTGATGGTGAGGTTGTCTGCACGGGAGCGTTCGACGATGAGGGACGTGCCCACGGCAAGTGGAGATATGGCGAGTGGTCGGAGATCTACTACCACGGCTTTGTGCAGCGAAGTGACTATGGCTCAGTTACTTATACTGACGAGAATAGAGAGTTCCTAGATAAGTTTATCGCGGGCGAATATACCGAGGAGGATCTCTTCAACGAGGGCATCATCATCAAGGGCTCAAGCAACCCTACCTCGATGACAGCCGAGATACTAGAGCTTTACGATATGTATCTTCCTCTCTACTGCGATGCCTTTGGCGAGCTTAATACTGAGCCTAGCAGCTGCTACGAGATTAAGAGAATCAACCTAGTTACGGAGGAGTATGTCGAGCAGAGCATCGCTAAGTCAAAGGTTGGCGACGACCCCCAAAAGGTGGAGCATGACAAGGAGCTTAACCTCGACTATATCTCGGTGGGTGTTACCTCGCGACTCTACTTCGGCAATGAGATCTCGAAGGAGGAGTACTACACACGCTTCAAGGCTCACCAGCAGAGACTTATCGAGGAGGAGGCGATCGCCTATATTCCGACCCTCGAGAAGCGTCTTATGGAGCACTACAAATTCTACGACTGCGAGATTGAGTTCCGCGAGGCTAGCGTCTCAAGCATGTCGTATAGCGTTACATATAAGTACGCTACCTCAAACTACACGCTACGCAAGCTCTCTTCGGAGGATCGTAAGCGTGCAGAGTCGCGCAGATATGAGTCATTTAAGGCAGATGTGGTTGTGTCACGATACTATAGCATGACCATCGATATAGAGAATAAGACACGCATCCCCGACATCTACGATAGGGTAGATGAGGCACGCGAGGCATATAGCGCGGCGGTTGACGAGTTTAACAGGATCGCTGATGAGACACTTGTCGAGCTTCCCGAGTCTAGGCTGTCGGCATGGAAGAAGCAGCGTGTGGCAATAACGGAGTATCTATCAGAGCCTATTGAGACCAACCACGATGACCCACAGAGCACAATAGAGCTTCTCGAGGCTAAGAGAGTGGAGATAGAGGCTCATAGTAGCTATATCACGAAGCTTGCCAACGTCCTTAAGCTGGATGACCAAATATTTGTAGCTAAGCACTTTAAGAAGATAGCGTCGCCTTACAAGACATTCTTCCGTCAAGAGTGTGTCGCATGGAATGTGGAGTACGACTGCGCGATGCTTGACTACTATATCGCGAAGCTCGAAGCCACACTTTACTTCTTGAATAACTTGGAGCAGATCTACCTTAACGACGAAGAGTTTAAGGAGTCGGGCAAGGCGGTGAAGAGCCTCTACAAACTCTATAAGTCGTTCCTCAAGAGTGCCGACATGAGCTGGAGCGAGGAGGTGGACAACCGCAAACTTGAGGATGTGCTTGCAGTTCAGAGTGGCTGCGCCGAGGTCTTTGCGCGCAAAGACTCTAAGCTGGTCAATAAGCGCATTAAGCGTGAGAAGCTTACCGACATAAGGCTTGTAATCGACCTCTACACCAAGTAGGGTGGAGATGATAGGGAATTTAAGGAAATTAGGGAACTTAGAGAATTTAGTGTTTCGCTCCAAACGATGACTGCGCCTCACTAAATTCTTTAAATTCCCTAAATTCCCTAATGTCTGCGCCCTGCCCCCATCCCTACCTATATATAATATTTGCTCGGTCGAGTGCGTACATTCTGAAAATTTTTTATAAATTTGTAGCCGTATAACTCTATTAAACTAGTGCTACTATGAAGGTATATAAGTTTGGAGGCGCATCGGTGAAGAATGCTCAGGGTGTGCGCAACCTTCTCGATATTGTAAGCGGTGAGCAGGAGCTCTTCATCATCGTCTCGGCGATGGGCAAGACCACAAATGCCCTTGAGGGTGTCTTCAGTGCCATGCAGCAGGGCGACGAGGCTGCAGCAATGGAGCGTATCGACGCCAGCTACGCCTACCACCGCGAGATAATCGACGAGCTGATGGGTGCCGACCGCACGATTAAGGATGTCGACAACCTCTTCGAGCAGCTGCGCAACACTGTGCGCAACACCCACTATCGCGCCTCGGATGCTGAGCTATGGTACGATACTATTGTGGCATTCGGCGAGCTTATATCTACCACTATCATATCGAACTACCTCAATGGTCATGGAGTGGCAAACCGCTGGGTCGACATGCGTCGTGCCTTCCTCACCGAGCAGCGACACAAGGATGCTAATGTCAATATTGCCGCTACCGAAGTGCGTCTTAAGCGCGAGATTGCCGATAGCGATGTGTCGGTATTTGTGGGACAGGGCTTTATCGGCGGTGCTCCCGACGGCACTACGACGACGCTTGGTCGCGAGGGCTCGGACTACTCGGCAGCCATCGTTGCCAATGTTCTCGATGCAGAGTCTATGAGCGTGTGGAAGGATGTAGATGGTATCCTCAATGCCGACCCTAAGATCTTCCCTGACGCTCGCAAGATTGAGCGACTCAACTATATGGATACCATCGAGATGGCGTACAGCGGTGCGCAGATCATCCACCCTAAGACCATCAAGCCCCTCCAGCAGAAGAGCATACCTCTCTATGTTCGTCCCTTTGGCGACAAGCATGCCTCGGGATCGGTTATTACGGGCGATGTGGAGCGTGCCTATGAGCCTATAATGATTCAGAAGAGCAACCAGGTGCTCCTCAAGCTCCATTCGCGCGACCTCTCGTTTGTCCTCGAGGAGAAGTTTGCCAAGGTCTTTAACACCCTTGAGAGCCACCGCATAAAGACAAACATCGTCCACAACTCTGCCGTAGACCTCTACCTGTCGGTAGATAGCTCATGGCATATTGATGATGCACGCCTAGAGCTCGAGGGCGAGGGCTTCGATGTGGAGAAGATCGAAGATGTCGAGATGGTCACCATTCGCTACTATAACGATGAGCTCTATCGCCGCTATGCCTTCGACGAGCGTATCATCATCAAGCAGGTTACTCCCGACTCACTACGTTTTGTAAGGCATAAATAGTCGAGTAGACACATCGGAAAAACAGTATGGGGATGGCTAAAAGTAAATTAGCCACCCCCATCTTTTTTTCTCTCTTTTTGACTACTTCTGTTGCTTATCTGCGCGGTAACTCCTGACTATCGACGATAGCGTGTTTAGATACTCGATACGTCGCATGTCGATGCTCTTGCTCGCCTCGCGCATGTGAGCTATTACTCGCTCCTGCTCCTCTTGGCTGAGTCCCCTGCGCCACTCGCTCATCTCCTTGCGGAGTGCTGCGTACTCGCAGCAAGCCTTTTGGACCTCTATCTGCTGCGCCTCGTCGAGCGATGTGTACCACTGCATGAGTCCCGTTGCTGAACCTAGGTCGATGACCTCGGCTAGCTTCTCGGCACGTCTGTTAAACTCGTCTAGTTGTTGTTCTACTGAAGGCTTTGCAGCCTCCTCGGCACATGCTGCACCAAGGAGTGCAAGCATGATAAATAGCATCAATCTCTTCATATTTGTAGGCTTGTGTAATGTTTGTTTAGCTACAAAGATATTAAAATTTCGTAATATCCATCTGCTCATAATCTTATTTTTTGTATATTTGAGCACAAATTATCATAAAACCTTTGAGATACTATGTTTGAAAACGAGAAGATAATCATTGAGCGCGCATGGGAACAGAGAGAGCTGCTCTCTACGGACGAGGTGCGCGATACTATACGCCGTGTCATCGAGGCTGTGGATAAGGGTGAGCTACGCTGCGCCGAGCCTATCGACCTTGAGAGGAGCGAGTGGCAGGTTAACGAGTGGGTTAAGAAGGCTGTCATCATGTACTTCCCCATTCAGCCTATGCGCACCATGCAGGCTGGCGAGCTAGAGTGGTATGACAAGATGGAGCTTAAGCGTGGCTACGAGCAGCTTGGCGTGCGTGTAGTGCCACATGCTGTGGCTCGCTATGGCGCATACATCGCCCCAGGTGCGATCCTCATGCCCTCCTATGTAAATATAGGTGCTTATGTCGATACGGGCACTATGGTCGATACGTGGGCTACGGTGGGCTCGTGTGCTCAGATAGGCAAGAATGTTCACCTCTCGGGAGGCGTGGGTATCGGTGGCGTGCTGGAGCCTGTGCAGGCAGCTCCCGTGATCATCGAGGACAACTGCTTCATCGGCTCGCGCTCGATTGTCGTGGAGGGTGCTCACATCTGCCGCGAGGCGGTGCTAGGCTCTAATACGGTGATCACCGGCTCGACACATATCATCGACGTTACAGGTCCAGAGCCTGTCGAGTATAAGGGCTACGTGCCACCACGCTCGGTTGTGGTGTCGGGTACCTATAATAAGAAGTTCCCCGCGGGCGAGTATGGCGTGCAGTGCGCCTTGATTATCGGTCGTCGTAAGGAGTCTACCGATAAGAAGACATCACTCAACGATGCGTTGCGCGACTACTCAATATCGTAGCGTTGTGAGGCTATGACACAAGGCGGAAGGGCGAAAGCTTTTCCGCTTTTTTGTCGGCTGTTTCAACGATTTTTACCCTCTTTTTTAAAAAATATAGTTTTTTATTTTGCAGTTCGGAAAAAAGTGCTTAACTTTATAATCCGCAAAGGCTCTTAAGACACATTAAGGACTCTAAAAAAACCTAAAAAACTAATATACTATGAAAAATTATTCAGCAAAAGAGATTAAGAACATCGTTCTTATTGGTGCGCCTGGCGCCGGTAAAACTACCCTTGCAGAGGCAATGGCTTTCGAGGGTAAAGTAATTGACCGCAGGGGTAGTATCGAGAATAATAATACAATCTCAGATAACACTGATATCGAGCACGAATATAAGCGTTCGATCTTCTCAACAACCCTCTTCACAGAGTTCATGGACCGCAAGCTCAACATCATCGACTGCCCAGGTTCTGACGACTTCTGTGGTTCGCTCTTCTCAGCATTTAAGGTGGGCGACATCGGCGTAATGGTGCTTAACGCACAGAATGGCTGGGAGGTAGGCTCAGAGCTCCAGTCACGCTACGCTCGTATCCTCAACAAGCCACTCATCGGTGTTGTTAACCAGCTCGATGGCGACAAGGCAAACTTCGAGGCTACTATCGAGGGTATTCGCGCAAACTCTTCAGTAAAGCCTGTTATCGTTCAGTATCCTATCAACCAGGGTGGTGCGTTCGACTCGTTCATCGACGTGCTTATGATGAAGATGTATAAGTTCGTTGACGAGAATGGTAAGCGTGAGGAGTATCCTATTCCTGAGAGCGAGATGGAGCGCGCAACAGCTCTTAACCAGGAGCTTGCTGAGGCTGCTGCCGTTTACGATGACGCACTCATGGAGCTATACTTCGAGAAGGGCTCACTTACTCAGGACGACATCCGCGCTGGTTTGAAGCTTGGCGTATCTAAGCGTGACGTGATGCCTATCTTCTGTGCATCGGGCAAGCGCGACATCGGTACTAAGCGTCTTATGGAGTTCATCATCAACGTAGGTCCTGGTCCATTGAAGGCTCCAGCATTCCTCTCTGCTGAGGGTGAGGAGCTTATGGCAAATGCCGACGAGCCTACTGTAGTATTCGTATTTAAGAGCCAGATCGAGCAGCATATCGGTGAGATCACCTTCTTCCGTGTTATCCGTGGTAAGCTTACCGAGGGTATGGAGCTTGTGAACTCACGTACTGGCAACAAGGAGAAGCTCTCTCAGCTATTCGCCGTAGCTGGTAAGAACCGTGTTAAGGTTGCTGAGCTCTCGGCTGGTGACATCGGCTGCACAGTGAAACTTAAGGGTACACGTACCAACGACACCCTCTCAGCTCCATCAACACCTGTAACTGTAGAGCCTATCGTATTCCCAGATCCACGCTACCGTGCAGCTATCAAGGCTAAGGAGCAGAACGACGAGGAGAAGCTTGGTAAGCTCTTGAACGATGCTAAGTATGAGGATCCTACAATCCTTGTAGAGTACTCTAAGGAGCTTAAGCAGACTATCATCCAGGGTCAGGGTGAGCACCACCTCAACATCCTCAAGCAGCGTCTATCGTCAGAGAATAAGATGGAGGTTGAGTTCTTCGCTCCTAAGATCCCATATCGTGAGACTATCACTAAGGTGGCTCAGGCAGACTATCGCCACAAGAAGCAGTCTGGTGGTTCTGGTCAGTTTGGCGAGGTTCACTTGGTTATCGAGCCATATTTCGATGGCATGCCAGAGCCTACAAAGTATAAGGTAAATGGTCAGGAGATCGCCGTGAGTGTTAAGGGTAAGGAGGAGTACGACTTGCCATGGGGCGGTAAGCTTCAGTTCTACAACTCTGTAGTTGGTGGTGCTATCGACACTCGCTTTATGCCAGCTATCTTGAAGGGTATCATGGAGAAGATGGACGAGGGTCCATTGACTGGTTCGTATGCACGTGACATCCGCGTTGTTGTTTACTACGGTAAGATGCACCCAGTAGACTCTAACGAGCTCTCGTTCAAGCTTGCTGGACGTAACGCCTTTAAGGATGCCTTCCGCAACGCTGGTCCAAAGATTATGGAGCCTATCTACAACGTAGAGGTACTCACTCCAAGCGAGTATATGGGTGCTGTGATGAGCGACCTTCAGAACCGCCGTGCTATGATCATGGGTATGGAGTCTGACAAGGGCTTCGATCGCCTTAACGCACGTGTGCCTCTTGCAGAGCTCTATCGCTACTCTACATCGCTATCGTCACTCACCTCTGGTGCTGCAACCTACACTATGCAGTTTGCTCAGTACGAGCAGGTTCCTGCTGACGTTCAGGAGAAGTTGCTTAAGGCTTATACCGACACTGACGAAGAGTAGTCTTTTCGCTTGTGACAATATGGGGATCTCCTTCAAAAGGACATCCCCATATTTTTTTGTTTAA
The DNA here is from genome assembly GCA_017379015.1 of Alistipes sp. Taxonomy (GTDB): domain Bacteria; phylum Bacteroidota; class Bacteroidia; order Bacteroidales; family Rikenellaceae; genus Alistipes. Next base: position 23,464 of record JAFNXN010000012.1, read on the forward strand.
ATTATAGCTCAACTCGGCAGTTGACACTTTGTGTTTTCCTCTTTTTTTTGTATCTTTACCCCGATTTGTATATATATGGCGTGAAGGTTGGCAACCCGCTAACCTATATTGCCTAACGAAATATTTATTTAAAGATGAGTTGTAACAAAAAACATACTCCCGAGATAGGACGTGGATGTCGCTTCTGCGACTGTGGCAATGAGCTTGAGGCATTTGCCATGGAGGGGTGCTACAAGCTCCACGAGACTAACTGGTTGGAGGAGTATCCCGACAATATCCCAACTGATATTTTCGAGGTAAGATTTAAGAATACACGACGCTCATACTATCAGAATGTCAACAACTTAGAGCTTAAGCGAGGCGATATTGTTGCTGTTGAGGCGCAGCCTGGCCACGATATTGGTATCATCTCGCTCACGGGCGACATGGTTGCTAAGCAGATGCGTCGCGTGGGCTTCAATCCGCACAATGGCGAGTTCAAGAAGATCTATCGTAAGGCTCGTCCCTACGATATTGAGCGTTGGCAGGAGGCAATAGCCTTGGAGCACGAGACGATGATCGCGTCACGACAGATCGCTGCCGACATGGGTCTAAACATGAAGATTGGCGATGTTGAGTACCAGGGCGACAGACTTAAGGCAATATTCTACTATATCGCTGACGAGCGTGTCGACTTCCGCGAGCTGATCAAGGTCTTTGCCGATAGGTTCCGCATCCGCATCGAGATGAAGCAGATTGGTGCTCGTCAGGAGGCGGGTCGTATTGGCGGTATCGGTGCTTGTGGTCGTGAGCTATGTTGTGCGTCGTGGATGTCGAGCTTCTCGAGCGTGACCACCAATGCTGCGCGCATGCAGGAGATCTCGCTCAACCCTCAGAAGCTTGCCGGACAGTGCTCTAAGCTCAAGTGCTGCTTGATGTACGAGTACGATGTATATGCCGATGCTCGACGCACGATACCTCGTCTGCGTGAGCCTCTTCAGGCGTTGGATGGCGAGTACTATCTTGTGAAGATCGACCCTCTGGCGCAGACCATGTCCTTCTCTACAAGCAAGGGCTCTCTGGCAAACCTCACTACGCTCTCTATTAGCCGAGTGAAGGAGATCATCGCCCTAAACCGTGCTGGTCAGAAGGTCGAGACCCTTATTGGCGATGAGGATGGAGATGTTGTTGAGGAGCCAACATATCGCCATGCCGAGGATAGCATCACCCGCTTCGATAACAAGTCGAAACGCTCGAAACGCTCGAAGCGTCGCTCGAAGGATCGCCCTGCGGAGGGTGAGGCGGCTGCCGAGCCTAAGAGGGAGAGCACAGCGTCGGAAGGTGCTGACCTATCTGTTGAGCAGAGGGGTGAGGAGCAGAAGCCTCATGAGCAGAAGCCACGTCGTGATCGTGGTCGCCGTAATGAGGGTAGAGCTAAGCAACACACTGAGCAGAAGCCAGATAAGGCAGAGCAGAAGCAGGATGCAGCCAAGCAACCTAAGGCGGAGCAGCCACGGACTGAGCATGTGAAGGCAGAGCAGGCGAAGACTCAGGAGGTGGCAGGTGACGACGCAGCGCAGTCGGAGCATCGCAAGGGTGGTGAGCACCGACATCGTCCTAACCGCCGTCATGGACGTCCTAGTCGCGATAATCGCGAGGGTCGCGAGGGTCGCAAGGATGGCGAGGGTCGTGGCGAACATGAACCAAAGAGCGAGTAGGGTATGCTTCGTCTGTTGAGTTATCTGGGTGCAAGCCTGCTTGTGGCGATGCTTGCTAGCTGCGGTGGTGCTAATCGTAGTGTTACGATGCACGACACCGAGTCGTCGGTATGGTCTGAGCCTGAGGAGTTTACCTACGTGAATAGCGATACGCTCTACCGCCGCGATATATCTATCACTCTGCGTTACGATGGTGGCTATGTGCAGGAGTCGATACCCCTGACCGTGCTTACCATATCGCCCGATTCGATGGTCCTGGAGGAGGAGTTTACGCTCCACGTGCCTCGTCTTGCGGATATGCGCCCTGATGAGCATACGTTCCCCTATCGCAAGCAGGCGTTGCTTAAGCGTAGTGGTGAGTATCGTTTCCGCCTTACGCCGAAGGAGCCTATCGAGGGTGTCTTGTCGGTGGGCATCATCGTGGATGAGAGGTAGAGGTATATATAACATAAAACTATAACCCAATGGGAAAAGATAAGTTACGCAAATTTGCTGAGAACCTTACATTTAAGTGTATGGTGCAGCCCGAGTTTGACGATATTTTTCATCGCGACCACCCTCTCAAGGGTCGTTGGCACGAGGAGTTTTTCCACAACGACAACCCTATCATCTTGGAGCTTGGCTGTGGTCGTGGCGAGTATACTGTGGCACTTGCCGAGCGCAATCCCGATAAGAACTATATCGGCATCGACATCAAGGGTGCTCGTATGTGGCGCGGTGCTAAGACGGCTACCGAGCGCGGTATGCAGAATGTAGGCTTCGTGCGCACACGTATCGAGTTCATCAGCTCGTTCTTTGCCGAGGGCGAGATCTCGGAGATCTGGATCACATTCCCCGACCCACAGCTTAAGAGCCGCCGAGCTAAGAAGCGTCTTACATCGCCACTCTTCCTTGCCGACTATAAGCGTATGCTTGCCCGTGATGGTGTTATCAACCTAAAGACCGACTCGAAGCACCTCTTTGCCTACACGGCAGCCGTCATCGAGCGTCTAGGACTCCCCGTCGAGGTGCAGAACGACGACATCTATGGCTCGGGGTTTGCCGACGAGGTGCTCTCTGTGAAGACTGCCTACGAGAGCAAGTTTGTGGCTATGGGTCTTCCGATCACCTACACCCGCTTTGGCTTGGGCGAGTGCCAGGAGTTTGAGTTCTTCGACTGGGAGGGCGACGATGTGCTGGAGAAGGATGCCGAGGAGAACAGAACTAAAGCCTTCTAACTTAAGAGATTATGGGAAAGAGAAGAAAGGATTACCCTCTTATTGAGGGTCTTGAGATAACCACCCTTGCTGCCGAGGGTAAGGCTATGGGTAAGCACGACAATCAGGTTGTCTTTGTGCCAATGACCGTGCCGGGCGATATTGTTGATGTGCAGATCCGCAAGCACCATCGTCGCTATATGGAGGGCTGCGTGGTGCGCTTCGTCGAGAAGTCGCCACTGCGCACTGAGCCATTCTGCGAGCACTTTGGTGTGTGTGGCGGCTGTAAGTGGCAGAGCCTGCCCTACGAGGAGCAGCTCAAGCAGAAGACCAAGCAGGTTGAGGATCAGCTTGTTCGCATCGGTCATCTAGATATTCCCGAGGTGCGTCCCTGCCTAGGCTCGGAGCGTACGCGCGAGTATCGCAATAAGCTCGAGTTCACCTTTGCCGATAAGAGGTGGCTCACGTACGAGGAGATTGCCGAGGGTGGCGACATCGCTGCGGAGCCTGCACTGGGCTTCCACATCCCTGGTTGCTTCGACAAGGTGCTAGACATCAAGCAGTGTCACCTTCAGGTGGACCTCTCAAATCGTATACGTCTGGCTACCAAGGCTTTCTGCATCGAGCATGGCTACTCGTTCCACAATGCGCGTGCCCACGAGGGACTTATGCGCACGATGGTGATCCGCACCGCCTCGACAGGCGAGGTTATGGTCATCGTGGTCTTCAACGAGAACGACACGGAGCGTATCAACGCCCTTATGTCGCACCTGCGCGACACCTTCCCCGAGATCACGTCGCTCATCTATATGATCAACGAGAAGTGGAACGACTCGCTGGGTGATCGTGAGCCTATCTGCTTTGCGGGTAAGGACCATATCATCGAGGAGATGGAGGGCTTGAAGTTCAAGGTAGGTCCAAAGTCGTTCTACCAGACCAACTCGGAGCAGGCATACGAGCTATATAAGGTTACCCGCGACTTTGCGGAGTTGCGCGAGGAGGACACCCTCTACGACCTCTATACTGGTACGGGCACCATTGCCAACTTCTGTGCTCGCCGTGCTAAGAGGGTTGTGGGTGTCGAGTATGTCCCTGAGGCTATTGAGGATGCGAAGATCAACTCTATGATCAACGGCATTGAGAATACTACGTTCTATGCTGGTGATATGAAGGATGTGCTTAGTGATGAGTTTGTTGCGCGCAACGGACGCCCTGATGTCATCATCCTCGACCCACCACGTGCTGGTGTCGATGAGCGTGTGTTGGAGGTTATCAAGCGTGCTGCACCCGAGCGCATGGTCTATGTTAGCTGCAACCCCTCGACGCAGGCGCGTGACTTGGCTCTGCTCAACGATATGTATGAGATTGTGGCTGTGCAGCCTGTCGACATGTTCCCCCACACTCACCATGTCGAAAATGTAGTCAAGCTTGCGAAGAGATCGCTTTGAATTTGAGTGGATAGCTCTTTGTTGCGAGAAGATCGCTCGGCCGAAAACCGAATAAAGAAGTGGCGCATGAGCAGAACTATAAGGTTCTCTACATACGCCACTTTTTGTGTTAATCAGCAATCAGCCTAGAAGTCGTAGCCTGAGATGTAGCTAGCAAAGCTCATCCAGCCGCTTGCTTTTTTGTAAGTGTTTAGACTCTCGGTAGGTACATATATCTTAAGACCGTAGCTACTCCACATGTCAGAACCCAATGTTGGTGGAGTCAGAGGCTTGCAATATACTTCAAGGTTTGAGCAGTTATTGAAAGCCTTGTCGTCGATATCGGCAACACCCTCACCAATTGTAATCTTCTTGAGTCCACTTCCTGAGAATGCCATTGTGTTTATATATTTAACGCTATCTGGGATTGTGACACTCGATAGGCTGTAAGCATAATGAAACATTTTTGATGGAATAGATGTCACGTCAGCACTAAATGTCATTACGCCCTTGCCGTTAACATAGGTGTTCGAGGTGATGGTTAATCCCAGAGTTGAGGTTGGTGTTATTATGTTGCCATCTGTTGTAGTATACCAAATCTCGTTGTTAGCAGGAGTATTAGAATACTCTACGATGTAACTAGCATAGTCGCTCCAAGCACTCTTGTAAGCATCAACAGCCGATGTTAGGACATACAATTTAATGTTCTCATCGATGATCCAGAAGTTAAATAGGCTGCCGCTAATTGTAGCAGGAGTTGTAGACTTGAAATAGATCTCCTTTATATACTGACTGCTAAAAGCATTATTTTTAATTGTATTGACACTCTTCGCAACGGTAATTGATTCGATGTTCTTGTTGCTAAAAGCATTATACCCGATAGCTGTAATACCCTCAGGAATAGTATATGAAGTAAGCTTATTATCAACAATGTCTATCAACTCATTATTAATAGCAATACACTTACCGTCAGCTGTCGCAATACTACCTGCTACACTCTGCACATTTGGGCACTTGTTGAGTAGACCTGCAGCTACCTCTGTGATGCCATCAGCGAATGTTACTGTCGAAAGCGTAGAGGAAGCTGGGAATTGAGTACTTATCTTTGTTACGCCATTAGGTACATTGTAAGATGTAAGAAGTGCAAGAGCTTGTGGTGCGAAATAACGTAAATTGCTGTTCTCAATTAGGCAAGAGCCATCCTCTGAGGCGAACTTTCCGCTAAATAGTTTTACGTTTGTTAGTTTAGCTATGATAGCGTCGAAACCATTAAGATTCACAATGCTATTAGGTATTACGATCTCTGTGATATTAGATGAGCCACCAATGCCATTTATATAGAATGATAGGACACCCTCAGGAATAACGTATGTTGTAACACTCTCATCAAAAGACAATACATAGATAAGTACTCCATTAATAATCAGTGAGTAGCCATCTTTAGATGCTATACTACCTGTAAATTTAGAGAGACTAGGGCAGCTATATATAATGTTATCCTCAAAAGATGTTACGCCATCGCCAAAATTGATTGTTGTGAGGTTAGGACACTGTGAGAATGCGTATGAGCCAAGCTTCTTAACACTATCTGGGAGTGTTACGGTCAAAAGAGTCTCATCACTCTCAAAAGCCTCAATAAGTTGAGTTGCATCACTATCAAACTTGATCACACCCTTACCATCAACATAGGTGTTAGATACTATGTTAGCACCAAAGCAATAATCATACTCATAGAGCTCAATAACATTTCCATCTGTTGTAGTATACCAAATCTCGTTGTTAGCAGGCTTAACCACTGCACCTGGGGTCTCGCCCTCGAAGTCCTCGCCGCTATCGGGTGTAGAACCCTCGAAGTCCTCACCGTCGTTAATTGTGTAGGCAATGGTCTTGATAGAGCCTAGCTCAAGCTCAAAGGCTGGGAGCTGGAACGACTTCTCAACACCCTCGGCATAGGTAAATGTCACGGTGAGGTCCTTAGCTGCAAACGTGGTTGCTGGAAGGACTACGTAGAACGACTGCTTCTCGGCACTAATCTCGCAGTTGATGGCTGAGAGTGTAACCTCGTTCACGCCACTCTCCGTAACAACAGCCTTGCTATCAGCAGAAAGGTCGATAGTAACCTCACCTGCAAGCTTGTTAGCTGCCGATACGAGCTTGATAGAGCTTAGGGTGTAGCTATCGGGCATGTTGTTCGACACGTCGAAGCGCATGAGCGATGTTGCGTTGACAAACTGCAATGCTGTAGATGTCGACTTAGCCACCATCAGGGCATTTGCCAAATCTACCTTCTCGGCGTTGTAGACCTGCTCAGCGTTGAGCTTGGTGGTGATCACCTCGCCGCTAAGTGTTGCATCGGCATCGTAGGGGTAGACAGCGTAGTTGTTCGAGATCTTCGTGTTGTCGTTGCCCGAGTATGATACGTAGCCAAAGGTTGCGCTACGATTGCCATTGCTGAGCGACTTAACGCGGTAGTGGCGATTGTGGGCAGTCTTGGTGAAGATTGTGAGCTCGTCAGCCTCGTTCCAAAGAACAGCAACGCCATCGAGCTCGGCACGTGTCTCAGCAACGGTAGCGGTGAAGTCCTCACCAACCTCGATTGCGTTAACATCAATCTCTATCTCAGAGCATGATGCGAGAAGAGATGCGATACAGAGTATCGACCAAAAGAGTTTTTTCATGATGGTTGTGTATTAATATTAAAAGATTGTTGTTAGCCGATTACGATGATGTCGTCATCCTCCTTGTATTCAGGCGTGGTGCTACCCTCCGAGAGGCTGTAGCCTTGCTCAACGCTAACGGTGATAACCTCTACATCGGGCGTGATGTAGTTCGTGTGCTTGGTGCTAGTCATAGATACTTGTATTTTTGAGTTAATAATTATCGCTCAAAACTATCCGCACCCCAATAGTGATTTATGAAAACAAAGAAAGCGTGGTGCTGAAGACTTATTTTAGAATTGTAGGTCGTAGGAGAACCCTGAAGATAAAATAAGCAACAGCCCCACGCCATATCCAAATAGAGGATATGACGCGGGAAGATGTCTGCCTACTCTCTCTTCTGATGAATTTCCTACGTTCACAATTCGAGAATAAACTTACACTTTCCGCGTAATTAGTATGTCGCTACAAAAGTAGTAAACTTTTCGCTTCGGTGTGCAGTTTGGCAGAGTTTTTTGCTGTCGCTAGATGAAAATGTCGTGAAAGAGCAATTTTGCAGATGCAAATATCGACAAAAGATTCTCGAAAATCAATATTGAAACACAACTATGTTATTTTCAACTTAGGGGAGCTATTTCTTCAACTTCTAAACAATAAGGGGATGACTAATTTACTTTTTAGTCACCCCCTTGTAGCGAATAGTTATAGTAGTATGCCTAGCACGATCACAAGGATGAGTATGGCTAGAAGCACCCACACTATGGTGCGCCTCTTGTTCGTGCGTTTCGGGAGATCATCGTCGTAGGGCGGTGGGCAGCCGTACATCGTTACAATGTCTAGATCTCGATCCTCGCTGTTGTTGCTCATATCTTAGTGGTGCGCGTGTTTAATGTGTTGAGTATGAGGGTTATAGGCGTTTTAGGAGTGCCTCGACATCGTAACCGCACTGGGCATATAGCTCGGCTGGCGTGCCCTGCTCAACGAACTTGTCGTCGATACCCATATTCTCGATCTCGAGCGCATATCCCTCGCGAGCCATGAAGGCGGCGATAGCCTCGCCAACACCTCCGCGGAGTATGCCATCCTCGATGGTGATTACGCGCTTAAACCGTTTCGCAATGTTGTGTAGCAGCTCCTCGTCCAGAGGCTTGGCATAGCGCATGTCGTAGACAGCAACGCTCTTCGCAGATCGCTCCGAAGCCTCTAGAGCAACGCCACACATCGTGCCTATGGCAATGATGGCAACCTCCTCGCCCTCGCGTAGGCACTCGCCACGACCAGCCTCGATAGGCTCAAAGGGCATGTTGCGCCACTCTACACCGCGACCAACGCCGCGTGGGTAGCGTATGACCGTAGGTGAGTCGGTGTGAAGGGCTGTGTACATCATGTTGCGCAGCATGCGCTCGTCGCGTGGTGCAGCGATAGTGAGGTTAGGCACACAACCGAAGTAGGCGAGGTCGAATGCGCCGTGGTGTGTAGCACCATCCTCGCCAACCAAGCCTCCACGGTCAAGACAGAGCACCACGGGTAGACCTTGCAGAGCTACGTCGTGGATGACGTTGTCGTAGGCGCGCTGCATGAATGTCGAGTATATGTTGCAGAAGGGGCGTTTGCCCTGCGCCGCAAGACCTGCCGAGAAGGTCACGGCATGACCCTCGGCGATGCCCACGTCGAAGCACCTGTCGGGGAGTTGCTCCATCATGATGTTCATAGAGCAGCCCGAGGGCATGGCGGGTGTTATGCCAACAACGCGCTCGTCGAGGCGTGCAAGGTCGAGAAGCGTCTCGCCAAAGACATCCTGATAGCGTGCGGCGGGGTATGACGACTTTATGCGCTCGCCCGTTGCGGCGTTGAAGCGTCCTGGGGCATGCCATGTCGAGGGGTCGCGCTCGGCAGCAGCGTAGCCCTTGCCCTTGGTGGTCTTGATGTGTAGGAGCTTAGGTCCACCGATCTCCTTGAGGGCTCGCAGTGTGCGTACTAGCTCCGAGATGTTGTGTCCGTCGATGACGCCGAAGTAGCGGAAGTTGAAGCTCTCGAAGAGGTTGCTATTCTGGAGGAGTCCCTGCTTTACGGCATTGCCCGCCTTGCGAACGAAGCTATGCAGCGGGGGAACTACACTCAGCACCTTCCACAGCCCTCGCTTAAGGCGATTATACCACTTCGATGTCGACATGCGCACAAGGTAGCTGTCAAGAGCACCCGTAGATTTGTCTATCGACATCTCGTTGTCGTTGAGCACCACGAGAAGGTCCGTCGTGCGTGATGCACCAGCGTTGTTAAGTCCCTCGAAGGCAAGGCCACCTGTGAGTGCGCCATCGCCTATGACGGCAACAACATGCTCTCCTGTGCCGCACATCTCCACAGCCTTAGCCATGCCGAAGGCTGCCGAGATGCTCACCGAGGCGTGTCCCGCGCCAAAGGCATCGTATGGGCTCTCTGCCATGCGTGGAAAGCCGCTTATGCCACCCTGCTTACGGTTTAGGACAAATGCCTCGCGACGCTCCGTGATGATCTTATGGGCGTATGCCTGATGACCCACATCCCACACGATGCGATCCTCGGGGGTGTCGTAGACATAGTGCAGTGCCACGGTAAGCTCTACCGAGCCGAGGCTTGAGCCTAGGTGACCAGGGTTCGATGCGCAGCACTCGATGATGTAGTGGCGCAGCTCGTCGCAGTATGTCTCAAGCTCCGTAAGCGTGAGTCGCTTAAGGTCGCGTGGTGAGTCGATGCTATTTAGATATTTATACTCTCTTTTCATAACTTATTTATCCAGAGGCTCTTAGCAAATAGATGGGGCTCTGTTTTCGGTGCTTCTCCTACTTGAGTGTTGAAGCTTGTTGCCCTCTCGCTATCTCACTCTTAGTCTCTTGCCTAGCTTTAGGATTGAGCTTTTCTCGATATTGTTTAGCTCGCAGAGGCGTTTCACTGTCGTGCCATACTTTAGGGCTATGTGACCCAGCGTGTCGCCCTCCTTGATGGTGTGATACTGTGCGCTCGATGCCTCGCTCTTAGGCTTCGACTGCTTTGCTGTGCCACTGACAATGATCTTTGCTCCTGGTAGTAGCAGGGTGCTCGTGTCGAAGTTGTTGAGTGCGCAGATAGCCTCCACCGTGGTGCTATACCTCTGCGATATGCTCCATAGCGACTCACCCTCGGCAATGGTGTGGTAGGTGTAGTCTAGAGCCTGCTCTTTAGGTGTGGGGCTTGTGGCTACCGCGGGGGCTGCGACCTGCTTTGCCTGCTCCTCGCCCTTGGTGATGAGTATCTCCTCGCCCATGTATCGACCCTTGGTCGTGGTGCGCGTTGGTGGGTCGATGATCGTTGCCTTGCCACCTCCGCGGGGTAGTCCCGAGTAGGCGTTGCTGAAGCGCGCGTAGGGTATCTGCACGCCGCGGTCTACCTGACGTAGCGAGTCGGTTGTGGCATGCTTGAAGAGCCACTCGTAGGCCTCGGGGAGGTAGAACGTGCGGGCATATATCGAGTGTCCAGCACCCACATGCTCGTCGTAGCGTAGACGTGGGGTGGTGGCATCTGAAGCCTTCATAGCCTCGACCACGCGGCGTGACTCACTCACAGGCACCGAGCTATCTGCCGTGCCATGCATGATCCATAGCGGCACCTCGTTGAGGGCTGCTAGCTTGTCGGGACGCTTTGTCGAGCCTCCGCAGAGGGCTATGGCTGCTGCGGTCTTCTCGGGGTAGGTGGCGGCAAAGTCGAGTGCGCCGTAGCCACCGAGGCTCATGCCGAGGACGTAGAGGCGCGTGAGGTCCACGTCGTAGCGTTTGCTCACCCACTCCACGACATTCAGCACGCGCTCAGGACGCCACCAGTCGTTGTAGTTGACCTGTGGGGCGATGACCAGAGCCTCGATCTTGCGTCCTCGCCATAGTGCATCGAGCGTGCCATACTGACGCACCTTGTTGATGTCGGTGCCACTTAGGCTGCGACCATGCAGGAAGAGCACAATGGGGAGTGGGCATTGGATCTCTACGCTGTCGGCAGCCGTGAGGCGTTCGGTGCGATGATCCTCGTAGTTGTCGGGGAGGTAGAGCCAGAAGTCGTAGCCGTTTGCCACCGAGTCGCGCATGGCATACATCTGTGCCGATGCCGCTATAGGGATAATCGTAGCAATCGCTACAAGTAGTATAAACCTCTTCATAGTGAGATGATTATGAGATTAGAGTATTCTAAATCGATAGATCTCGCGACCACGACTGCCCACAACTACCGAGTTGTCGACAACCACGGGCGAGGACTCGAAGTTATTAGCCAGCTTCTTCTTGAAGATGATGCGACCACTCTCGGCATCTATGAGGTAGGCAATGCCCGTCACGTCGCCCGTGAAGATGTACATGCGCTCGTCGGGGGTGTAGAGTGCCACTGGCGAGGACCATGCGTAGTAGCTGAGGCGTGTCTGGTAGACGATCTCGCCTGTCGAGCGACTTATCGCCACAAAGGTGCCGATGTCGGAGCTGCCCATGCCGCAGATATTGGTGAATAGCAGTCCTTCGCAGTTGCCTTTGCCGAGCAGAGGGGTCGAGAACATGCCGCCATCCTTGGGCTTCTCGCCACCGCCCAGCTTGCGACACTTGATCTTGTTTTGCCAGATAAGCTCGCCGGTAAGCGCGTTGAGCTTTGTGAAGTAGCAGTAGCCCGACGCTCCACGCTTGTCGAGCTCCGAGCCTACGTAGAGCACCACGCCACACTCCTCCTCGGCGAGTATCATCGTAGCGTCGATGTCGTCCATGTTGTCGAAGCACCATACGGGTTTCATCGTGTTGATGTTCGTGCATAGCACATTGCCGTGATTATCAGCCGTATAGAGGTAGTTTTTGTAGACTACGGGTGACGACTCGATGCCTGGAGCACCCTTGCCCGGACGACGATAGCGCATCTGGCTTATTGTCTTCACCCCGTCGCGCTCTGAACTGAGCTTGTATATTGTGCCATTCTCCGAGGGGCGTATAACGAGGTTGTCTAGGACTATTGCCGAGGCGTCGTAGGCTCCCCAGCGTCGCCATGCTTGGGCATCGCGCCCAAAGTAGGATATGCGCTTATGGTCGAAGAGGTTGAAGACCTCTGCACCGATAGCACCCTCCGAGGGGATGCCCTGACCGATGTAGAGGTTGCCGTTGAGGCGTGGGTCGAGCGATACCGAGCCCTTGATGGGGTTCTTGCCAACGTAGGCACGGCGTGAGGCGCGACCACTCTCGTAGTCGATGAAGTAGACATTGCCACATAGCGAGCCAACGATTATCTCGCGCGACGAGAATGACTCGGTAAGTGCCTTGGATGTAGAGCGTTGCATGTCTAGAAGAGAGTCGCTCCACTCCACATATACTGGCTGTCCGGTCCATCCTGAGCCACCGCCCCACACACCGTAGTCGGTCTCGCGACTATCGTAGTCGGTGCGGAACATCCAGACCATCTCTATTTTTGAGGGCACTGAGTCGAGGCGTCCCGAGTATGGCATATCGCGGCGTGGCGAGCCGCGGAACGTGAAGATGCCTGGGGCATCGGCATATAGGTCGCGATGGCTGCGTAGCGTAGCCTCTAGCGTCGTATCTTTATGCTCTATCTTGTATTCTAACGTGCTGGCTGACAGGTAGGTAGTGTCGGGGAGATGTTGGATGTCGAAGCTCTGTGCTTCTGCCTTGAAGAGGGGGCTTAGGGCTGTGATGCCTAGTAGCATCAGATGTGCAAATAGCTTTGTTAGGGGCTCTGTCATGGTCGCGTATAATATAAATATAGGTGCGAAGTTAATAAAATTATTTTACATCGCCAACTTTCTTATGGTGAGCTGCCGTGGGCGACACCTACAAAAAGAGTGAGAGGCAACGCCTAAGCACTGCCTCCCAACATCTCAAAAAGCTCTCGGCTTAGAACGCCTTGCCGATAGCGAGGAACTCCTCAGCCTTGAGTGCTGCGCCACCGATAAGACCGCCGTCGACATTCTCCTTCGAGAAGATCTCCTTGGCGTTTGAAGGCTTGCACGAGCCACCGTAGAGGATTGAGCACTCGTCAGCCGCTGCACCAAACTTTGAGCGAAGCACCTCGCGGATGTAGGCGTGGATCTCCTCTGCCTGCTCAGCCGTAGCTGTCTTGCCTGTGCCGATAGCCCATACTGGCTCGTAGGCGATAACGAGCTTTGCAAACTGCTCCTCCGAGAGGTTGAACACCACCTCCTCGATCTGAGCCTTGACAACGTCGAAGTGACGCTCTGCCTCACGCTCCTCAAGGTTCTCACCTACGCAGTAGATAGGCTTGAGGTTGTTCTCGAAGGCGCGCTCCATCTTCTTGTTGAGTGTCTCGGATGTCTCGCCGTAGTACTGACGACGCTCCGAGTGTCCGAGGATGACATACTCGCAGCCTAGTGCCGCGATCATCTGCGCCGACACCTCGCCAGTGTAGGCACCCTTAACCTCTGTTGCGCAATCCTGAGCACCTACAGCCACGCCCGACTCCTTAAGGCTCTCGATGACGCTCGTGAGGTGGGTGAATGGAGGGCAGACGATGAGCTGTACGCAGTCGCATACCTCGCCCTTGCCACTAGCTACGCCCTTGGCAAGCTCCACGCCCTCCGAAGGGAGGGTATTCATCTTCCAGTTACCTGCAACAATCTTCTTTCTCATATCTTTATATCTTTTCTAATGTTAGTAAACTATGCCTCTTTGCAGCTCTCGATCCACGCCTTGATCTCGGCGGTGGCGAGGCCCAGCTTGTTCTTCTTGTTGAATCCGCAGAGGTCGTTGAAGAGCTTCATGCCGCCTGTTGTCGCGGTGTTCTTGAACGACTCTAGGGTGATGTAGCCCATCTTCTGAACTACGGCTACCCACTCAGCGGGGATGCCAGCTGCGGTGTAGACCTCCTCGGCATCTGCAACAACCTTCTTCTCGGGGCGCATGGTTGGGAAGAAGAGCACATCCTGGATCGAGCTCTCGCCAGTCATGAACATCGTGAGACGGTCGATGCCGATACCCATACCTGAGCACGAGGGCATGCCATACTCCAACGCACGCACAAAGTCCATGTCGATGGTCATAGCCTCGTCGTCGCCCTTCTCCGAGAGGCGCATCTGCTCCTGGAAACGCTCGAGCTGGTCGATAGGGTCGTTGAGCTCCGAGTAGGCGTTGCAGAGCTCCTTGCCGTTTACGAAGAGCTCGAAACGCTCTGTGAGCTCCTCATTGTCGCGGTGACGCTTGCATAGTGGCGACATCTCGATAGGGTAGTCGGTTACGAACGTAGGCTGCACGAGCTCCTCCTCGCAGTACTGACCGAAGATCGCGTCGATAAGCTTGCCCTTGCCCATGGTGTCGTCGATCTCGACGTTAAGACGCTTGCACGCCTCGCGAAGCTGCTCCTCCGTCTGACCTGTGATGTCGTAGCCTGTCTTCTCGCGGATGGCGTCAGTCATCGTAATGCGCTTGAACGGAGCTTTGAACGATATTGTGCGGCCGTCGAGCACCACGTCGGTAGTGCCATTCACGGCTAGTGCCACGCGCTCGAGCATCTGCTCGGTGAACTCCTGCATCCAGATGTAGTCCTTGTACGCAACGTAGATCTCCATACATGTGAACTCGGGGTTGTGTGTGCGGTCCATACCCTCGTTGCGGAAGTTCTTGCCGAACTCATAGACGCCGTCGAAGCCACCCACGATGAGTCGCTTGAGGTATAGCTCGGTGGCTATACGCATGTAGAAGTCGATGTCGAGGGCGTTGTGGTGGGTGATGAAGGGGCGTGCTGCAGCACCACCAGGTATAGGCTGTAGGATAGGGGTCTCCACCTCGAGGTAGCCACGCTCGTTGAAGAAGTCGCGCATGGTCTGCATGATCTTGGCGCGCTTCACGAAGGTATCCTTGACGTGAGGGTTTACCACAAGGTCCAAGTAACGCTGGCGGTAGCGCACCTCGGGGTCGGTCAGCGCGTCGAATGTCTGACCATCCTTCTGCTTAACGACGGGGAGTGGGCGCACCGACTTTGAGAGCACGGTGAACTTGCGGCAGTGCACCGAGAGCTCGCCTGTGTTGGTGAGGAATGCGAAGCCCTCCACGCCGATGAAGTCGCCGATGTCCAAGAGCTTCTTGAACACTGTGTTGTAGAGTGTTGGGTCGCCCTCGGGGCAGATGTCGTCACGACGTATGTAGACCTGAATACGTCCTGTCGAGTCCTGAAGCTCGAAGAATGATGCTGAGCCCATGATGCGGCGGCTCATGATACGACCTGCTATCGACACCTCGGCATAGTTGCCCTTCTCGGCGTCGTAGTTCTCGGCAATCTCCCTTGCTGTTGCGTTGACCTCGAAGCGTGCTGCAGGGTATGGGTTGATGCCCAACTCGCGCAGTGCCTTGAGCGACTGGCGACGCAATACTTCCTGTTCACTAAGTTCCATCATAAATATCTCGTTTTTTAGTTATTTCAAATTTGGGGCAAAGTTAGGAAAAAAACACCACAATCGCAAATTATATTTTCGTGGCTCATCGGAGATGAGGGCGGGGAGAGGGAGAGAGGGAGAGGGGAAAGGGACGAGAGCAGACTGCCCGTCATCCCGAGCGAGCATTAGCGAGCGTGGGGATCTCCTCGTTAGCGCGCTTTGGATGAGATTGCCACGAGCCTTGCGGCTCTCGCAATGACGTAGAGAGAGGCAACGTTGTCCGCGCTCCTCTCTGTTGTCTCTTCGTCTCTGCGTCTCTGTTGTCTCTTTTGACTGCGCTTCCCTCTGTTGTCTCTCTCGTCTCTGCGTCTCTTCGTCTCTGTTGTCTCTTTTGACTGCGCTTCTCCCTGTTGTCTCTGTTGTCTCTTCGTCTCTTTTCTCTCTTTTGTCCGCGCTTTTCTCTCTCGTCCCTGCGTCTCTTTTCTCTCTTTCGTCCGCGCTAATATTCAACCCCTTAACTCCTAAGATAAAATATTTTTACCCAAAACCCTTGACAAAGGCTATTTCAGGTTGTATATTTGTACTCGGAAACAAATCATTTAACATTAAAAGAGCTATGAATAATCTTATTGAACAGCTGCGTCACGACACGCAGCAGCTTATGGAGCAGATGCGCGAGAGGGTTGAGAGCGAGAAGCAGACCTTTCGCAAGTACCTTGTAAACGGGCTCGACATGCTCACCACGTCGCACGAGGCGGTGGACTCGC
>JAFNXN010000032.1 GCA_017379015.1 Alistipes sp.
GCTGATGGTATGACAATGTCATCAAAGAAGGACGGTCTTGTAAACATGGGTGGTTTCATCGCTACACGTCACGAGGACTGGTACGAGGGTGCTAAGCGTTTCTGTATCCCATTCGAGGGCTTCTTGACATACGGTGGTATGAACGGTCGTGATATGGCTGCTTTGGCTGTAGGTCTTGACGAGAACACTGAGCTCGAGACTATCGAGACTCGTATCAAGCAGGTACAGTACCTCGCTGCTAAGCTCGACGAGTACGGCATTCCTTACCAGCGTCCTGTAGGTGGTCACGCTTTGTTCGTTGACGCTGACAAGGTTCTCTCTAACATCCCTAAGGAGGAGTTCCCAGCACAGACACTTGCTATCGAGCTCTACTTGGAGGCTGGTGTTCGTGGTTGCGAGATCGGTTACATCCTTGCTGACCGTGATCCTGTAACTCGCGAGAACCGCTTCGGTGGTCTTGATCTCCTTCGTTTGTGCATCGCTCGTCGTTCTTACACTAACAACCACATGGATGTTATCGCTGCTGCGTTGAAGAACGTTTACGATCGCCGTCACGAGATCACACGCGGTGTGAAGATCGTATGGGAGACTGAGCTTATGCGTCACTTTACTGTGAAGCTCGAGCGCTTGTAATTTGATGAGATAAGCCGCAATCTGCGGCACATCCCTAAAAGCTAACTACCGTAGGCTGTACCTGGTGTACTATCCTACGGTAGTTACTTTTGTGATATACCACATCTCACGACTTCTATCAACAAATTGGGGCGTCGTGCTAATTGTGGTTGTGATTAAGGAGTCTAAGGAATTTAGGGAGTATAGTGAATTTAGAGAATTTAGAGAATTTAGAGAATTTAGGGAATTTAGGGAATTTAGGGAATTTAGGGAGTTTAGTGAATCTCCCTAATCTCACTAATCTCCTTAATCTCACTAATCTCCTTAATTTCTCTAATCTCTCTAATTTCCCTAATCTCCCTAATCTCCTTAATTTCTCTAATCTCTCCTATTTCCTTAAATCCCCTCTTAGCATTAGCTGCAAGCACATAGATGTTGCAAAAAAAATCTGCCCGATGCCGAAGCACCGGGCAGAGATATTTAAGAAATGGTTGGATTACTTAACCGACCAAGTACCACCACCTTTATCCCAAGTGTTCTCTTTAACCGTATAGAGGTTCTTACCGTCGGTAGGAGCCTTAAGGTCAGAAGTCTGATTCCACTTATTATTCCAATTGTTTGCTGCTGTATTAGGATTCATACGACAGAAGATAACATTGCATCCATAGTCATAGCCCTCAGGAATATTTACTTCGTATATACCATCCTTATCGCTATCTACCATGCTTACCCACTTATCACCATTACCAAAGAAATAAGCAGCAAAACGAGCATTATCCTTCTTCCAGTTAGCGTTAGGCTTGAGATATAGCACATTAGCTGTTACCTCTGGCTCCTCCTGCTTTGGCTCTTGGCCTTCAACTGTCTGCTTTGATACAGTTGTATAATCTGCACCAGCATCAACCATGTAAAGCAACTTGCTAGTATAGTCAAAGTATATGTCGAATTTACCAGCTGCAGTATTAGAGATATCCGAACCATTTGAATATACCTGGATATAGCCATTAGGGTTCATATAAACAATACCACCACCATAGTTCTCAGTCCAAGCCTTGTCCTTACGAACCTTGAATGATGCATAGGCAGTCAAAGTTACATTCTTAACTACAAAGAGATTCTTCACCTCTGTTGTTACCATTGCAGCGTCTCCCCAATTATTAAATGTACCACAAAGTGACCATGCGCAAGGCAGGTTAGGAGTCTCCTGATTTTCAAGGTTGCCTACGCGCTCAGCCTTAAACTCTTTGGTTGCATAGTTGAAATAGAGGTCGTAAACGCCCGCAGGGACCATCATATTCTTACCGTCTTTAACAAGTGTATATACCTGATCAGACTTGATAGCTATATTCTCATCAGTACCCTCAACGCCATAGCTCTCATCCCAAGCATCGTTAGCACGAATCTTAAAGCTATCAGTAGCATAAATCTCCTTACCCTTAAGAGTGTAGTACTCTCCCTCAAGAGTCATGTCAATATCGGTAGCCCAGTTTCCACCAAAGCCGATGACTCCAAGATTAACAGCAGGTAGTTCATAGCCATCCTTATTGCCCCAAATACCCTTTGCCCAATCGAGGATATAGTAGTAGTTATCAGGTTCTACGCCGATAGTCTCATCAGCAGTCTGATTCCAAACGTGAAGATTCTCATCTGTTGCACCCTCCTGGTTCCAAGCAAACTCAGTAAAAGCAGGGTTCATACGGCAGAAGAGCACCTTCTCCATATTTGCAGGTACTGAACACTCGTAGATGCCATCAGCATCAGCATCCGTGAGCTTAACATCGGCGAAACTATCAGTAGAGTTAAAGAAGTGTGCTGAGAACCAAGCACCATCACCCTTCCAACTAACGTTAGGCACAAAGTAAATCTTAGCCAAGTCCTCTGGCTCTGGTTCGGTCAAAGTACCGAGGTTGTAGATCTTGCCACTCTTAACATTCGAGATGGTTGTCTGCTTACACTCTACACCATCGATTGAATAAGACAATGTAGCAGTAAGACCATCTATGCTCCAACTAGGAACAAATGGAACCCAGTTCTCGCCACTGACACCCTCAAAGGTAACTGTCGATGTCTTTGCCATATTCTCATCGAGGAATGGCATCTGCTGAGATGCAACCTGATGGTCGGTAGTCATTGTAAAGGAGATAGCACCCTCACCATTGTAGGTATAGCGCAAGAAAGAGGCATTTGTTGTAAGCGATACTTTCTGCGTATTATCGAAGTTATCCACTGTAGCACTTACTGCCAAGAATTTCTTACCTACGTATGAAGTATAAGTATCAACACTTGACTCACTTAAAACAGTAACTTTACCACCTAGAAGCTCAGACACACCATTATCAGTGCATGTAAACTTATTAGGCTCAGCCTCGCTATTTGCAAAGGTGTATCGGTTGTTGGTATCACCATCAACCAAAGTAAGCGACTCATTACCCTCCCAGATGGTCTCCCATGTCTTATCACCATCTTCATCGGTAATGTCTACACGTGTCGCAGCCATATCAATCTCAGCGTAGAACGAAAGACCTGCGCCGTCCTTAACATCTACCGAGTCCAGATTCTCAGTACAAGCTGTTGCACCCAACATAACCACTAGGGCAACAAGCATCAAATTCCAAAACTTTTTCATCTTTAATTTGCTCATTTTTTGGTTAAACATTGGGTTACCACTCTACATCCTCCTCGCCATAAGTAGGACCGTTGAAACCTGCCTCGCTACTCAACTCAAAGCCATGCTCAACACTAATCTCTACCATCTCCAACTCTGGAGCCTCGTAGCTGACACGACCTGAAGTCGCATCCATAAAATTGTTAAAAGCCTTCATCTTGTTAATATGTTATAGTTAATGTTAATTTTTCAAAAAACTAAAGTGCATAAACATGCACACTACATCCATACAAAGATACAACACTTTTCACAAATAATAATGTATATAGGTATAAATTACGATGAGTTGCACGTAAATTAGGACGAACTAGCAAATTTTCAGGATAAACCTCAAAGTCACACAACAAAAAATGGGGATGACTAAAATATGCCATCCCCACATGTTTATAAGTTTAGAGAGTGCTACTTAACACGCACCTTCTGACCAATCTGAAGCTTTCGTGGATCAAGATCTGGGTTAAGCTCCTGAATGCGTGACGAGGTAGTGCCATACTCCTCAGCCAACTTACCGAAGTAGTCACCGTCCTGAATTATGTGGTAAACAGCCTCACCACTCTCGGCAACAGCCTGAGCAGCTGGCTCCACGCGCTCCTCCTTAACATTTGACTCGAACTGTGGGGTGCTACCCTTAACGCGGATCTTCTGACCAATCTGAAGCTTGGTAGGATCAACATTTGGGTTGAGCTCCTGGATATGCTTAGAGGTAGTACCATAGATGCCAGCCAACTTACCAAATGTATCGCCCTCAGCGATAACATGCTCAACAACACTCTCGTCGTGGTTGTCAGGCTCAACCTCGCCCAATGGACGCTGCTCGTTACGCTTAGCATCCTCGAAGAAGTCGTCAGCCGCAACATCGTCGATAGTCTCCTGATTAACACCCGAAGCTGAAAGCTTACCATCAGCCTCCTGATCTGCGATAGATGGCTCGATAGTAACACTCATACCAACCTTAACAAGTGGCTTTAGCTTCATAAGATCGTCGTTGTTAAGACGAATACATCCCTCTGTAGCACGCGTACCGATAGATGATGGAAGGTGAGTACCATGGATACCAATACCAGTATGAGGAGGTGTCTGAAGACGGATAAACCATGGACCATAAGCACCAGCTATCTCGCCCTTGCCATCGCCAAAATCGTGTGGCCATGCGCTCGAATCCTGAATCTGCTGAACCTTGAATTCGCCCTCTGGAGTTCTATTATCACCCACCTCACGCTTGTTACCAAGCTTCTTACCAACAGCAACAGGGAAGCTATAGATAAGACCACCGTTGCTATCGTAGAGGTTGAGCGTCATGCTCTCCTTAGAGATCACAATGTGGTGTGGGTCGTTAACATCACCATCGAGAACTAGCTCACCGCCCTCCTCGACGATCTCATCCTCAGATGCCTCGGTGCCAAACTCCTCGCCATCAAACTCATCATCGAACTCCATCTCAAGCTCCGAAGACTCTGCCCCCTTCTGCTTGTCCTTCTGCTGCGTAGTTGCACAGCTTGCAAACATGGCACAGATAACCAACAGTGCCACAGCAAATAAACTCTTAAACTTCATACTTTTTATAATTTTAAAATTTAAACTTTTCAAACCAACTACCCCTACTCGAAATAGACATCATAAGAGTTATCGGGCATCTGCTCCACATAGTTGACATGATAGCCAGGCACAACGCCAAGCACCACATAGTCATCATTGTCGTTAAAGAACTGAATTACAGCTATCAACGTACTATTAACATCGCTATCAATATCGCCTATCGTACACGTTACAATGGTATGATTACCATACTCGAAGCTCTCACCTAGGCGAATTGCCAATCGAGGATGACGTCTATCTGCCTCGAGCTTGATAAGTATATCGGCAATAGCCTGCAACATCTTGCTTGGAGTCTTGATATTAAGGTCCGAATTAGGGGTGATGATATAGTTACTAATCATCTCATACTGTCGCTGCTCGACAATGAAATCGGAACAAATATAGCCCTCAAGACCCTGACTATTACCAGTATTGACATAGACATAGCACCAATACTTGCCATTCATATAACCTATCGAACGAGTAACCGTTAGCTTATCGCCCGTATTGACAAACGCCCTGATAGTATAGGGACTCACCTTAGGCTCGGTGCGAAGGTTAACATTCTTGCCAACGACCGTAGCATTGTACTCGCGATCATCAAATCTGTCACGCGAGAATATCTCCTTGCCTCGCGTAAGCTCCGAGGTGTTAAAGGTCAGGATATAAGACTCTTCATCCTCGATCTCATCGTCCCACTCGCTCACCTTGCTTAGGTCGTAATGCTCCGAGAGATCGACCCATGGCTCATAAGAGAGCGAAGCATCATCGGTGGGGATAGGCAGTAGGACACATGAGTTTAGCAGTGTCGACAATAGTAAAACTATCGCTATAAGCGGCTTTCGTATCATAACAAGTAGGGGTTACAGGTTAGTAATAGTATATATCATAAGACCCATTTGGGTTAAGAAGTATCGAGTTGATGCTATTTCCGGGGACAATGCCTAGCACCACAAAATCGTCGTTATGCTTCGAGAATAGGATAAAGGCGAGCAACGAAGAGTTGTTAGCTAGATTGTGGTCATGAAGTTTCAATGTGAGGATCGACTGCTCGTCAAATGCCTCATCATCAAGCATCGTCACACTCAGCCTACGTGTCTGCATATTAACATCCAACTTACTCAATAACGCCGCCACCGAGCGCAGATACTTCGTTGGGGTCTTAAGGCTCATATTCGTATCGGCATCTAGGACATAGTGCTTTAGCAGGTCATAAGCCCTCTGCTCCATGACATAGTCCGTGCAGATAAATCCCTCAAATCCAGCACAACGTCCACTCTTGATCTTCGCATAGCACCACGTCTTACCATCGGCATGGCCAACGGTTCTCTGCACCGAGATACGATCTCCAGTATTCACCTGACATAGCTTATACTTGGGTTTGAGCTTAGCATAGCTACGCACCCAAACACCCGTACCGATTATCGTGGCATCGTACTCCCCCGCGACACTCTGTCCACTGGTGAAGGGCACACATCCCTCGCTTATCTCCACACTGTTAAAATGGCTCAAGCCATCCTCCAACATCTTCACATTGCTCAGGTCATAGTGGTTTGAGAGATCTGCCCATGGCTCATAGCTCAATACAAACTCCTCCTCGGTGGATGGGTTGCCAAGGATGAAGTAGGCACCTGCAGCAATGATAGATAGCGCAAAGAGCACACCACAAAAGGCGACTATAAGGCGCTTAGCTCTACTCACCCCACCCTTCATCTGAGACGCACTATTTTGATTGCTACCATTCATAAATCAAGCATAAAATCTATTTGAGGATCATGCCAACTCGCTACTCAGAGAGTCGAAGCACGATACCTGTGCGTGAGGTGTTGTAGATGTTTATGGTGTAGTACTCCGAGCCATCCTCGCGCTTATGCGTCGTGGTGAAGTGCTCGCCCGCAACATCGGCGCGGTCGTGACCTCCAAACCTCTTCTCGTCCGACGAGAAGAGCACCTCATACTTACCCGCCCAGGGCACACATAGCTCATAATCGGGGATTGATGCCGTAGGGTGCCAGTTGAGCACAAACACAAGACCACGATGCGAATATACCATCGTCTTGTTATGCTCATCCATCATGTGGTTGTAAGGATAGCCATCGCCCATCACACCATACTCCTTGACCATCTCGACCATTGCACGATCGAACTCGCCAAGCTGCGAGTAGCGCAAGAAGCCATTCTCCGAGAGCGACCACTGACGACGGGCATGCTTATACGACCACTCGTTGCCAGCACGTGGGAAGTCGATCCACTCGGGATGACCAAACTCATTACCCATAAAGTTGAGATAAGCCTCACCGCCAGTTGTGATGGTCATCAGACGGATAAGCTTATGGAGTGCCATACCACGATCTATGACAAGGTTCTCCGAGGCGCGATCCATGGCAAAGTACATCTCCTTGTCCATCAAACGGAAGGCGATAGTCTTGTCGCCCACAAGAGCCTGATCGTGCGACTCGGCATAGGCAACCGTGCGGACGCTTGGCAGACGGTTGGTCATCACTGACCATATCTCCCAGATGTTCCAATCCTCGTCCTTCTGCTCCTTGAGCAACTTGATCCAGTAGTCAGGTATCGCCATACCCAATCGGTAGTCGAAGCCCATACCGCCATCCTCAGCCTTAACGCAAGTGCCTGGCATGCCACTCACATCCTCAGCAATGGTTATGGCATCCTCGCGTAGCTCATGGATAAGGGTATTTGCCAGTGCAAGATATACGATAGCATCACGATTTACACCCTCGTCAAAAAATCTCTCGCGACAATCGAACTCAACATATCCGTGGTGGTGATACAACATCGACGTCACACCATCGAAGCGATAGCCATCGAAGTGATACTCGTCGAGCCAATACTTCACGTTCGAGAGCAAGAAGTGCTCAACCTCGCGCTTGCCATAGTCGAATATCATCGAATCCCAATACTGCTGATAGCCCGCGCCACCCTCCTTCGAGTAGTGGTGCTTTGAGCCATCAAGCTCGTTGATGCCCTCGTCAAAGTTTTTCACATAGTGGGCGTGTACAAGGTCCATGATCACGGCAATGCCAAGCTCGTGGGCACGATCAATAAGCGAACGCAGCTCATCAGCCGTACCGAAGCGTGACGAAGGGGCAAAGAAGCTCGAGACGTGGTAGCCAAACGAGCCATAGTATGGGTGCTCGGCAATAGCCATCAGCTGCACCGCATTGTAGCCCGCCTTCTTGATACGAGGCAAAACCTCATCGCGAAACTCTACATACGTGCCTACACCCTCCTTCTCCTGCGCCATTCCAACGTGAGCCTCATATATGAGCAACTCACCCACCTTAGGAGCCCTAAAGTCATCATGCTTCCAATCGTAGGGGCGATCTATGACAAACTGTGCTGTATAGTTCTTCGACTCTTCGTCTTGCACCACACGCTTAGCATAGGCAGGTATGCGGTCACGCCAGCCATTCTCGCCATGGACATGCATCTTGTAGAGCGAGCCATCGGTAAGCCTCTCGGCATACATCGCATCGGGGAGGAAGATGCTCCACACACCGTCGCGCGAACGCTGGAGGCGTAGCTCCGTACGCTGCCAATGGTTAAAGTCGCCAAAGATGTAGACATCCTTAGCCTCAGGCAACCACTCCCTAAACCACCATCCCTTCATCAGCTCATCGCGCTGCCAACCGAAATAACGGTAGCCATTGGCATAATCGACCAACGAGCCAGAGGACTTTTTAATATCCTCTAACCTATTGACATACATAGCATAGCGACGATTGATCTCATCCTCAACTGGCTGCAACCACTCGTCAGCAGCCACCATTGGAAGTGTTTGCTTTTCAGGCTTCATACAAAATTTGTTATAATTTGTAGCAAAGATACAAAATATTTTTGTATATTTGTCCATTGTACGATGTTATTTGACTAACAAAACCAAATTTATTTAATACTAACTAAAACTAAACATTATGTTCAAAGGACATCCAAAAGGTCTTTTAGCAGCAGCTCTCAGCAACATGGGCGAGCGTTTCGGTTACTACATCATGAACGCGGTGCTCGTATTGTTCCTCTGCTCTAAGTTCGGTCTAAGCGAGGAGACAAGCTCGTTGATCTACTCGTTCTTCTATGCTGGTATCTACATTTTGGCTCTCGTTGGTGGTTATATCGCCGATAAGACCCAGAACTACAAGGGTACCATCATGGCCGGTTTGATGGTAATGGCAACAGGTTACGTGATGCTCTCGATTCCTATCCTTGCCACCTCTACAAACATCAGCTGGTTGTTGCCACTAACCTGCCTATCACTCTTCATCATCGCCTTCGGTAACGGTCTGTTCAAGGGTAACTTGCAGGCTATCGTAGGTCAGATGTACGATAACTTCGAGGCTGAGGCAGCTAAGCAGGGCGAGGAGGCTTTGAAGGCAGCTAAGGACAAGCGTGACTCTGGCTTCCAGATCTTCTACGTATTCATCAACGTTGGTGGCGTTATCGCTCCTTTCGTAGCTCCATTGTTGCGCGAGTGGTGGCTTAAGGCTCACGACATGCTCTACAACGCACAGCTTCCAGCTCTCTGCCACCAGTTCCAGGAGAGTGGCGTGGCTTCTGAGCAGCTCACAAAGCTCGCTGCAGAGTCTGGCTTCGTAGCTGAGAGTGGCGACATCGCAACATTCTGCGGCGACTACCTCCAGATCTTCAACGAGGGTATCCACTACTCGTTTATCGCATCTGTTGCTGCAATGCTCATCTCGCTTACAATCTTCATCTCAACACGCAAGCGTTTCCCAACACCTGCGAAGAAGGCTGCAGCAACATCTGTTGACTACACTCCAGAGGAGCGCAAGGCAGCAGCTACCGAGATCAAGCAGCGTATGTACGCCCTATTTGCAGTGCTTGCTATCGCTATCTTCTTCTGGTTTGCATTCCACCAGAATGGTACATCACTCTCGATGTTCGCTCGCGACTTCGTGAAGTCTGATAGCGTAGCACCTGAGGTATGGCAGGCTCTCAACCCATTCTTCGTAATCATCCTTACCCCTGTGGTAATGTGGATATTTGGTGCTCTCGGTCGTCGTGGCAAGTATATCTCTACACCTCGTAAGATCGCTATCGGTATGGCTATCGCAGGTACAGCATACGTATTCTTGGCTGCATACTCATACTTCATGGGCTACCCATCAGCAACAGAGGCACGTGCCGAGGGTGTTGAGCTCTCAGGTCCATGGGTACTCTTCGTACTCTACTTCTTCCTCACCGTTGCCGAGCTATTCATCTCGCCACTCGGTCTATCATTCGTATCGAAGGTTGCTCCAAAGCACATGCTTGGTTTGTGCCAGGGCTTGTGGCTTGGTGCTACAGCAGTAGGTAACCTCCTACTCTGGATCGGTCCACTCATCTACAACGCAGCACCTATCTGGATCTGCTGGACAGTATTCCTCTCAGTATGTCTTGTATCGATGGGTATCATGCTTGGCATGGTTAAGTGGTTGGAGCGCGTAACTAACGCATAATCACTAAATTACATAGCAACTTAGTTTGCAATCAGCTGTTAGGCTGGGTGGAACGATAGACAACTATCACCACTCAGCCTAACATTTTATTACTCAGCTAATTAAAATATTTTTTACTATCTAATACAATATAAAGTCACTATTAAAGTTTTGTTTATTGATTTTTGTTTTGTACCTTCGCACCCAAATTTTGTGTTATTTTTGTAACAACGAAGAGACTAACGATAAATTTATATATTAACTAAAATTTTTTGACTATGTTCAAAGGACATCCAAAAGGTCTTTATGCCCTAGCCCTTGCCAACACTGGCGAGCGCTTCGGTTACTACACGATGTTGGCAGTCTTCGCACTCTTCCTTCGTGAGAATTTCGGTTTGGAGGCAGGTACAGCTGGTGCTATCTACTCTACCTTCCTCGGACTTGTCTACTTCATGCCTCTTGTTGGTGGTATTCTCGCTGATAAGTTCGGCTTCGGCAAGATGGTAACCATCGGTATCTCAGTAATGTTTGCTGGATACATGCTCCTCTCATTCCCTCTTGGTGGCGACACCATCGCTATGATTGCGATGATGGCTGCGCTACTTCTTATCAGCCTTGGTACAGGTCTTTTCAAGGGTAACCTTCAGGTAATGGTTGGTAACCTTTATGACGATCCTAAGTATGCTGACAAGCGCGACTCAGGCTTCTCGTTGTTCTACATGGCTATCAACGTGGGTTCGTTGTTCGCACCTACAACAGCTGTAGGCATCAAGAACTGGGCACAGCAGAGCCTTGGCTACGCATCAAACGACGCTTACCACTTCGCATTCATGGTAGCTTGCGTGGCATTGGTACTCTCAATCCTTATCTACTACGTATTCCGCTTCACATTCCGTCATGTTGAGGGTGGTAAGAAGAAGGGCGAGGCAGCTCAGGTTGTCGACGACCTCACACCAGAGCAGACCAAGCAGCGCATCGTAGCTTTGTGCCTCGTATTTGCCGTTGTTATCTTCTTCTGGATGGCATTCCACCAGAACGGTTTGACACTCACCTACTTCGCTGACGAGTTCACTAATACCACAGCATTTGGCTTCGACACAATGTTGTTTGACGTATGGAACCTTGCACTTGTTATCGTTGCTGTTTACGCTGCATTCTCAATCTTCCAGAGCGAGTCTGCTAAGGGTAAGCTTCTCTCAGGTGTATTGGCTTCTGCCATCCTTGCATTCCTCGTTTATCGCTCTATGGGCATCGACGCAGAGGCTGCAAAGGCTGTTTCAGCACCTATCTTCCAGCAGTTCAACCCATTCTATGTTGTTGCCTTGACCCCAGTGTCAATGGCTATCTTCGGTTCGTTGGCTAAGAAGGGTAAGGAGCCATCAGCACCACGTAAGATCGCTTACGGTATGTTGGTTGCAGCTATCGGCTTCGCCATCATGGCATTCGGCTCTAATGGCTTGAACACTCCTAACGACCAGGCACGTGCTATCGCAGTAGGCAAGGGTGAGGCTATCGCCGAGAAGATCTACGCAGCTGGCACTGATGCTGAGGCATTGAAGATAGCTGAGAAGGAGAAGAGCGACTTCGAGGGTAAGCTTACAGAGGAGAATAAGGCTGTGTTTACTCAGGTGTTCGACGCTAAGATGACAATCCTTGCTGGTGAGTCAGTTGCTGAGGATGCTGCAATAGCTGAGGCTGACGAGCCTGCTGAGGATAATAAGGTAGCAGAGGCTACTGCAGCTCTCGAGGCTATTAAGGCTGAGACAAAGAGCGAGACTCGCACATCACCATACTGGTTGATCTTCACCTACCTCATCCTTACATTTGCTGAGTTGTTGCTCTCGCCAATGGGTATCTCATTCGTATCGAAGGTTGCACCTCCAAAGCTCAAGGGTCTGATGATGGGTGGCTGGTTCGTGGCTACTGCTATTGGTAACATGTTGGTTGCTGTTGGTGGTTTCCTCTGGGCAGGTCTTCCATTGTGGTCAGTATGGACAGTATTCATCGTACTCTGCTTGCTTTCGGCGTTGTTCATGTTCGTGATGATGAAGCGCTTGGAGTCGGTTACGAAGTAATCTCCACAAAGCAATATCGCAACACCCGCCAACCTCGGTTAGCGGGTGTTTTTTGTGCCGAAGATAAGTTTTAGGGAGATTAGAGAATTTAAGGAGCTTAAGGAAGTTAATGACGTTTGGGAAGTCTGTCCGCGCCCTCCCTAAACTCCCTAAACTCCCTAAACTCCCAAAATTCCCAAAACTCCCTAAACTCCCTAAACTCCTTAAACTCCCTAAATTCCTTAAACTCCCTAAATTCCTTAAACTCCCTTTGGCCCCTTCAACGCAGCTGTCGCTTGGAACAAGCGAAA
>JAFNXN010000013.1 GCA_017379015.1 Alistipes sp.
AATCTCCTGCGAAACGCGCTAATCATGAGATCCCCACGCTCGCAAATGCTCGCTCGGGATGACGGGCAGTCTGCTCTCTCCTTGTCGTCCCTCTCCTCTCTTACCCCTCTCGCTCGTCGTCATTGCGAGAGCCGTTAGGCTCGTGGCAATCTCCTACAAAGCGCGCTAACGAGGAGATTCCCACGCTCGCAAATGCTCGCTCGGGATGACGGGCAGTCTGCTCTCTCCTTGTCGTCTCTTTCGTCTTTCTCGTCTCTCTGTCCTCTCTCTCGCCCTCGAGCAGCGGAGCTCAGAACGGGGGTGTTAAGTGTTCAAATGTTCAAACATATAGGGTTTTTGAACGTTTGAACATTGAACAGCTACTTGCTTAACATATTTGCTCGCTTCATGTTTGGTTGTTTGTGAAATTATGCTTAAATTTGTATAATGGTGCCGAGGGTATCTTATGTCATTTTTGCGCTTCGGCACTACGTTAACACAAACTATATTAGCTTATGAGTCAAATAGGTAGGTGCTTATGCACCATTTTTGTTGTCTGTGCTACTCTCATGGCTGGTTGCTCCGAGCCCGAGAAGGAGATGGCATACGCGCTACAGCTCTCCTCTACAGGTCTTGGCTTCGGTGCCGAGGGTGGAGCACTCGAGATTGTGGTTACGCCCCATCCCACCGACGTGTCGTGGAGACTAGACACCACCTCAACCTCTGATTGGATTAGCTGCTCTGTAGAGGGTGGCGAGATCGTCGTTGTGGCTGAGGCTAACAGGGCTACCGTGTCGCGTACAACGACATTCGGCGTGGCAAGCCCTCAGGATCTGTTTACCCCAATCGTGATCACAATAAGTCAGGAGGCTGCCCCCGAGCGCGAGCTTGAGGTCGACGCCCCCGAGAGCTATCTCTTCGACTCTGCCGCATCGAGCTATACCTTTGGCGTGCGCTCTAACGGCGAGTGGAGTATTACGGCGGATGCCGCATGGGTGAGTGTGGTTGCCGAGCCTTGGGCGCAGCGTGCCACGATAGCTGTCGAGGCAAATGGTGGTGCGGAGCGTAGGGCAGTGGTCACCATCGAGGCGGGCGACAAGGTGCGTCAGATAGCCCTAACGCAGGATGTCTATGCCAATAACCCCTACTACCGCCTTGTGGGTAGCTGGGAGATCACCGCGTCGAAGTGGTTCTACTCGCCAAATGGCTCTCTGAATAGCCTCGACTACGCCCCAAACCCCACGGACTACTATCTGATATTCGACCTTGAGGAGGTGGAGTATGGCAAGAGCTACAAGATGCGTAACTTTCTCTATCCAGGCACAGAGCTCGAGGTGCGCTACGATGCTGCTACGCAGGGTATTGTGATCCCCTTTGGATGGACCGTGCTCTCGTACGATGTCTTCTTCTACGTCACGTTGGTCAGCTCTACGCAGTTCTCCTACGCCTCGCTCGAGGTCGACGCACTGCCAAATAGCGATGCTACAGCCCTGACGCTCGACCTACCTACGGTCGATGGCTTCAACTATGTCGGCTTAGAACTGTGGACCTACGACGAGAATGGCTATAAGATCGCTGTGGGCTCGAACTACCGACCAACGATGTTCCCTATGGGCGATGTCAAATTTGTTAAAAAGAGCGAATAACTATGAGAACACTACGATACGTAGCCTTTGCGCTACTTGTGCTGCTTGCTACGGCGTGTAGCCAAACAGAGATAGACAACACCCCTCCAAAGTCGGAGGGGCGTGTGCAGCTCGATCTAAGCTCCGAGAGTGGGTTGTTTAGCACCGAGGATGGAGCACCCACTATCGGCTTTAAGAGCCGTGGCGGTGAGCTGGTGCTCGATGTGGTGACAAATGTCGATGCGTGGAGCTACGAGGTTGAAGCTCAGTGGCTTACGGTGTCTTCGGATGACTACTTCCTCTATGTGTCGGCAGATGCAAACTCCTCGTCGGAGCGTCGTGAGGCGGTGATCACCGTTGTGGCTAACGACGGTGAGCGCAGCGCAGAGTGCCGCATAGTGGTTAAGCAGAATGGCGCAGGTACGCCCGAGGTGTCGCTACTCGCTGTAGAGCATAACTTCAAGGCACACACCGAGTTAGTATATACCGTGGGTGTTGAGTCAACCACCGAGGATTGGACCTTCGATGCTACGTGCAGCTGGTTGTTTATCGAGCCTACATCGGAGGGTCTACGTCTTACGGCAGACGACAACAAGGGCTTTGCCCAGCGCACTACGGAGATTGTGGTGCGTGCCTCGGAGGCTGAAGATGCAGATTGCGAGAGGCTTACAGTGACGCAGGACGGCTCGGCATTCATCGTTATGAATAGCCGTAATGTGGCGACGGATGACGATGGTGGTGAGCGTGAGCTTAAGGTAACCTCAAACCCTGAGCTAGAGTGGAATATTGCAAATAGCTCAGCCGAGTGGTTTTCGATCGAGAAGCAGGAGGGTAGTGTTGCTGTGCGTGTTGAGCCTAACAAGGGTGGTAACGAGCGTCGTGGCACGTTCGACATCGTTGTGGGCGACGAGGATAACTGCGCTGTGGCTACCATCAATGTGCTCCAGATAGGTCCTGACACCGAGGAGCTTATCTACGAGATCGAGACCACCGAGCCCGACTGGAGTGTTACGGCTGCTCCAGTCCTCTCGTATAGTGGCGGAGGTCATATCGTGGTTGATTGGGGCGATGGCTCTGAGGTTGAGGAGTTTGTGGAGGTGCGTGCCACACATACCTACGCCGAGCCAGGTCTCTACACCATCACCATCACGGGCGAGGCTAAGTCCCTAGAGTTTGGCGCGGAGAACGCCATATCTACGGAGCTGCGTAATGTCATCTCGTGGGGTACGCTGGGCTATACCACGGCTGTGGACATGTGTCTTGGCTGCTCACGCCTTGAGCATATCCCCAACGATGTCGCTGGCTCGTTTGCTAACGTAAAATCCTTTATCGGCGCATTCTCGTGTTGCGAGTCGCTTAGCGAGATCCCTGCTGGCTTGTTCCGCTATGCCGCGGAGGCTAAACGCTTCGAGGATTGCTTCTCGCACTCGGCATCTATTGGCGAGATACCAGCCACGCTGTTTGAGAACTGTGTTGCTGCTGAGGACTTTAGCTATGCCTTCTACGCTACGGGCACGGGTATTGTCAGCACCACGCAGACGCTGCCTAACTTCTCGGAGGTAGATGCCATGGTGCGCTCGGGACGCCTTAAGAGCATCCCCGCGGGGTTGTTCGCCAACTGTCCAAATATCACCCAGCTCGACTATGTGTTTGGTGCTACGGCTATCGAGTCGATCCCCGAGGATCTCTTTGCTACGGCAAGTGTGGCTACCAAGTTCACGGGAGCATTCTCAGCTTGTGTCCTCCTAAAGAGTATCCCTCAGGAGCTTATGCAGGGTGCTACGGCGGCTACCGACATAAAGTATATGTTCGCTGGTTGCTCGTCGGTCGAGGAGATCCCCTCGGGACTCTTTAAGAACAATGCTGCGGTGACCAACCTCGAGTATATCTTCTACAAGACGGGTGTTCGCAGCCTCCAGCCAGGAATATTTGAGGGCCTGACGGGTGTCAAGACCCTCGGTGCTGTGTTCCAGGATTGCGCCAACCTCACGACCGTGGAGGAGGGACTCTTCGATGGTCTTACGGCGGCTAAGTCGTTCCGCTACTGCTTTGCCGACTGCACGGCACTGCGTACCATCCCCGAGGGCTTGCTTCGCGGCATGACCCTAGCCTACGAGTTCACCTACATGTTCCACAACTCTGCCCTAGAGTCGGTGCCTCAGGGCCTCTTCAACGAGGCTCGCGACTACTCATCGGCAGACTTTACCTATATGTTCTCGGAGTGTCCGAACCTTAAGACCGTGCCAGCTGGACTCTTCGACCGCTTCACGAAGGTCACCTCGCCAGGATACAAAAACCTCTTCGACAAGTCGGGCGTCGAGACCATCCCCGCAGGGCTCTTTGCCAAGAGCACTAACGTATCGTCGGGCTTCGAGGGGGTATTTGAGAACTGCCCTAAGCTGCACACTATCGAGGGGTCGATATTCCCCGAGACCACGAGTGTAAGCTCTATTGCCTATGCCTTCTGCAACTGCCCCGAGCTAAGGAGCATCCCCGAGGATCTCTTTGCGCCATTTGGCAGTGCCAAGCTTAAGTTTACCGCAACGTTTGCTGCATGCTCATCGCTCGAGCAGATCCCTGCCGCACTCTTTGCCTCTAACCCCAAGACCAAGCAGTTCTCGGAGACCTTTGCCGACTGTGTATCGCTAAGCGAGATCCCCGCAGGGTTGTTCGATGCCTGCACCGAGATCACCACGGTTAAGGGACTGTTCCATGGCTGCACGGCTCTTGAGAGCATCCCCGAGGGTCTCTTTGCCAACAACGTTGCCATCACCTCGTTCGAGACAACCTTTGCTGAGTGTAAGTCGCTGAGGAGCATCCCTGCCGACCTCTTCTCCTCTATTGGCACAACAACGTCGAGTGTCAAGTTTACAGATTGCTTTGCCGAGTGTAGCTCGCTTGAGAGTGTGCCTCATACGTTGTTCGACACCGTGCGCCGCATAAACTATATTGACGGTTGCTTCGAGGGTTGCGTGTCGCTTACGGGCGAGTCGCCATATACCGTCATCGTGGCTGAGGATGGCACCGAGCGCAAGGTCCACCTCTATGAGCGTGAGCGTGGCGACGACTTCCCCAATGCCCCAGTGACCGATTCGGCACATAGTGGTTGCTTTGCGGGTTGCACAAACCTCGCTGACTATTCGGATATACCTTCGTCGTGGAGATAAATAGATTTATACTATGAGTAAGTTTTATATATATATATCTGTACTAATGCTTGTTACGATTGTTGGTTGTAGCAAGCAACCTGCCGAGATAATCTATCCCGAGCCTGACTACGCTAATGTGCAGCTCTCCTCGCCTAGTGCTGTTGTCGAGCGTGAGGGTGGTGTGAAGGAGATCTTTGTATCGACTAATCGAGCGTCGTGGAGCGTCGAGACAAGCTCCGAGTGGGTCGATCTCAGCATTGAGGGTAACTCGTTGAGGCTCTTCGTCGACGAGAACACTACCTCGTCGCTGCGCATGGCAATCATCGAGGTTGTTGCTGGCGAGGCTCCCGACCTGTGTGTGGCACGCTTCAAGCTTACGCAGCTGGGCGACAGCTGTTTAGACCTCTCGGCAGAGGCTACGGCAAACTGCTATATCACACCTACGCAGAGCGATGTAAAGTTCCGTGCCGATGTCAAGGGTAATGGCCACAACGATGGCAATTCGCGCTATATGGCGACCTATGGTGCTAGGATCGAGGGTGCTTCGTATGCCGATGTGGTCTGGGAGGCAACCTTTGATGGCGACAAGACACGCAGTGTGCGCATCGTCGACTCTACGCCGGTATATGCCGATGGCTATATCTACCTTCGTACGGGCGATGTTGAGGGTAATGCCCTTGTTGCGGTCTATGATGGTGGTGGTAAGCTATTGTGGAGCTGGCATCTATGGGTTACAGATGCCGAGATGTCGCTCTCGGCGGCTAATGGCATCGAGTGGATGGATCGTAACCTCGGTGCGCTTAACAACGATATGAACAGCATCTCGAACCGCGGTATGCTCTACCAGTGGGGTCGCAAGGAGCCATTCCTCCCCTCGCCCGCAGCCTATGTCGAGATGCCTACGCATAGCTATGACGAGGACTACAACCTCACCGAGAGCGAGGAGGAGTATGCCGCAATACAGCAGGAGATCGAGCGTCTGCGCGTCGAGGTAAACATCAATAGCTTCCAGACGGGCGATGGTGAGTATGAGTGGCAGTATGCGGGCTTTGCCGCGCCTGTGGCTCTCAATGCCCCTGGAAACATCGAGTATGCCCTGGAGCATCCTACGACGTTCCTCGCTTGCCGTAGCGATATCCCTATTGGCGAGTATCTCTTCGACTGGTATATGCAGCAGGATCTTATGAACACCTCGGGTCTGATGATGCAGTCGGAGTCTCAGCTTTGGGGCGATGCTGATCAGGGCACGACCTATAAGACTATATTTGACCCATGTCCTGTGGGCTACTGCGTACCACCTCGTGGTGCCTTTGGCGAGATCCCTGCGGAGTATGCCTGCACCTATCTTAGCGACGACTGGACTAAGGAGGCCTATGGCTGGCGTTGGAGTGGCGGCAATGGCGATTTCTTCCCCGCTGTGGGCAACTACGATGTCTCGGGACTCATTGGCGAGACCTCGGAGAAGATGCTCTACTGGACTGCCGAGAGCTTTGGCAACGGAGCTTCGGGCTTTGGCAAGGCGGCGACGCTGTTCGTGGCGTTCAACGATATATACTACGGCATCTATCCGCTTCTCGATGCTACGGTTGCGGGGTCGTGGTACTCGTATGGTGCTCGCTCGTATGGTGCTTCGGTGCGCTGCGTAAGAGAGGAGAGTGTGAAATAATACAACTTAAAACATAATAACACAATGAAACGTACACAAACAAATGATTATCAGGCTCCTATGTTAGACGCTATGGAGGTTGATGTGGAGCAGGGCTTCAGCGCAAGCTATGGCGACTTTGGCGAGCCAGGTCAGGACTCTGACTACAATGATTTTGATGGTGATCTCTAAAATTTGATTGGCTATGAAGAAGTTTTTTAGATCCTTGATGCTCGTTGCGCTTTCGGCAATGGGCTTTGTGGCTTGTCAGAATGAGTTTGCCGAGCCTAATGTTAATGTGCCAGCTAGCGACGATGTTGTCGTTAGCTTTGTTTCGGAGGAGCCAACGACACGTACCTCTGTTGATACCTCGGATGATGCAGCTCCTAAGTTTAGCTGGAACGATAGCGAGAGCTTCGCCGTGCTTGAGCAGACCGATGCTCTTGCCGTAGGCTCTAACGTCGCGTTCGAGAAGGTCGATGGCAAGGCTAAGATTAGTGCTGCTTTTGCGGCTAAAGAGGGCAAGGAGGCGTATAGCTATGTTACTATACACCCTGCCGAGGGCTATGTTGCGGCTGAGAGCATCGATGCTGCGACACTCTCGTTGCCTGATACACAGAGTATGGCAGATGCGTCGTACGACCCATGTGCCGACCTTATGGTGTCGCGCGTTGTAACTACTGCAAAGCAGCCTACTGAGGCTCAGCAGGTGCAGTTTACGCGTCTTGCGGCTGTTGTCAAGATGACGCTTAAGAACCTTGCGTTGGAGGCTGGCGACGAGGTGGAGAAGGTGATCTTCTCGGCTGAGGGCAAGGCTCTTGCTGGAACAATCACTGCCGATCTTACAGCACCTCACGACTTCGCAGTTGTAGAGGGTGTTAGCAGTGTTAGCGTTGCTACAACATCTAAGAATGATGTGTACTTTACGGTGTTGCCTACCGTGCTTGAGGCTGGTGAGAGCTACACCATCACAGTTGTTACCAACAAGAAGTTCTACATCAAGCAGGGTACTATCGCCGATGGCAAGACCCTCTCGCTTGAGGCAGGTATGGTTAACCGCTTCGGTGTTAACATGATGGGCGTTATGGGTAGCGACAAGTGGACACTTGTTAAGGATGCCTCTACGTTGAAGCAGGGTGACATTGTCACTATCGTTGCTAAGGACTACGACAAGGCTATTAGCAAGAAGTTGTATAGCAACGCTTCGGAGACCTCTACATCGGCACGTCGTGATGCTGTAGATATTGCTAAGGTGCAAGACTATCTCATTGCTACTGCTGATGTTCAGCCATTCACTCTGGTGACTGGTAGTGTCGAGGGCACATTCTCGTTCTACGACGCAGCTCGCGAGAAGTTCCTCGTATCTAGTAACAAGAGTTCGCGCCACCTTATCAATCAGCCATATATTGATGCCAACACCTCATTTGCCTTTACTATCAATGCTGAGGATGGCGATGCTACCATAAAGAACGTCGAGGGTGAATATCCTAATAATATGATTCGCTACTATAACGCAAGTAGGTATTTTTATAGTGGCGAAAGTCTTAATCAGGCAGTCTGCGTATATCGCCTCGAGGGTAGCGTAGGTGCTATTCCTACCGTTCCGGCTAATGTTATCGTTCCCGATGAAGATGAGTCTGTTGTAATCGCTGAGGAGGGTGCTACTGAGGCTACTGCTATCAGCACAGAGCAGGTGAAATTCAACTACGTTGGCGCGTGGACAATCTCGGCTAAGGCAGAGGCTGAGTGGCTAAGCGTGGCTTACGACGCTGCGAACAACTGCCTCACCTATACTGCTGAGGCTAACACAGGTGCTAAGCGCGAGACTATGGTAACCATCACCGCTTCGATGGAGGGTAAGCAGTCACTTACTTGGTCGTTCAACGTAGAGCAGAAGGGTGCACCTCAGGAGATCTCTATCGCTGACCTTAGGGGTAAATCTAAAGACACAAATTCAGTATACAAAGTCACAGGTCAGGTTACATCAATACCAAACTCAGCAACTGGCGCTTGGGTAATTGTGGATGAGAATGGTAACCAAGCCAAAATAGCCTACCTTATGACTGATGCTGGTGGTAATGCCAAGGATAATGTTGATATTAAGGTTGGAGATGTAATGTGCGTTACCACAGTTGTTACCGGTACAGATGGCAAATCCAACTGTGGTTCTAGCACCTACCCATCAATCTATAAGGGTCACTTCACTATTGAGGCTACCACAAATGACGTGATAGGCTATGAGGGTGGCGACGCTACAATCAGCGTTGCTGTGGTGAAATATGGTCATATCGTCGCTCCTACCGCAATTAGCGATAACTCTAATGTGGCAACTGATGGCAATCCAATCTCTGCTTATAGTTTTACCGATAATGGCGATGGCACTGCAACCGTCGTTGCAAGATTCTCGGAGAATACTACAGGTGGATCACGTAGAGTAGATTTGACATTCTCTGCTGGTTCTCCATTGGTTGTTTCTACCACTATTACACTAATGCAGGATGTTAATCCATCTCTTAAGACGGGTTGGTGGTTGGTTACTGATGTAAGTGATCTCAAGGCAGGCGATATGATTATTATCGCAGCCACAGGTCTGGATTATGCGATTAGTACTGCAACAAATACAAATAATCGTAAATCTACAGCTATCACCCGAAATGGTGGTGCGCTTGAGAATGTAAGTTCTTCAGTACAGCAGTATGCCCTTGAGATTGATGCTAATGGTCTTTATTCATTCAAGGGTACAATTGGTACAGATAAAGATAAGTATATCTACGCATCAAGCTCTTCAAGCAACTATATGAAGGTATCCTCAACGCTTGATGACAATGGTAAATTTACGATTGAAATTGACAGCGAAGGCGCTGCAACAATTATAGCGCAAGGTACCAATACTCGTAACGTAATGCAGTACAATAACAAGGTTACATCTTCTCCTGCATTCTACTGTACGAATGGCTCGTTTGGTGCTGTATGTCT
This sequence comes from Alistipes sp., assembly GCA_017379015.1. GTDB lineage: Bacteria > Bacteroidota > Bacteroidia > Bacteroidales > Rikenellaceae > Alistipes. The sequence continues at coordinate 9,375 of JAFNXN010000013.1, forward strand.
ATACAAGTACTTTGAATAGTAGATAGTTATGAATCTTCTAAAATTATCTTTTATAAGGGTTATGGTCGCCATTGCGGCCATAGCCCTTGTTGTGGCTTGCGATAAGGGTGGCGACGAGGTTGAGAAGCTCCCTAATCTCAAACTATCTGTAGAGATAGAGAATATCACAACAACAACGGCAAAGGTTAAGATTACACACTCGCTCGAGGCTGATAATGCGTGGTATGGCTTTGTGACCAACGACACCACATCGGATGCTAAAACCCTTGTGAATGAGGCTATTGCGGCGGGTGTTGATGAGGCAGAGTTGCACCGTAGCAAGCAGTATATCACAATCCTCGAGGAGCTAGCTCCCGACACCGCGTATCGCTACATAGCTACCGGCGTAACCGCCGAAGGTGTGCAGTATGGCGAGATTACCGCCGTAGAGTTCAAGACACTCAAAGATGCTGGCAACCAAGAGGAGGAGTACAACGGCATGCGCCGAAACGATGCCTGGGAGGTGATCTACGTGGGTAAGGATGTGCTCGACGACGTTGAGTATGACCATGTTATACGTGTTATCAGCAGGGACAACAACCCATACGCCATCACACTTGTCTATGCCGATGCGTACGATCCCTATCAGCTACGTGATCTTGCCGAAGCAATGCTCATCGACTATAAGGGGTATCTCGCAGAGTACAACGATCGTTATGGTACGTCGTTTAGCTTTGGCGATATGCTCTATACGGGCAACGGTGCTGATGCATTCGACCTCGATCCGGGAACATATCGCGCTCTTGCTGTAGGCTATACGCCTGAAGGTGAGGTGAGTGGTCTCTACTCTGTAAGCGAGGAGTTCGAGGTTGAGGAGCAGATGGCATCGCCCAACTACGCCGCATGGCTTGGCGAGTGGGAGATCGAGGGACAGAATGGTGCAAAGAACACCGTTAAGATTACTCAGCAGCATGCCAACAGGTCATTCCTCCTAAGTGGCTGGGAGGGCTTCGACGACCTTGAGATTGTGGTTGAGTATAGTGCCGAGCTCGATGCTATGTTCTTCTACTCGCAGCTTGTTGCCGAGGAGTACGACTTTGGCGAGGAGTATGGCAAGGCGAAGATCTACCTCTTTGCTGGTGACGAGGAGGGCTACTACTACGACAATGCCGATGGCGACTACTATATCGCCATTGCGGGAATCTTGGACGGTGGCCAGCGTGCCATTGTGCGCTATGGTGTCAATGTGCCTGGCTATCCAAAGTTTACCCAGATGTTCTTCATGGCTGAGATCGATGGTAAGCTCTACACGCTATCACCGGAGGACGACGTGCCATCCTTCATCGCTGCGATGAACTAGTTGAGCCTCGTAAAAATAGTGCATAGAGCCTTTTGGATTGATTATCTGAAAGGCTCTTTTTCTCTTTCTTGACATTTATAGGGTAGTTTTGCCCTCCAATATTAGGTTTTTTCTCGGAACATTGTTATTTTTGTAGAGCGAAATGCTTAATAGTATATCGCACATTTAGCTAATTAAAAGTATATTGAAGATGAGAAAGAGTCTTTGTCACCGTTTGTTTCAGAGTTTGGTGCTACTCGTAGTGCTTGTACTGCCTATGGTAGGCTGCGAGAAGGATAGCAAGCCGCAGGATAGACCCGCTGTCGGGGAGTTTAAGGTTACAATCGAGGAGCTTACCTCCTACGATCTTACATTCACCATTACGCCACCCGCCTCTACACCTGTGTTTACCGTGAAGCTTATGCCCGATAACGACGACCTAGATATTTCGGACCTCCAGCTTGCTGCGGCAATGGTCAGTGCCGAGGACTTTACCACCTACGAGGGTCAGCAGAGGCTTACCTTCGGCGGTCTTGTGGGTAACTCAAACTACCGTCTTATCTACTTTGCATACGACGTTGAGCACGAGAAGCTCCTCTCGGATCTTTATCGCTCGGAGGTAATTCGCACCCCCGAGTCGGAGGACTCTTTCGAGATCAGCATTACCGACATAACAGGTGTCTCGGCAAATATCACCATAACGCCTCCCGACGATGAGCTGACCTACTTCTTCTACCTCGAGGATAAGGCGGACTACGACACGGCTTTTGGTGGCTCGGATCAGGGCATCATCGAGAACGATATCGCCTATTGGGAGTTTCTAGCATCGATGTACGACGGTGCTACATGGCTCGACTTTGTGGCTATGGATCTCTCCACTGGCACGCAGTCGTTCTCCTCGGATGAGATCTATGGTGCGCTGGAGTGGGACTCTGAGTATCTGGTCTATGCCTATGGACTCAACGAAGAGGGTGTCGTGACACACTCGTTGAGCAAGAGGTTCTTCTCGACAAAGGCTCCTGAGATGTCGGACAACACCTTCGAGCTAGAGATGGGTGACATCGTGTGGGATAGTGCTAAGAATGGCTTTGTGGCACGCGCTACCGTGACCCCTAAGAACCTCGATGAGACATACTATGCCGTGATCACCAACAAGGATTGGTACGACTGGTACTTCACCGAGAACAACAAGGGTCGCTCGGATAATAAGTATATCATGTATCAGCTAATCCTGAACTGCCCATCTTCGGCTATCGCCCTTAGCGAGTGCAAGATGGGTGTTGCCGAGGTGAACAACGCCGATTGGGCGAATGGCCTCCGCCCCGAGCGTGAGTATGCCTTCTTCATCTTCGGCTTTGGCGAGAATGGTGCTACTACCGACCTCTCGGTATTCCCATTTACCACCCCTACGCGTCCATACTAACCTAGTTGAAAACTAATGAATTGAAATAATACCGCTATGCTTAACACTTTCAAACCCCTATGTCGCTTGTTTTTAGCTCTTGCGGCAACCTCCTTGTTTGCCATCTCATGTGACGAGTTAGGCATCATCACCCCTGTAACCCCTCCAGACCCTACGCCAGAGCTTGAGTTGCAGCTTAGTGTGAGTGCCGTGACCGAGAACTCGGCAGCAATAAGCGTTGAGGCTTCGATAGATGATGCGCTCTACTTTGCCGAGCTCTATGCTAAGACAACGGTAGGCGATGATCCCGAAGAGTTTGTATCGACCCTCTCTATAGATGCTGAGAAGCTGCTCTCGGGCGATATGACACTTAGATACGACTCTTTGGAGGCCTCTACGGAGTATCTCTTTGTTGCCTTTGGCTACTCTGTCGAGTCGGCAGAGCGCACTACTGAGGTGTGGACACTCTCTGTTGTGACTGATGATCTGGACCAGCCAGAGCTTAGCTCTCAGCATGAGATTAGTGTGAGTGATATCACCTGGCGCGATGCGCAGATAGCCATAACACCTCGTGAGGCGGATGCAGAGTATGTCTATGGCATCTACTCGCGTGAGGAGTTTGACGCTAAGTTTGGCGGTAAGGCTGAGTCGATCATCTCGGCACGTCGTGCTCAGTGGCAGGCGTTGGCCGAGGCAGAGGGTAGCGTGGCTACATGGCAGCATTACATGCAGCAGGAGCAGTGCTCAGGTGAGCTAACACTCATGGCGAGCGAGATGTGTGAGCCAACGTGGGGTAGTGGCTATGTGGCATACGCCTTCGGTATCGACGATGAGGGTGTCATCACTTCGACGGTCACCGTTGCAGAGTTCTCTACGCTCGCTCCAGCAAGCTCGAATAACAGCTTCGAGATTAGTCTTGATGGCACCACGGAGAGCTACGTGATCTTCTCTGTCGTGCCATCGAATAACGACCCTTACTTCGTGGCACTTCTCGAGAGTGAGTTTGTCGATGGCTTTGCTGAGCCATACACAGAGATGATTGCCGACCTTGTTGGCTCGTGCGACGATCAGGAACTTGACGAGAAGCATATTTTCGAGGGCGAGCGTCAGTTCTCAAGCGAGGAGTTCCTCTCAGCTGTAGACCCTGCTAAGGAGTATAGAGTTGTGGTCTTTGGCTTTGAGAATGGTCCTACAACTGATGTTGTTGTGTCGGATGTTATTCGACCTGAGGCCTTTGCGTTAAACATAGAGCTTGATGCTAGCAGCACCACGGAGAGGGCTATAGGCTTCAATGTATATGCCTCGGATAGCTATCATACCTACCATATTGGCATCTATCCTGCTGCCTCGGTGGGTGATGATGTTGATCTCTTTGTTGATACTCTTTTAAGTGGTGAGGGTTTCGCTGCTACGCTACGTCGAGGATCGCAGAGCGTTCTCTTTGATGATCTTCAGCCCGATACGGACTACTATGTCTTACTCTTTGCCTATGATGCTGCGACGGCTACACGCGGTGATGTAGTCGTAGTCCCAATAAGCACCGAGTTGGAGTTTGTCGAGCTTGGATTGCACGTCGGCGAGGTGACGCAGACAACAGCTACATTCGACATTACGGCATCGAATAGCTCACGCCCATACTATTGTGCCCTATATCCCGATATCAAGAGCTCTGAGGTAGGATCGCTCGTCGACTCTATTGTTGCCTCTGAGGGCTTTATCGATAGTTTGCAGTATGGCTCGCGTAGCGTCACTTTTGAAGACCTTGTGCCAGGTACAGCCTATACATTTATCCTCTTTGCCTATAATGTCGCTTGGGGCGAGGTAGATACTATCCACGTGAAGGATATTACCACTGCTGAGCTGCCCCTGGCGATGACGGGCTATTTCGATGATGTGACATGTAGGTCGTTTAGCTTCACGGTGAATATCTCGGACGAGGAGCATGCCTACTATTGTGGCGTGCATGCCGATGCTGAGTTTAGCGATATGGATTCGCTCGTGCAGAGCATACTCTCATCTGAGGAGTTCGTTGATGGCTTGAAGTATGGTAGTAGGACCTACCTCTTCGATAACCTTGAGCCTAATACTCACTATACGGTACTCCTCTTTAGCTATGATGTTCGCAACGCTACGGCAGACCTTGACAATGCGTTGTGGTATTCGGTGCTTACAAAGGATGATTCGATACATGGCATCGAGGGTCCATCTTACGACGAGGAGGATGTGATCTGGTAGAGCAGCCATCCATACACCCCCCCCGCTACCTATCAAGGTGGTGGGGGAGGATAAACGGCTACTATTTTGACCAATAAGCCATAAAAAAAACGGAGGACTCATCATCCTCCGTTTCTCTCTGTTTTCTCGTGCCCAGGACAAGACTCGAACTTGCACGAGCTAATGCTCACTACCCCCTCAAAGTAGCGTGTCTACCAATTTCACCACCTGGGCTTTGTGGTTTGGGTGTGCAAATGTAGTAACTATTTTTTAATCTGCAAACTTTTTTGAAGAAAAGTTTTATTTAATTTTAAGGCTTGGTATCTAAGTATTTGATACCAAGCCTTTTACGCATTTGCACAATTTTATGCTTTTACAAGCCAAACTCCTGCTTTAGACGGTCTACCTCGTCGAGCTTCTCCCATGAGAAGAACTCCACCTCCTTGGCAAACTCCTTGCCCTCCTTGCCTACGAAGCGCACAAGCTCGGTATATGGGCGGCGACCAAAGTGTCCGTACGACGCAGTAGCCTCGAAGATAGGGTACTTCAGACCAAATCGCTCAACGATAGATGCTGGGCGTAGGTCGAAGAGCTTGCCAATCTTCTCGGCAATCTCGCCGTCAGAGAGTGCCACGTTCGACGTGCCGTAGGTATCTACATAGATCGATAGTGGCTGGGCAATGCCGATAGCGTAGCTCACCTGCACGAGCACCTCGCGAGCGATGCCTGCAGCAACCATATTCTTAGCGATGTGGCGTGCTGCGTATGCTGCCGAGCGGTCTACCTTCGATGAGTCCTTACCCGAGAAGGCACCACCACCGTGTGCGCCACGACCACCATAGGTGTCTACGATGATCTTACGTCCGGTGAGTCCTGTGTCGCCATGAGGGCCACCGATCACGAACTTACCTGTAGGGTTTACGTGCAAGATATAGTCATCGCCAATAAGCTCCGCTAGCTTGTCCGACGCACGCTCCAAGCGCGCCTTAACACGTGGGATGAGGATGTTGCGCACATCGTCGGCGATGATACGTTGCATCTGTCGCTCAGCCTCCTGCTCCGAACGCTCACGTGTGGGGAGTATAAACTCATCGTGCTGTGTCGATACCACGATTGTGTGTACGCGCTGTGCACGACGCTCGTCGTCATACTCGATGGTCACCTGGCTCTTAGAGTCGGGACGAAGGTAGGTCATCACCTCACCCTCGCGACGAATCACAGCTAGCTCCTTGAGGATCACGTGCGAGAGGATGAGTGTTGCGGGCATATACTCGCGGGTCTCGTCTACAGCGTAGCCGAACATGATACCCTGGTCGCCAGCTCCCTGATCCTCACCGTCGCCACGCTCAACACCCTGGTTGATGTCTGACGACTGCTCGTGAATTGCCGAGAGCACACCGCACGATGCAGCATCAAACTGATACTCGCTACGGTTGTAGCCAATCTTGTCGATAACACGGCGTGCAACGCCCTGAATATCAACATAACCCTCCGAGCGTACCTCGCCCGAAACTACTGTTAGACCTGTGGTGCAGAGTGTCTCGCACGCAACCTTTGAGTTGAGGTCATGACGCAAAAACTCATCGAGGATAGCGTCTGAAATCTGATCGGCAACCTTATCTGGATGTCCCTCCGATACAGACTCTGATGTAAATAGAAAAGCCATACGTTACAAAAATCCTTTAAACTAATTAATAAACGTATGGAGGGGAAATTGCGTATAAAAAGAGTGCCCTTTAGCAATTTTTTATTGTGGTTGCAATCAGTCCAAATCCCTCCACATAAATTTTCGGCTGCAAAGGTAGTAAAAATTTTTATACCTGCAACACCATTTTGCCCCTCCTAGCGGATAACTTTTTACACCTATATATAATAAAATTAGCGAAAAAGATGTGGATAACTCGATTGTTTTTTATATCTTTGTAGGGATAAACCAAATTTTAATATGATGAAACGTCAAGATCTCTACTTTGCCCTTGTTATGTTGGCAATCTTTGCCCCATTCTTTATCTCACCCGAGCTTTATGCCTTGTATAAGAGTTTCAATGCCGAGCACGCCATGATTATGGCATTCGCAAAATTCGCGCTCCTCTCTACTCTTGGTGAGATGCTTGGTTGCAGAATATCTACGGGTAGCTACACGACACCTACCTTTGGCGTTCTGCCCCGTATGGTCGTATGGGGCTTGCTAGGTATGGCAATCAGCATGGCTATGACAGTCTTCTCGGCAGGTATTCCAGCCTTTATCTCAGCCATGGGCGGTGGTGATCTCGTTGCAGCCTTCACTCAGGAGGGACTATCGTGGGGTAAATTCGTCGTGGCACTCTCAATCTCTGTTATGATGAACACCTTCTTTGCCCCCGTCTTCATGACATTCCATAAGATTACTGATGCCCACATCGCAGAGTGTGGTGGCTCGCTGCGTGCGCTCATCACCCCTATACCCATGCAGCGACTTATCAAGAGCGTGAACTGGGATGTGCAGTGGGGCTTCATCTTCAAGAAGACCATTCCGCTATTCTGGTATCCTGCCCACACCATCACCTTTATGCTCCCTGGCGAGCTACGTGTGCTCTTTGCCGCACTTTTGGGCGTTGCGCTGGGTGTTATTTTGGCGATAGGCCTAAAGAAGAAATAACCTGATAATCAGTATATATAAGTGCTCCTTATGGGACTATAAGAAAACGTTAACGAAAATCTATTGCAGATAAGAAAAAAGCAATTATATTTGCACCAGAAACAAAAAGAAAACCAATAAAAATAAAAACAAAAGTTAAACCTAATAAAACTATTAAGATTATGGCTAAGAAGTTCATTTGTTCAGTATGCGGATATATTCACGAGGGTAACGAGGCTCCAGAGAAGTGCCCATTGTGCAAGGTAGGTAAGGAGAAGTTCAACGAGATGCAGGAGGAGAACGCTGCTCTTGAGTTCGTTACAGAGCACAAGATCGGTGATGGTAAGGTAGACCACCCTGAGATTCTTGAGGGTCTTAACAATCACTTCATGGGCGAGTGCACTGAGGTGGGTATGTATCTAGCAATGAGCCGTCAGGCAGACCGTGAGGGCTATCCTGAGATCGCTGAGGCATTCAAGCGTTACGCTTTCGAGGAGGCAGAGCACGCTTCAAAGTTTGCTGAGTTGCTCGGTGACTGCGTATGGGACACTAAGACCAACCTTGAGAAGCGTATGAATGCTGAGAGCGGTGCTTGCGCTGATAAGATGCGTATCGCAGCACTTGCTAAGCAGAACAACTTCGATGCTATCCACGACACCGTTCATGAGATGGCTAAGGATGAGGCTCGCCACGGTAAGGGTTTTGAGGGTCTTTACAACCGCTACTTCAAGTAATTTTCGATTATAAGGCTGCATCTGCGGCACATCCCAAAAAGTAAGAGACCTCGGGCTGTACGTTTTGTACTATCCCGAGGCCTCTTCTTTTGCGATGCACCACATCTACAGCCTTCTAATCAAAAATTAGTTTTCGCTGATTATGTCCCATCCGGGGCAATCTCTTAATCGAGGTTACATCTACAGCCTTCTAATCAAAAATTAATTTTCGCTGGTAAGGCAGACATCTGCGGCACATCCCAAAAAGTAAGAGATCTCGGGCTGTACGTTTTGTACTATCCCGAGGCCTCTTCTTTTGCGATGCACCACATCTACAGCCTTCTAATCAAAAATTTTCGCTGATAAGGCAGACATCTACTGCCTTGTTCAGATAATTTCTCCTTTCTCCTTTTCACTTTTATCTTTGATCTTTCCACTATAGATGCCCTAGAAGTGTTGCCATCAGCACACCAAAGTGGTTACCGAGGGCGTAGCCCACGATGCCGGCGCCGAGGCCCACGATGAGCACGCCCTTATTCTTCATGGCAACAACCATCATCGGAACAAACGGTGGCGAGTTGATGAATGCCACCGAGGAGGCTACCATCGAGTCGGAGTCGACGCGCATAAGTTTGCAGAAGAGGGCATGTAGCAGCATTGAGCCAAAGACGGCTATGCAGAGAAAGGCTATCTGGTTGACTCCCTCTGCGATGTTGAGCTTCGAGAAGTCTGCCATAGATGCCATAGCTATGCTGAATATGTAGATAAGATACATGCCAATGTCGAAGCTGCGCTTAAACTCGCGCATAGGCTTGAAGAATGAGCATACCACACCTAGTGTGCTGAGCACAAGGATGAAGATGACCATGAACCACTCCGACGCAAAGGGGAGGGTTGCCGCAGCCGACAGGGCCACGAGGATGAGTGTTGTGCCCACAATCTTGCCAAGCTCCTTAAGCCCCGCCTTGCTCCATAGCCCCTCGTAAGGGTTGCGCTTCTGCTCCTCAATCTGACGTTGCAGCTCTTGGCGATCTGCCTCCGAGAGGCTCTTTTCGCTATGTTCGCCATAGAGCCTTCTAAAGAGCTTGTAACCTATTGATACTAAGAATACAAGGTATAGGAACGAGATTACAATATCGTAGGAACACATGATTACGTAGGCCTGCTCCTCGACTCTAAATATAGATTGCAGAGCCGCTGCATTGAGCATGCCTCCGGTGTACATTCCCGACATAATACCGCCGATCTCAGCACCCTCGGGAAGCCCTTTGCCAAAGATGACATAGCCGAGAACAACCGCCACGAACACCGACAAGAAGCCGCTTATGCAGACCTTTAGTTGGAGGCTTGCCTCGTTGAGCGTGAAGCGACAGCCGAAGAGCATCATAGGTATGGCGAGAGGTATCGTTGCGCTGGTGGCAATCTCCTGCATTAGAGGCATCTCTGCGGGGTGCCAGCCGCTATTTCCCATGATGATGCCTAGGGCATAGAGGATCATAACGGGTCCTAGCTTGTCGAGAATAGGGGAGCGTCGACATAGCCACAAGACGGCTGCTGGCGCGAGGCAAAAGAGCGTGCCGATTATTATATAGTTGAGTATTGACATGGTTGATTAAAGTAAAAATTTTCACAAATATAGCTATTTATTTATGAAAATCAGCCTTGTGTTGAACCCTTTTTGAGGGGGATAGTCATTATAGGTATTTATACTTAAAATATTATATAAGGTCCACAATTAGCTATATGTTGAAGTAAAAATGCCTATATTTGTGGTGATTAGTGAGGCTAATAAGTGCGACTAACCCTATTAGGCTCTCTATTTTCGTAGTTGTAAAATTGATCTTATGCAAGAAAGATTAGAGATTCTCGACACCCTGAAGATTAACCTTGGTGCGGGCGAAATGCTTTTAGTTAATATCATCCTTGCCACAGTGATGTTTGGCGTTGCGTTGGGCATCAAGATGCAGATGTTTAAAGATGTCTTTAAGAACCCTAAGTCGGTGCTCCTTGGTGTTTTCCTTCAGTGGGTGGCACTCCCTGCGGTGACATGTCTGCTTGCCATTATTCTCAACCCATTTATCACCTCAATGGTGGCTCTGGGTATGATTCTCGTCGCATCGTGCCCCGGTGGTAATATCTCGAACTTCATGTCGTCGCTCTCGAAGGGTAACGTTGAGTTATCGGTGTCGATGACTGCGCTAACAACGATCTTTGCTCCCATTATCACCCCTATAAACTTCTGGTTTTGGGGTACTTTGTATAGTCGTTATGCGACGCTGCACAACGATATTCCTACGCTCGAGATCCCATTTGCCGATATGCTCTATCAGATACTTCTTATCTTGGGTATTCCAATCATCCTCGGCATGCTCTTCTCGCACTATCTGCCACGTGCAGCTGCGAAGATTGCTAAGCCACTGCAGGTGCTCTCCATACTCCTCTTCTTGGGTATGGTCGTAGTCTCAGTCAACCAGGTGCTCTCGGCGCTCGACTCATCGTACTACTCGATAATTCTACTAGTATTAGTCTTTGTGATTATTCACAACGCAACGGCTCTAGGAACAGGCTATTTTGGTGCTAAGCTTCTGCATGTGTCGGAGGTTGACCGTCGCTCGCTGACCATCGAGACTGGTATCCAGAACTCGGGTCTTGGTCTTACGTTGTTGTTCAATCCAGCGATCTTCTCGCCCGAGATTTGGAGTAATAATGGAGGTATGGTGCTAATCACCGCTTTGTGGGGAGTATGGCACATCATCTCGGGTCTTATCGTATCGTCGGTATTCCGTCGTCGAAAAGCTTTGTAGTTTATGGCAGCAAAACGTAAGATTCAGGATAATAATCATTTATATAACTTTTTGCGCCATTATGTAGATATTGCGCTTAGGTTGTCGTATCGCACCATTAAGTATGTAGGTCGAGAGCGTCTACCTCGTGATGGAGCGATCATCTTTGCCCCCAACCACACCAATGCTTTGATGGATGCGATGGTCATCCTTGCCATGGATCATCGCCCAAAGGTCTTTGTGGCGCGTGCCGATATATTTAAGAATCCTACTTTGGCTAAGATACTCAGCTTCCTCAAGATAATGCCTATCATGCGTATGCGCGATGGTATTGATGAGGTGCGCAAGAATAACGAGACTATCGAGCGCGCTGTCGACGTGCTTCGTGACAAGGTGCCGTTCTGCATCTTCCCCGAGGGTACGCACCAGGCAAAGTACTCGTCGCTACCCCTCTCTAAGGGTATCTTCCGCATCGCCTTTCAGGCGCAGGAGCTCATGCCCGACATGCCGCTATATATCGTCCCCGTGGGTATTCGCTATGGTAACTTCTTCCGTTTTCGTTCTACGGTACGTGTTGAGATAGGTGATGCCATCAATGTTGGCGAGTTTGTCGCTAAGCATGACTCTTTGAGTGCTCCCGAGCAGATGAATATGCTTAAGGATCTTCTCGACGAGCGCATGAAGCGTCAAATACTCTTTATCCCTAACGACGAGAACTACGAGGCTGTATATGAGATATGTGCTGCTGTAGCACGTATACAGCTACGCAACATGCGTCATGATCGAGTGCTTAGTGGTCTTCGTGGTGTCGATGCTCAGTTTGCCGCTTCAAAGATGACGGTTAAGCATATAGAGTATATAAAGGAGAATAATGCAGAGCTATATGCCGAACTTATGGCATTGGGCCACAGAGCCTCGCAGCTGCGTCATGAGCAGAAGATAAGCCTCTCGTCGGTGGTGGTTAAGCATAGTGCGCTGATGCGTGTTGTGCGCCTACTTATCTTTATCCTCATGCTGCCCTATTCGCTGCCCGCGATGGTGCTTACGCTCCCTATTGTTGGGTTGTGTAAGTTTATATTTACTCACCTTAAGGACTATGCGTTTCGCAACTCCGTGCGCTACTTCATAAACCTCATCGTATGGCCTGTGTTGATGATCATCTATGCGGCGGTTGCATACGCAGTGTTGCCATGGCAGTGGGCGTTGGTGGGAACTATTGCCGCGCTACCAGCACCTATCGTTGCGCATGAGGTCTACCGCTTGGTGCGAATACTACGATCGGATATAAGGCTGTTGCGCAACAGAGATCTGCGCGCTATCTATGCTAAGATAAGAGAGATAATTTTTACAAAATAGAGATATGAAGTTTAGATGTATCGTTGCAACACTCGTTGCAGCACTACTAACCACAACACTCTTTGCCCAGGAGGCAACGGTTGAGCATGAGGCGGAAGCCGAGAAATCTAAAAAGGAGATTGTCAAGACTGGTCTTAACTACGGACCACTACCCGCCGTGGCGTTTGATGCTGATAAGGGCTTTCAGCTAGGTGCGCTGCTCAATATCTACAACTATGGTGATGGCTCGACATACCCTAACACGAAGTCGCAGTGGTATATGGAGGCATCGTGGTTTACAAAGGGGTCGTTGCTACTTGTCTTATGGTACGACAATAAGACGCTCATTCCTGGTGTGCGCTGGTCGTCGGCCTTTACGCTTACCAACGATAAGGCGATGGACTTCTATGGCTTCAATGGCTATGTGTCGCACTACAATGCCGACCTTGTAGCATTGGGCAAGGATAAGTCTAATATGGAGAACTTTATCTATACCCCTAAGTATCGTATCAACCGCCTCCAGATACTTGCCAAGAGCGACTTTACGGGTAATATCTGGGATAATAAGTTCTTCTGGGAGGCTGGCTACCACTTTAGCTATTTCAAGCAGGGTGAGATAGATCGTGCCAAGATCAACAAGGGTAAGGATGAGCATAAGATGTTCCCTGATGGCGAGAGTACGATCTATGAGCAGTATCGTCGCTGGGGACTAATTTCGGACGATGAGGCTTATGGTGGTGTGAACAGCTCATTGCGTTTTGGTCTGTTGTACGATACGCGTGATAAGGAGGGCTCTCCTTCGCGTGGTATCTGGGCAGAGGGTCATGTGATAGTGGCTCCAAAGTGGCTCGGAACGTCAAATCCTCACTACAAATACTCGCTTACCTTCCGCCAGTATTTCCCTATCGTGAGCAACGACATCCTTACGTTTGCCTACCGTCTAAACTATGAGGGTACTTTCGGCAAGAGCGCGCCATACTACGTTCTGCCATATATCACCACCGTTGGTCAGGCATACGACCGTGATGGTATGGGTGGCTACCGAACAATACGTGGTATCATGCGTAATAGGGTGCAGGGCCTCGACATGGCATCGTATAATGCGGAGTTGCGCTGGCGATTTGTTAGCTTCCCGCTCTGGAAGCAGAATATAGCCTTTGGTCTTAGCCTCTTTAGCGATGGTACGATGGTTACCAAGGGTCGTGACATGACCTTCCGCGGCGAAGAGCAGTATCGTGCTGAGTATGACGCATATATGGCTGAGGGTGCGGAGTCTGACCGTCCTCACATCACAGTGGGTGCAGGTCTTCGATTTATCATGAATCAGAACTTTATCGTGGCATTCGAGTATGGTATGCCCGTAAGCCGCTTTAGCAGTAATCCTGTGATCAAGAACCAGGATGGTACGGGTGCGTTCTACATTAACACAGGATACCTATTCTAATTTATCGTGATAAGGGGGCGTCTATGACCTCTATATCATTGGCCCGAATGAGAGATACACTAAGTATGTCCCATTCGGGCTAATTTCATGCCTAGACCAACCCCAACCGCATCTGGCAACAGACCTCTTTTCTTTGCCCCTTTGCCCCGACCGCTACTCCGTAACTACCTTATCTACACGTATATCGTGTGCATCGAAAGGCAAAGAGTCGAATATCTGACAGGCAAATGCGATGCCTATCTTTGCAGCGCGGAACTTGCTATTTGACATATACTTATCGTAAAATCCACCTCCTCGCCCTAGACGCTCTCCCTTGCAAGTGAAGGCGCGCGCTGGAACGATCATGAGGTCTATCTCCTCGGGTGGGCACTCCGCCTCCCCGTCGGGCTCTAGTATGCCAAATGCACCTACGCGCATGTGCTCGGGCGAGTAGTCGTAGAAGCGCATGACGTCACCCTCGACGCGAGGCACGACGATATGCTTGCCCGCCTCCAGCCACCTCTCAAGTGCTATATCGGTGGGAACCTCATCCTTCATCGATGCGAATAGTGCTATGGTGGTTGCGTTGTCGAATAGGTCGCTCTTCTCTATTTGGCTAAAAATTGCCTCTGCTGCCATATTCATCTGCTCCGGTGTAAGCTCCTTTATGCGCTGTCGCACCTCTTTGCGAATACCCTTTTTCATGGTGGTAGTGCTAATTATTTAGTGTTTTTTCTCGTTTTAGCCTCTTTTATATTTGCTCGGATGGTAAAATATGCATATATGGCTTGTTATTTTGCAAACAATTCTTATCTTTGCAGTAGCTTTTGTCGCACTATGTCGCAACGGGTGCTACGAGCAAATAGAATTACCGAACAAACTATTTACAAATATAAACAAATTTTTTTACACTATGGGATGTTTTCTAACTAATTCGTCAGTGGGAAAGAAGCTTGTTATGAGTATTTCGGGATGCTTCCTCGTGCTCTTCATTCTCTTCCACATGTCAATGAACCTTACGATGGTATTCAGCCGTGAGGGTTACAACCTAATCTGTGAGTTCCTCGGTGCAAACTGGTATGCGCTTGCTGGAACAGCTCTTTTGGCAGCTGGTGTACTCGTACACTTTGTTTATGCCTTTATTCTTACTGTTGACAACTACCGTGCTCGTGGTAAGCAGCGTTATGCTGTAACTGTTCAGGAGAAGGGTGTTGCTTGGTCTTCTAAGAATATGCTCGTTTTGGGTATCATCGTAATCCTTGGTCTTGGTCTTCACCTTGTTCACTTCTGGTCGAAGATGCAGCTTGTTGAGATTATCCACTCTGAGGTTGCTGTTGAGATGTTCAACGGTGCTGAGGCCTCTATCCACCCAGCAAACGGTGCATTGCTCATGGCCTTCACCTTCTCTAAGTGGTATAATGTTGTTATCTATCTTGTATGGTTCGCAGCTTTGTGGTTCCACCTTACACACGGTGTATGGTCAATGTTCCAGACTGTAGGCTTTGCTAACGACACATGGTACCCACGCCTTAAGTGCTTGGCTAATATCGTAGCTACACTTATCTTCCTCGGCTTTGCTGTGGTTGCTGTTCTCTGCTACTTGAAGAGCGGTGAGTTTATCGCTGAGATGATCCACTGGACACCTGAGTTGTAATCACTAATTCGATAACAATAAAAACAAAAATATACTATGGCTTATAAATTAGATGCTAAAACTCCTGCTGGTGAGTTGGCGCAAAAGTGGAGCAACCATAAGGCTGCTATCAAGGTCGTTAGCCCAGCTAATAAGCGTAAGTTGGATATCATCGTTGTAGGTACCGGTCTTGGTGGTGCGTCTGCAGCTGCTTCACTCGGTGAGCTTGGCTACAACGTAAAGATCTTCTGCATCTCTGACTCACCACGTCGTGCTCACTCTATCGCAGCACAGGGTGGTATCAATGCTGCTAAGAACTATCAGAACGATAACGACTCAGTATATCGTCTATTCTATGATACAATCAAGGGTGGTGACTACCGTGCTCGTGAGGCTAACGTATACCGCCTTGCTGAGGTTTCTAACCTCATTATCGACCAGTGCGTAGCTCAGGGTGTACCTTTCGCTCGTGAGTATGGTGGCTTGTTGGCAAACCGTTCGTTCGGTGGTGCTCAGGTATCACGTACCTTCTATGCTCGTGGTCAGACCGGTCAGCAGCTCTTGCTCGGTGCCTATGCAGCTCTTAACAAGGAGATCGCTGCTGGCTCTGTAAAGTCATACCCACGTCACGAGATGTTGGATGTAGTTATCGAGAATGGCGAGGCTTGCGGTATCATCGCTCGTAACCTCGTAACAGGTGAGCTTGAGCGTCACGGTGCTCACGCTGTTGTTATCGCAACAGGTGGCTACGGTAACGTATTCTTCCTCTCGACAAACGCTATGGCATCAAACGGCTCGGCAGCATTCCAGTGCTACCGTAAGGGTGCTGGTTTTGCTAACCCATGTTTCACACAGATCCACCCAACATGTATCCCAGTACACGGTACTCAGCAGTCAAAGCTTACGCTTATGTCTGAGTCATTGCGTAACGATGGTCGTATCTGGGTTCCAAAGAAGATGGAGGATGTTGAGGCTATCCGCAAGGGTACTAAGCTCCCATCAGACATCGCTGAGGAGGATCGCGACTACTA
>JAFNXN010000021.1 GCA_017379015.1 Alistipes sp.
TTAGTCATCCCCTTATTGTTTAGAAGTTGAAGAAAAAGATGTAGTTTTAGGCATGCGAAGCCCGAAAAACCGGAGTTTACTAGGCGTAAATGAGGATTTTGAGGGCAAGCATAACGACAAAATACACTTTTTATTCAGCTTCACTACTCTACAACGCGACACACCGACGCATCGCGCCATCCAAGCAACAGATCCTTAATCGCCATGCGCTTTTTGCCAGCAAGCTGGAGCTCGTCGATATACACCACACCATCCGCAACACGGATACCAAACTGCGTGCGACCATCAGTAAGGACATCACCCACATTGCCACTGCCACAACCCGCCACGAAGTGTGCAGCAAAGATCTTAAATGAGCCACTCTCAACACCCTCTTTGTAGATGGGTGTCCACGCTGCGGGATAGGGCGACAAACCTCTAATAAGGTTGATAATATCAACACCCCCACGGTGCCAATCCACACGGCAATCATCTTTAAAGATTTTTGGCGCAGGCTTAAGCGTAGACTCATCAATATGCATCTGCTCGCGACACTCAAAATTGCCACTTGCCATCTTCTCCACAGTGCGCAGAACGAGCTCAGAACCGATGTGCATCAGCTTATCGTAGAGCGTACCGATATTATCCTCATCGAAGATATCCACCTCCTGCTGCTCGATGATAGCACCCTTGTCTATCTCATGGTTGAGCAGGAAGGTTGTCACTCCAGTGCGCTTCTCGCCATTGATTATCGCCCAGTTAATAGGCGCAGCACCTCGATACTCGGGGAGCAACGAGGCATGCAGATTGAATGTGCCGAGGCGAGGCATAGCCCACACCACCTCGGGCAGCATACGAAAGGCGATGACAATACCAAGGTCGGGCTTAAGCTCACGCAAGGCCTCCAAAAAACTCTCATCGCGCAGCTTCTCGGGCTGAAGAATGGGTAGTCCGAGTTCACGTGCCGTAACCTTAACATCACTCTCGTGCATCTTCTGACCACGACCTGCTGGTTTATCTGGCGTGGTCACCACTGCAACAATATTCAGTTGAGCCTCGACGAGTCTGCGTAGTGATGCTGAGGCAAACTCGGGCGTGCCCATAAATACTATTCTTAGATCCTTGACATCTTGCATAATAATACTCTTTTTCGTGCAACAAAAGTATTAAAACTTTTCATAACAAGCAAATCAAAACAACACTAAATCCTCGATACGGAGATTAAGCTAGATCGGCACAAGAGTTGCACTTCACGAAGATCAAACAACAAAATATCAACCATCATGCAGATCAAGACAGGCAAAGGTACAATACCTCTCACAGCGTTAGTGGCAATATGGTCAGTTTCGGCAATAGTATCGCTACCAGGACTTGCCATATCTCCCATTCTCGACAATATAAACACGCTTTTTCCTAAAGCGAGCGAGCTTGAAACATCGATGCTCGAGTCGCTACCCTCGCTACTTATCATCCCCTTTATGCTGCTTGCCGGAAGGTGGACTGTACGTGGCAACAAGTTGCGACTACTCGTCATTGGCACCTCGATATTTCTACTCAGTGGCATCGGATGTATGCTATCGCGCACCCTCACCGAACTAATCGTGACAAGCACGATACTCGGCATCGGTGCTGGCATCATCATCCCACTATCGACAGGTCTTATAGCCGACTACTTCACAGGTGACGAGCGCGTGCGACAGCTTGGCATAAGCTCGGCGGTAAACAACCTCACGCTTGTTATCGCAACAACCCTAGTAGGTTATCTTGCCGACATAGAGTGGCACTTGGCATTCAGCGTATATCTTCTTCCCGCCATCACCCTACTGCTCATCCCCGCGCTGAGCCACACCAAACCAGAGCCAGAACCAGAGCATGGAGCGCAAAATCGCACTAAGAGCATAAACTGGGGCATTATCATCGGGCTCATGGTGTTCTACTTTGCGATAACCTATCTGTCGCTTGTGGTGACATTCAACACATCCTACATTGTCGAGGGGGCAGGATTTAAGAGCACCTATTCAGGCATCATCATCTCGCTATTCTTCCTAGCGATAATGGCTCCAGGATTCTTTCTTAACAGAATAATCAAGCTGTGCGGAGCCTGGGTAAACCTCTGCTCGCTGATCATCATGGGCATTGGACTATCCATCATCTACTTCGCCCACGCCTCGCTACTAGGTCTTGCACTGGGAGCTATATTCACAGGCTTCGGATATGGCATCATGCAGCCTATAATATACGATAAGGCGGCAACAAACTCACCGCCTAATCTATCGACATTAGCACTCTCATTGGTAATGGTCGTAAACTACCTTGCCATACTCGTTGCCCCCTTCATCCTCGAACTTACGGATAAGATATTTCACACAACGAGCCACACGACAGCCTTCATCGTAAATGGTTGCATAACGCTCTGCATTGCCCTAATAACGCTATTTACGCTACACCGCAGCCGTGTTCTCGGCTCAGACGATTAGCCTCTCTTGTCCAGCGCAAATATCCAGCAACGGCAAGTATGCAGTAGACGGTGTATAGGCATGCTGTGAGGGGAATACCCTTATATAGATAGAGGCCAACGCTTATCATATCAACGACGAGCCACACCAGCCACTGCTCGACAAGCTTGCGCGAGAGCATCCACATCGCCACGATGCTCAGTGCCGTGGACATTGAGTCGAAAAGCGGCACGCGACTATCAGTAAACTCAACTAACAAGAAGTAGAGAGCTACATGAAGCAAAGCATATACCACCACAAGAGGGAATATCCAACTGCGAGGAGTGCGACGTATCACACCGTCGTCGCTCCTCTTAGGCTTTCTGCGCCATACTGCAAGACCGTAGATACCCGCCGCCACATAGTAGAGCTGCATTGCAGCATCGGCATAGATGCCACTCTCAAGGTAGAGCACACCATGCACCATAGGCATGATAGCACCAACGATCCATACCCATATATTAGCCTTGTACTCGAGCCAAAGATATATTAGGCCCAGCAACGTACCTACGATTTGAAGTATAAGCTTTAGTTCCATCGTTAAAAGTTAACTGTGATATTTGCTAAGAGGTTAATAGGAGCCTGAGGGAAGTAGAATGCCTCGTCGTAACGCTCTCCATCCCACATATACGAGTAGCCATAGCCATTCGACTCATATAGCGTCGAGAAGAGGTTGTTAATCGCCAAACCGAAACGCACATCACAACCATCTGCCCTGCGCAACGTATAACCAAGATTGAGGTTTGTCACGCAATAAGCATCTAGGCTTAAAGCCTCGATCTCATTATTCGTAAAGTACTGCTTGCCGACATACTGCGTATGCCACTGGGCACTAAAACCACCGTAGTGGAAATCGGCAATGAACGAGCCTACAGACGAAGGTGAGTACGAGATTGTCATATCTCCGAGGTTCTGCCCAAAGGTAGGACTATCCTTAAGCTCATCAACATAGTCGCAGATCTTATTCTCAGAGAGTGTAGCATTTGCCGAGAGCGTGAGCCACTTTGCCACACGCCACGATGCCATAAGCTCCACGCCACGACGGAAACTCCTATCGACATTAGTGTTGAGTGCATCATCGCCATCGTTGACCATACCCGTTGCCACTAACTGATTGTGGTAGAGCATATAGTATAGATTAACGCCAAGCGATAAGCGTGGTGCGGTATAGGTATATCCCAGCTCAAAATCGACAAGACGCTCGGGCTTAGGATAGCTATCGTCGGCAGAGAACATATAGCGATCGGTAAAATCGGAGCGCGTAGGCTCGCGGTGTGCCACTGCCACCGAGGCAAAGGCGAGATGGTTATCACTTAGATAGCTTACGCCAAATCGAGGGTTGAAGAAGTTATATCTCTGGTCGACATCGATAGGCTGCATCGTCACACCCTCATCACCCCATAGGGCATTATCGTTGGTGCCCCACGCCTTGTAGTGGACATAGCGATACTGCACATCACCCGACAGGTGCAACTCTCCTTCATTGCCTCCACGCACCACAATCCAGTCGGCACGCACGAAGCCATTAGCATCCTGCTTAGTCACATCGTTGTCGTACCAACGACCCGCGACATCCTCACTCTCAAGTCCATCAACCCACGACAATGTTCCCCAGTGAGGGCATGTATAGTAGCTCCATGAGCCACCATAAATGAGCGACAGATCACGCGTGCTATACTCAGCCGCAACATTCACACCACCAAGGTGGTTACGCATCAGCTTATGACGAATAAGGTCTGCCTCCTCGATTGAGGTACTAAGGTTTGTGTAGCTTGCCAAATAGGCATCATCCTTATACTGATTATAGTAGCCATAGCCATAGTTATAAAAGAGCGTAGCGTTGAGCTTCCATAAATCATTAAAGCTATGGTTTACAACAAGCTGATTATTAATCTGAAGATAATTATCAGTCTGATCGTCGTAGTAGTCTACATGAGTGCCATCCTCCAACACGAATGGTCCATCCGCAGTAACATACTGTCCCGAATCGTGATACCTACGACCATACCTCGCCATATCCTTGCGCGAGACACCATTATAGGTTAGGTATGTCTTGGCAGAACCACCAAACGAGAGAAGCTTGATCTTGGTATTATCGCCATAATAGCCAGCCTGCGCCATATAGCTCTTTAGATCCGTAGCACCGCGATCAATATAGCCATCTGAGCCGATGTGCGTAAGTCGTGCATCTATAACATAGTGATCAGCAATAAGTCCCGAAGAGAGCCTAATAGCCTGCTTGTTGGTGTTATACGAACCATACGAGAGCGATGCTGAGCCAGAGAGGCGTGGTGACAAGGCATCGGTGGTCATTGCCACAGAACCACCAAAAGCACCAGTACCATTGGTCGACACACCAGCACCGCGCTGCACCTGTATCGACCCAACAGACGAGATAAGGTCGGGCGTATCGTACCAATACATCGAGTGCGAGTCGGGGTTGTTCATCGCAACACCGTTGATAGTAACATTGATGCGCGTAGCATCCGTACCACGCAGTCGTATCGACGTAGCACCGATGCCGATACCCGTTTCGTTGGTAGCAATCATCGACGGAGTAAGCGACAACACAGAGGGGATGTCGACACCATAGCTCGAGCGAACTAGATCTTCGCTAGCGATAAGTTGCTGGGCAACAGGCGTAGAACGCTTTGCCGTTGTTGTGAGCACCTCAACAACATCTAACTCATAAACCTTAGTGGTGTCTACTCTCTCGGTAGGCATATTCGCCGAGGTAGTACAATGAAAGGCCGCAAGTAGGCCCAGAAAACAAAAAATCCTTTTCATACTTTAAATTATTAAGTTTGAAAAGGGGCTTTGTAAGATATTTTCCAATCCCGGTCTCAGCATTACCCGTATCCGGTACAATGGGTTTAATCTCAGCCAACAGCCGCCAACCATACTCAACTAACAACGAAGAGTAAAACAAGGCGGAGGTTAGCACCCCTTATGATTGCACAAAGATAGCACTAATTTTCTAAAGTGCAAAAATATAGCCCTGAACTCATCATAATTCAGAGTTCAGGGCTATTATAAATATATGACTCTCAAGAGAGTATATCTTCTACGCAGATTACTCCTTCTTAGCCTCCTCAACAGAAACCTTACGGAAGTCCTTAAGAAGCTTTGTAAGCTCCAAAGCTGCCTTACGAGCACGTGTGCCGGCTGCCTTATTATTCTTCTCTACCTGCAAAGCTGCGTTGGTAGCAAATGCCTCATACTGGGCTGCAATGTTTTCTACTAGAGTCTTCATAAAAATATTATTTATAAGGTTTTATGTTGGCAAAGATATAAAAAGATTTTATATAACAAAAAATTTTTCTTCAAAAAAAGTCGATAATGCCATGATTTACCGACCAATTGACATAAATACTCAACATATTCTGAGCCATAAAACACAAAGTTTTTTGATCAAATCACCATCAAAATACCCAAATATGGGGATTGACTATTACGGCATTAATTTTTACCTTTGCCGAACATTATAATAAAATAGGTAAGATTATGCGACTTAGTGAACTAAAAACAGGAGATAGTGCCGTAGTAGTCAAGGTTTTAGGCTACGGAGGATTTCGTCGTCGTATAATCGAGATGGGATTTGTTCGCGGTCAAAGCGTGACGGTGGTACTCGATGCTCCACTCAAAGACCCTATTGAGTATCGCATCATGGGCTACGACATATCGCTACGTCGTAAGGAGGCAGATATGATCGTCGTGATGACTCACGAGGAGGCAGCACGCCTAACCGTAGCAGACGACACCACAACAGTTGCCGCAAGCGAGATCATGCAGCGTGCCGTAGAGAGCCAGCACAACACCATCTCAGTTGGTCTTGTGGGAAACCCCAACTCGGGCAAAACATCGCTGTTTAACACGCTATGTGGACGTAGCGAGCACGTTGGCAACTACTCGGGAGTCACCGTAGATGCCAAGCGTGGAGAGCTGAAGTATCGTGGATACACCATCGAATTTACCGATCTACCAGGAACATACGCCCTATCGGCATACTCGCCCGAAGAGATCTACGTACGACGACACATCATAGACAACTCTCCTGACATCATTGTAAATACGGTAGTTGCCTCAAACCTTGAGCGCAACCTATATCTCACCACCGAGCTTATCGACATAAGCCCTAAGATGGTCATAGCCCTCAACATGTACGACGAGCTAGAGCGTAGCGGTGCTAAGTTCGACCACGAGGCACTCGGCGAGATGATAGGCATACCGATGGTGCCTGTTGTAGCACCCACGGGACGAGGCATCGACGAGCTGCTATCCACAATCATTGCACTCCACGAGGGCAGAGATAGCCGCGAGCGACACATACACATCAACTATGGCAGTGTCATCGAGGAGGCTCTTGAACCACTTAATAACGATCTTAGAGCCAACCGAACGGAGCTTCCGGCACACTTCCCACCACGATACTATGCCATAAAGCTTATCGAGGGTGATCACGACATCAAACAGTTGCTATCATCGTCGCAATACTACGAAGAGTGGCAACAGAGGGCTACAGAGGCTCGCACCAACATCGAAGAGGCACTTGCCACAGACATTGAGACAGCTCTTGCCGAGCGCAAATATGGATTTGTATCGGGAGCACTTAAGGAGACATACTCCGCCTCTGAGGTTAAGCGCAACACCCTCTCTGATAGGCTCGACGCCATAGTCACACATCGCATCTGGGGCTACCCTATATTCTTCGCCATAATGTGGTTTATGTTCTACTGCACCTTCACGCTCGGAGCATACCCACAAGAGTGGATCGACATGGGTGTGGGTTGGCTCTACGACAAGGTGTATAACCTCATGGGCGAAGGGGCACTGCGCGACATGCTCACCGATGGAGTAATCAGCGGTGTGGGTAGCGTGCTTGTCTTCCTGCCCAACATCATGATCCTATACCTCTTCATCTCATTCCTCGAGGACTCAGGATACTTGGCTCGCGCCGCCTTTATCATGGACAAGGTGATGCACCGCATGGGCATACACGGCAAGTCGTTCATCCCCATGGTAATGGGCTTCGGCTGTAACGTACCTGCCATAATGGCATGTCGCACGATCGAGTGTCGCACATCGCGCCTAATAACGATTATGGTAGTCCCCTTTATGTCGTGTAGCGCACGCCTACCTATATATATGATGATCGTAGGCACCTTCTTTAGCGAGTGGGCGGGCACGGCACTCTTCCTTCTCTATCTACTCGGCATCCTCATGGCTGTGGTATCGGCTCGACTGATGCGACGATTTATGTTCCGAGAGCAGGAGGCACCATTTGTCATGGAGCTGTCACCCTATCGTATGCCTACGGCAAAGACCACCCTGCGCCACATGTGGAGCAAGTGTGCTCAGTATATCAAGAAGATGGGTGGACTAATCCTCATCGCCTCTATCGCGGTATGGCTACTAAGCTACTACCCTCGCCCCGAATTCTCGAACGACGATGCAGATGCACCACGTTACGAGATGTCGTACATGGGCAAGCTGGGTCAGATATGCGAACCCGTATTTAGACCTATGGAGCTCGGCTGGCAAGCATCCGTAGCAATACTCTCGGGCATCCCAGCCAAGGAGATTGTCGTAAGCACGATGAATGTGCTCTACGCCCACCCCAACGACGACGAGCCCGTGGGCGATGATGAGCTGTCGACAGGTGCAAAGGAGCGAATAGCCAATAGCATGTCAACGCCTTCAGCTGTAGCATTCCTCATCTTCTCGCTACTCTACCTCCCCTGCATAGCCACTATCATGGCTATAGCCTCGGAGCTTAACTGGAAGTGGGCACTCGGCTCAGCACTATATAACACTGCCGTGGCATGGATTTTGGCATGGATAGCGTTCCACATAACAACGATTATCCTATGATGGCAGCAACATGGCAAGATTGGGCTGTGGCAGCTATTGCAGTCCTAGTGCTGATAGCACTTATCTACCGAGTATGGCGATTCTTTAGCTGTAGGGGCAAAACAGCATGCTCGTCGTGCGACAAGGAGTGTCCACTACGCAAGAAGCAGTAAGCAGGGGAGCAAACAGAGAGAGGAAAGAGAGGAGGCTGAGAGTTCCAGGGAGAGGACAGAGAGTTTTAGGGAATTTCCGGGAGATTTGGGAATAAACACTAATCTCTCTAAGTTCCCTAAATTCATTAGATTCCCTAACCACAACCTCAAACAGCCCCACGACCAAATTTCTTGTCAGAGTGGTGCTAATTTGCCGCCAATTAAGGGATTGGGCTGGATAGGTCATACTTGACGTATTTCCTATTCAGCCCAATGATTAAGGTGGCGAAGGAGTGCCACTATCACAAGAAATTATTTTTTGACAAAACGATCCACTACACATGCACACGCTGCATCGCCAGTGATGTTGAGCGTTGTGCGGATCATATCGAAGATACGATCAAGGGCGTAGAATAGTGGTAGACCCTCCAATGGAATACCCGCAGCAACAAGCACCGCCGCAGCGAGGAGCGTAGGACCAGGAACACCCGCCTGACCAATAGCACCCAGTGTGCAGACAATGGTTATAGATACGTAGCTATCCATGGTAAGCTCCACGCCGTAGAACTGTGCAAAGAAGATTGCCAAGAGGGCGTAGTAGATGGCATTACCCGACATATTAATCGTCGCACCTAGAGGGAGCACGAAGCCCGCAGTCTGCTTCGACACGCCCATCTGCTCGCAAGCATCCATATTTACCGGTAGCGTTGCCAACGATGAGGCGGTAGAGAATGAGACTACCTGAGGCTTGATCATAGCACGGAAGTAGTCACGAAGCTTAACACGCGAGAAGAGATAGACAGTCGTAGGATATAGTCCAAGACCTATGATAAGCACAGCTATAAGATCAATCCACAACACATTTGCCATCTGCAATAGCTGGTCAAAACCGAATGTACCAGTAGCATCAGCAATAAGACCAAAGACACCAAATGGAGCTACAAGCATTACCTTGCCAATGCACCATACAAGAGCATCGAGGATCATATTTAGACCACCAACGACCTTGCGTCGCGACTCATCCTTGAGGGTTGAAACACCAAAGCCGAGGAAGAGACCAAAGATAATGATCTGGAGAATGTCGCCCTGAGCCAACGCACGTATAGGGTTGTCGGGGATCATACCAATCACCGTATCCCAGAAGCCCATAGTGGCTGGTGCAGCATCAGAAGCAACGGCAGATACGCCAGCGGCATCGAGAGCCGCCATACCCTCAGCACCGACATGAACGCCTGGCTCAAACAACTCAGCAAGGAATATTGCCACAACAATAGCTACGGCGGTAGTTGCAAGCATATAGAGTATGCTGATACCACCCACCAAGCCGGCTGAGCGTGTCTCGCCAAGAGCTGCTGCACCACCAATAATAGATACTGCAACAAGAGGCACCACAAGCATCTTGATAAGCTGAATAAAGAGATCACCCAAAGGCTTGAACATAGAGGCATCGGGACCCATAAGGATACCTACAACAATACCTATTGCCATGGCGATGATAATCCATACGCCGAGATTTTTAAGTAGCTTTTTCATTATCGTACATATTATTTACTACAAAGGTAGCATTTTGCCCTAAAAGTACAAACATCACAACTAAAAATGTTCTCATAACACGATTATTAATCCATTTTCACTATCTTTGTAGAAATTATTGCAGTTATGGAGCGTAAAAAAATTGTGGTCTTCACAGGAGCTGGCGTGAGTGCCGATAGCGGCATTGCCACGTTTCGCGATGCTGATGGTCTATGGGCTAATTATCGAATTGAGGAGGTGTGTACCCCCGAGGCTTTAAAACACAATCGCGCGAAGGTTATAGAGTTCTATAATCTGCGCCGTCGCGAACTACTATCAAAGCGTCCCAACGCTGGCCATGAGGCGATAGCCAAGATGGAGGAGTGGGCAGATGTCACGGTGATAACGCAGAACATCGACAACCTACATGAGCAGGCGGGATCGACACGCGTCGTACACCTCCATGGCGAGCTTATGAAGCTTCGCTCGCAGCTCAACGACGAGCTCATATACGACATCAACGATGGGTGGGAGCAGGATCTCGATGCACGTGGCGAGGATGGAGCATTGCTACGTCCACACATCGTATTCTTTGGTGAGTCAGTGCCGATGTTCGATGCGGCATGCAAGATCGTATCGAAGGCAGACATACTCATCGTTGTGGGTACATCGTTAGCAGTCTACCCTGCTGCCTCACTGGTCTTCTACGTGCGTGACCGCAACGTGCCTATATATCTTGTTGATCCAGGAACGCCCGACACCGCGATGATACGCAACCCACTTAGACACATTAAGGAGCGTGGTATGGTCGGCGTGCCACAGCTCGTAGAGGAGTTACGCGATGAGCTTACAAAGTAAAGCTAAGGAGCGAGCCTCAAAGCTTCTAGAATTTTGTCGCAAGGAGGGCTACAACACACGTATAGCCCTCTTTGTTGACCTCTCACGACACTCGGGCAGACGACGCTTTGTAGCCTGGAGCTTCGAGCGTAATGCCCCACTATTTACAGCCCCTGTAAGCCACGGCAGCGGGTCGCAAAAATCTCAGGTGCGCTCGGCATACGCCCGCCTCTCGAACGAGGATGGATCACACCTCTCATCCGCAGGTCGCGCCCTAGTAGCAGAACGTTACGAGGGTCGCTATGGCGTTGCCTATCGTCTAGATGGGCTTGAGGCAACAAACTCCAATCTTCGACCACGATGCGTCGTGCTACACGGCTGGGAGCATACCACCTCCTATCCGATATTCCCCCTTGCAACTACCGGCAGCTTCGGGTGTCCTGTCCTATCGCGAAGCATGATGAAGCGCGTCGACGAGCTTATCAAGTTGGAGCGAGGCGTAGTCATGGAAATATTTATTTAGCAGAATAGTTGTCTAATTAATAATTTTTTGTATATTTGTAAAAGTAAATCCTACAAAACTTTTATACACAAAAGCCACTATATGGGCACTTTAGACCACATTGCGCGTGATGCATAAATGATTATAGATTTACACAACGATCTCTATCACAACGATTTAGTTTAACATGTTTCAACCATATAAGGGGTTATCATAATAGAGATCGCATAACAAACAAAGAAGACAATACAATTATTAATAACAATTAAACTACACTACTATGAAGAAATTATTCTATCTTGCTGCGTTGCTCATCAGCGTATTCACACTCAGCAGCTGCGGCGTATCGTCTAACCTCACAACAAACGTAAACGCAATCCAGACAAATGTTGTGCTATCTGAGGCTAACTTCCACGTTGTTAAGCAGGTTGAGGGCACTGTAACAGCATCATACTTCTGCGGTCTTGGTGGCGTAAGCAAGAAGACTCTCCGCGACACAGCTATCGAGGAGCTTACAAAGAATGCCGAGCTCACAGGTTCACAGGCTTTGGTAAACGTTACCGTAAAGCAGAGCTACGTAAACGTATTCGTTATTTGGCAGCGCATCACTACTGTTGCTACCGCTACGGTAGTTGAATTTGAGAAATAGGCACACAACAAGCCTAAGTATCAATATAATAATGGCGACCTTGCGGGGTCGCCATTATTCTATTGATGAACTTAGCTCTAATGCCCAAAATAGATATCTAGGAGCTCCTTGGCAGCAATAAACGACGAGAGCTTAGCATCGAGCACTCGCCGCTCGACATCTGCCATGCGGGCCTCAATCTCAGGATTGTTGTAGAAGCTCGACTTAAGCGTCTCGTTGATTGTTTCGTACATCCAGTACTTATTCTGTCGATTGCGGTTTGAGGTGAAGTAGCCATTTAGCTCGATATGCTGCAAATACTGCTCAACACCCTGCCATACCTCCTCAAGACCTGTGCCCTCGTGCGACGAACATGTGTAGACCTGAGGACGCCAACCCGAGTCAGCCAATGGGAAGAGGTGCAAAGCACCCTGATACTGAGCCTTGGCAAGCTCCGCCTTGGTTACATTCTCGCCATCAGCCTTAGTGATGACCATCATATCTGCCATCTCCATAATACCGCGTTTAATACCCTGAAGCTCATCGCCCGCACCAGAGATCTGGAGCATCATAAACATATCTACCATAGAGTGTACGGCAGTCTCCGACTGACCAACACCTACAGTCTCGATAAATATCACATCGAAGCCCGCAGCCTCGCACAGAACAATAGTCTCGCGAGTCTTACGCGCCACACCACCTAGCGAGCCAGCCGAGGGCGAAGGACGCACAAAAATATCGGGATTGTGACAGATGCTCTCCATGCGCGTCTTATCACCAAGTATAGAGCCACCGCTACGCTCCGACGAAGGGTCGATAGCCAATACTGCCAGCTTATGCTTATACGAGGTAACCATGTTTCCTACAGCCTCGATGAAGCTCGACTTACCAGCTCCAGGAACACCCGTGATGCCGATACGCACAGACTTGCCCGAATGAGGCAAGCAACGCTCGATGATCTCTTGAGCCTGAGCATAGTGCTGAGGGTTATTACTCTCGATAAGTGTGATAGCCTGAGCCAATATGGTGATGTTACCATTCAAGATACCATCAACATACTCGTCAGTGGTCATCTGACGACGCTTACGACGCACGAAATAGGGGTTAACAACAGGCTTATCCTCAACACCCTCAGTGACATTAAGAGCACTGTCGTGGTGATGATCGAGATACTCTTTCTCGTAGTGTTCTATCTTTGTATATGCCATATTTACAGCTATTTATATTTTACAATTACAATCTATTAAATTCATTAAACGTCTTCTGATCAAGCTGCGCGAGAGGTCCGAACCACATTACAACACGACCTCGCGTCTTGTAGACCACAGCAAAGGGCACGAAGCGCACACCAAAGTTGGCAAACGTACGACCATTGTTGTCGAAAGCTACAATATCCGCATCCTCCAAAATCCTACGATCGAGAGAATCTTCGGGGGTGATAAAGACAATCGCCATGCTATCAACAAAGTCGCGCGACGCACTCCTAAACTCACTAATTGCCTCAAGAGAGAGATCGCTCTTTGAGTGCATAAAGACTAGACATGTGTACTGCTTGTCAATCTTTCTAAGATTAACAGACGAGTTCACATCAAGCCTAGGCAGCTCATCACCAAACTTCAAAGATTGAGCTTGGCAAAGACCACATGATAGCGCAAGTGTCAATATGAGTAGAGTAACAAACCTCATCGTCGATCTATTAAGTTCAATGTTCTAAACTTTGAAATGCGAAGTTAATATTTTTTCCTCAAATATCAATTTATAAGCGTCGTTTTTTAGCCTCACACGGGTGATTATTTCTCAAAAAAATTGGTTTTGAAAATAATCGTACTTTATTTAAAAAAAAGAGCACAAAATATTTCGCCGTTTCAAAAAGTTAGAGTATCTTTGAATGATTTTTGGGAAGATCAAACATGGACTAATTACAAAAAAAATATTAAGTCAAACTTTATAAAAACTAAACGCTATGAAAGTATCACACATTGAGCATCTCGGCATCGCCGTTAACAGCTTGGAGGAGGCAATTCCTTATTGGGAGAACGTATTGGGTCTAAAGTGTTATGCTATCGAGGAGGTGGCAGACCAGAAGGTTAAGACTGCATTCTTTATGCTTGGCCAGACTAAGATCGAGCTCTTGGAGCCTACATCACCTGAGTCTACTATCGCTAAGTACATCGAGAACAAGGGCGTAGGTATCCACCACATGGCTCTTGCTTGCGAGAATATCGAGGAGCAGCTTGCTGACGCTGAGGCTCACGGCATTCGTCTTATCGACAAGACTCCACGTAAGGGTGCTGAGGGTCTTACCATCGCATTCCTTCACCCAAAGTCAACTCAGGGTATCTTGACAGAGCTTTGCGAGAACAA
Source organism: Alistipes sp. (assembly GCA_017379015.1). Classification (GTDB taxonomy): domain Bacteria; phylum Bacteroidota; class Bacteroidia; order Bacteroidales; family Rikenellaceae; genus Alistipes. The sequence goes on from JAFNXN010000021.1 coordinate 14,320, forward strand.
GAACAAATAATCAATCGATAGTTCAAACTAACAAAAACTAAAAACAAAATATTTCACTATGAGCGAAATTCAGAAAGCTATTGAGAAGTTGATGGACAACCGTCAGACAGCTCGTATGGGTGGTGGCCAGAAGGCTATCGACAAGCAGCACGAGAAGGGCAAGTACACTGCTCGTGAGCGTATCGCTATGCTTTTGGACGAGGGCAGCTTCGAGGAGTTCGATATGTTCGTTACTCACCGTTGCTACGACTTCGGCATGGACGCTAAGCACACATTCGGTGATGGCGTTGTAACAGGTTATGGTACCATCGCAGGTCGTCTTGTTTACGTATTCGCACAGGACTTCACCGTGACCGCTGGTTCATTGTCTATCTCATTGGCAGACAAGATTTGCAAGGTTATGGATATGGCAGTACGCAACGGTGCTCCTTGCATCGGCCTTAACGACTCGGGTGGTGCTCGTATCCAGGAGGGTGTTAACGCATTGGCTGGTTATGCAAATATCTTCCAGCGTAATGTGATGGCATCAGGCGTTATCCCACAGATCTCAGCTATCTTTGGTCCTTGCGCTGGTGGTGCTGTTTACTCTCCAGCATTGACCGACTTCATCATCATGCGTCGTGAGACATCTAACATGTTCCTTACTGGTCCTAAGGTTGTAAAGACCGTTACTGGCGAGGACGTTACTCAGGAGCAGCTTGGTGGTGCTAACATGCACACTACTAAGTCGGGTGTTGCTCAGTTTGCAGTAGACTCAGAGGAGGAGGGCTTGAAGCTTATCCGCGACCTTCTCTCATACATGCCACAGAACTACACAGCTCTTGTTCCAGATCAGCCTTGCACCGACGACATCGCACGTAAGGAGGATATTCTCAACGAGATCATCCCTGACAACCCTAACAAGCCATACGACATGATGGAGGTTATCAAGGCTATCGTTGATAATGGTGAGTTCTTGGAGTCTGCAGCACCTTATGCAAAGAACATCATCACAGGTTTTGCACGCTTCAACGGTCAGAGCGTAGGTATCATCGCTAACCAGCCTAAGTTCATGGCAGGTGTACTCGACATCAACGCTTCACGTAAGGCTGCTCGTTTCGTACGTTTCTGCGATGCGTTCAACATTCCACTCGTAACGTTGGTTGACGTTCCTGGTTTCTTGCCTGGTACAGCTCAGGAGTACGGTGGTGTTATCACCCACGGTGCTAAGCTTCTCTTCGCATACTGCGAGGCTACAGTGCCTAAGGTAACTGTTACATTGCGTAAGGCTTACGGTGGTGCATACATCGTTATGTCATCTAAGCACATCCGTGGCGACGTAAACTACGCATGGCCTACTGCTGAGATCGCAGTTATGGGTGCTAGCGGTGCAGTTGAGGTATTGCACGCTAAGGCTTTGGCATCGTTCGAGAACAAGGAGGATAAGGCTAAGTTCGTAGCTGAGAAGGAGCAGGAGTACCGCGACAAGTTCTCTAACCCTTACAACGCTGCACGCTACGGCTATATCGACGACGTTATCGAGCCACGTAACACACGTTTCCGCGTAATCCGCGCTTTGGAGTCATTGCGTAACAAGCGCTTGGAGAATCCTGCAAAGCGTCATAACAACATTCCATTGTAGTCTAATTAATAATTAGGTAAGTTATGATGTTACTTGCAGCAACAAATTGGGGAAATGCTGGTCTTATGGCACTTGTCAGCATCTTGCTGGTATTTACAGTGCTTGTACTCCTTATCTTCGTGCTGAAGCTCTTTGGAGTTGTCTTCAGCGAGAAGGTTAAGAAGAATGCAGCAGTTCCCGTAAGTACATCATCTGACGAGATTTCTGACGAGGAGGTGGCAGCCATAGCGATGGCTGTCAACCTCTTCTTCAATCGTCACGATGAGGAGAGCGACGTACTTACCTTCCGCCAGAACCACGACGTTTCGGCATGGCAGGTACGCAACATTAACAAGCAATTGTAAACACAAACATTCAAAGCTAACTTTAGAAGCACTATGCAGAAATTCAAATTCAATATTAATGGCAAGAGCTACGAGGCCATCGTTGAGGAGACCGAGCGTAACACTGCCCGTGTAGAACTCAATGGTAAGAGCTATACAGTTCAGGTTGAGAAGGAGGAGGCTATCGTATCTCCAAAGATCGCAGCCGTTAAGCCATCATCGTCAAGCGCAGACTTCGTTGATGCTCCTCAGCAGGTTATCTCAGGTAACGCTGGCTCAATCAAGGCTCCACTGCCAGGCAACGTTACTAAGATCAAGGTTAAGGAGGGTCAGGCTGTTAAGGCTGGTGAGGTTCTTATCACCCTCGAGGCTATGAAGATGGAGAACGAGATTATGGCTCCAGCAGCTGGTACTGTTAAGAAGATCTACGTAGCTGAGGGTAAGGCTGTTCAGCAGGGCGAGGCTCTTATCGATCTTGCTTAATACTAACTCTTTAAATTAATCGACTTAATATGAAGAGTGTAAAACTATATTTTTCATTGCTCCTCTCAGCAGTGATGCTTGCTACAACTGCGCCAGTGATGGCTCAGGATGTAGAGGCTACAGCTGAGCAGCCAGCAACAGAGCAGACCGAGGCTGAGGCTGTAGTGACCGAGGCTGAGTTAACTGCTCCAGTTGTGGAGGTTGCTGAGGCTGAGGAGGTTGCAGCTCATGGCGTTGCCAAGAGCACACAGGGTCGCGAGAATACCGACATCGACGCTGAGTTTAGCGTAGGTAAGGCTATCGGCGATTTCGTTAATCAGTCTGGTTTCAAGGGCTTTGCCAAGGATTGGAGATTTGCGGTGATGATTCTCATCTCATTCGTACTTCTCTATCTTGCTATCGTTAAGAAGTTTGAGCCACTGCTCCTTATGCCTATCGCATTTGGTATGTTGCTTACGAACCTTCCAGGTGCCGACATGTTCCACTCAGAGTTCTTTGCTGGTGGTCACGTTCACTGGGATAACTTCGCACTCGGCTCAGCAGGCTTGCTCGACTACCTATACCTCGGTGTTAAGCTCGGTATCTATCCTTGCTTGATCTTCATCGGTGTAGGTGCCATGACCGACTTCGGTCCACTCATTGCTAACCCTAAGAGCTTGTTGCTCGGTGCTGCTGCACAGATCGGTATCTTCGCTACATTCCTTGGCGCATTGGCTCTAGGCTTCAACTACTGGGAGTCTGGTTCTATCGGTATCATTGGTGGTGCAGATGGTCCTACGGCTATCTACCTCACATCGAAGCTTGCTCCACACTTGTTAGGTCCTATCGCCGTTGCAGCTTACTCTTACATGGCTCTTGTTCCTGTGATCCAGCCTCCAATCATGAAGTTGCTCACAACCGAGAAGGAGCGCAAGATCGAGATGAAGCAGCTTCGCACCGTATCACAGCGCGAGAAGATCATCTTCCCTATCGTCATCACCGTTATCATCGCTATCTTGTTGCCTTCAGCAGCTCCACTTATCGGCTGCTTGATGCTCGGTAACTTGATGAAGGAGTGTGGTGTTACGGAGCGTTTGTCAAAGACCGTGCAGAACGAGTTGATGAACATCGTAACCATCTTCCTCGGTATCTCAGTAGGTGCTACAACCACGGCTGATGCATTCCTTAACTGGCAGACCTTGGGCATCTTGCTCCTCGGCGTCATCGCCTTCTCATTTGGTTCTGCATCGGGTGTGATCCTTGCGAAGGTTATGAACCTATTCTCGAAGGAGAAGATCAACCCACTTATCGGTTCGGCAGGTGTATCGGCAGTGCCTATGGCAGCACGTGTATCGCAGACCGTTGGTCAGCAGTACAACCCAGGTAACTTCCTATTGATGCACGCTATGGGTCCTAACGTAGCAGGTGTTATCGGCTCGGCAGTTGCTGCAGGTATCCTCTTGGCATTCTTGCCTTTGTAATCAACAAAGGGCTAATATAGCCACACACTCCCCACAGGCATTGCTTGTGGGGAGTTTTTATTTTTGGCTATGGGTAATTCAAAAAGGGAGGTTAATGAGTTTAGGGAATTTAAGGAATTTAGGGAACTTAGTGTTTTATCCTAATGATGATAGCGCACTCCCTTTGTCCCTGCGTCTCTGTGTCTATTATGATTGTACCATCTTAATACCAACATAGTTGTATGCCTTTGCTCAACAAAAAACGACCTGCGCAAAAACGCAAGTCGTCAAAAGTGGAGGTGGCGGGGGTCGAACCCGCGTCCAAACAAGGAACCCCAGAGCTTTCTACATGTTTAGCCAACCATTTGATCCTCCTACTCGAGCCAGGCAGGCGGCAGCCAAACCCGAGTCCCAGCCCCTAAATCTCGCATGATGACCGAGGCACACACCACGCTATCTCTTAATTGATGATACCCCATAATGATTGGCCGTTAAAGAGCGGAACGACCTCTCGGGATACTCGTCACACAGCCTCCTTGGGCTACGCGATTAAGCCAATTTTCCCTGAAAATTAGGCAGCGAGTGCGTAATTGTTATTGCCATTTATAGCTTGAGCGTTCAGTTTAACGAGACCCCACACAAGGCTCGACATGCTTACAATCGAATTCTACCTGCTGTCAAAACCGGTCACCCCCATATAAGATGACGACATCTGTGGCAATGCAAATGCGGTGCAAAGATAAGAATAATTTGCCTAAAGAGAAAATATTTTTTAAATTTGCAGAGATTAAGCATTCAAAAATGGGAAATAGAGTTATTGAGCTGCGCGGTGTATCGATATACCATGGCGAGGCAAAGAGCAAAAGCACAAAGAGTGATCTGATACTCTCAAACATTGACCTCACCATTGAGGAGGGCGAGTTTGTCTACCTCATTGGTCGCGTAGGTACGGGCAAGAGCACCCTGCTCAAGACTCTCTATGCCGAGGTTACACCAGCCTCCGGCAGCGCGATGGTTGCAGGCTTCGACCTCTGCAATCTTAAGCGTCGAGAGATACCAGCCCTAAGACGCTCCATGGGCATCGTCTTTCAGGACTTTCAGCTACTCACCGACCGCAACGTATTCCTCAACCTCTATGATGTTATGCGAGCTACGGGGTGGCGCAAGGAGGAGGATATGCGCAAGCGCATTGACGAGGTACTTAAGCTTGTAGGTCTTGAGCATAAGAGCTACAAGATGCCATTTGAGCTATCGGGAGGCGAGCAGCAGCGACTAACCATCGCGCGCGCACTCATAAACAACCCACGTCTGATACTTGCCGATGAGCCTACCGGAAATCTCGACCCGGTGACTGCCGAGGGTATCATGGAGCTATTCCACACGATCGCAAAGAGTGGATGTGCCGTTGTGATGTCGACACACAACATATCCCTCATCGAGGAGTTCCCATCGCGCACAATACTATTTGCCAAGGGGCGCATCACCGAGGTAGATGTCAAGGAGCTGATATAGCACGCAACAGCAATAAAAAACTTATGGGGTCACTTCATACAACGTGAGGCGACCCCATAAGTATAATATCTATACCCTACTCAACAAATATCTGGAAGAGCAGAGGACTATATGCTGGGATCTCTGTCGAAGTCGTCGTTACTGTTGTCGAGGTATCCTCCGACGAGGCATAACCATAGTAGTATGGGTTATAGCCATAGTATCCGTAGTTGTACATGCTATTACCATAGCCATAGCCATAATAGTTATTCATATAGCTCATGTAATTCATGTAGTTAAGGTAGTCATTATAGGCTGCCTCATTATTTCCTGTGGTCGTAGATGTATGCTTACCCACCTGACCAGAGATGCCATAGCCATAGGTAGATACCGAGAGTATTGCAGCCCACTGACCAACACGAAGCGTAGGTATTGAGTAGTTCCACGACAAGATATATGGATTATCCACAGGCTTTGACATCTCGAACGAGATAACCTCGCCCTTGCTCTTAACCTCGCCAAAGACTATCTCCTTAACCTCATCAATATTAGTGTCAAATATAAATCCGTCGATAAAGCGACCAATATACCACACTTTAGCAGCGTTCTTACTCTTCAAAGAGTCTGTCGTGAGCACCTCGTCGCGCGTGATACCCTCGCCAAAACGCTCCAAGAGCACCTCATTGATGCGCGCCTCGACATCAGAGCTATAGACACTACCCTTACTATATCTACCCTCACCCTCGTACTTAAGCGTGTCGGCACCAAGCACATCAAACTTAAATGTAATATTCTTAGGCGAATATGAGTAGTTTACGTACAACTGCTGAAGCGTATCAATAGGCTGATGCCAGCGACCATCGTAGAACTCCAGCGGACGAGTATCTACCTCCTCTGCATCCTCCTCTAAGCGTGTCACACGGCGGCGCGATGGCGCAGCAGGCTCCTCCTCGCTCTTCGTGATATGCTCGGTGCAGATGCCACCATTAGCCTCCGCAAATGTATCAACACACTCGCCTTCGTATGCCACAGGGTTGCTCACATGACCAAATAGCTTCATGTGTACAACCATAGGTTTCGACGCATCGAGCGAAAACTGACCCTCATAACCACCATTGCTCGATCCTGTTGAGGCTACCACAGTAGAGGGGAGATAGAGAACCATCTCAGTGCCATAACGTGCTTCGTACTCACGACCATCAATATGTAGCTTGTTGAATGTCGCAAGATATGTACCCTCCATCATCGTTGTAGACTCCTTGCCGCTAAATCGGTAGGCAGGAACATAGTGGGTATAGGGGGTATATGTACCTAGCTGAATAGCCCTCTTATAGTCGCGTGTCTCCTGAATATTACCCTGAAGGTCACGTCCCGTAAAGTTGTACCACAACCACACATCCTTACCCGTCACGGGCAAAGAGTCTTGGCAACCCTCATCAATAAGGTCGACATAGTAACCGCCCTCCGTCTGATAGTTATCCTTAAGATCGGGACGATACTTGTCGATCCATGCAGCAAGCGAACGCTGCTCAATATCGTTGGCATCCATCGTAGGCTCCTCGATGCAGGCTACGGCGAGTAGCAACACCATAAAGAGCGAGGTCAACCTCATGCTATAATTCATAAGTTTTTACTTTTTCGTTACACTAACAATCTCTATATCCCACATCTGCGCCGACTTGCTTGGCACCATGCCCACATGGTTCTTGCCATACGCCGCCTCGAAGGTCAAATATACCTCCACCTTATCACCCTCACGACACCCCTCAAGCGCAGTCTCCATACCACCAAGGATCTCACCCCCGCCAAGTGTAAAGGCAAAGGGATCTGTGGTCCACTCGTATGAGGTGTTAAGCCCCATTGCCGTGAGCTGATCTATCGATGCTTGGACATTAGTTGCAAAGAGGTTTGAAATAGAGGGCTTACCGTTGGTAAAGATGTATGCCGAGTACATAATCTCGACCTTGTCGCCAGCCTCCGCCTGAGGTTTCGACGAGCGATCATCGTCATAATATGTAGAGATATAACGGAAGATGTCGAGTCCCCAATGTGTATAGAACTGTGGCTCCTCATCGAGCGAGTGAGCTAGATCCTCCTCAGCTACAAGTTTAGGTTGGTGCGAACCAGTGAGATAGTTCTGTATGGATTTTTGCTGTGTGTTGAGCGTGGTATCAGTCTCATTGCTACATGATACGACAAAGAGTGCGGCAATAGCCACAAACCAACCAAACGCTATACGACAAACTCTCTTCATACACATATAATCGCACAAAGTTAATAATTATTTTGCAACTAACGGTCGGAAAGTAACTAAAATTTAATTATAGGCTCTTCAACGCCATTCTAATTGCCTCCTCGACACTGATAGTGGGATGCTCCTTGAATACCGATGTGAGCACCTTCTCGGAGGCACTCTTCTGGAAGCCAAGCATCGAGAGTGCCGCAAGCGCCTCATCGTAAGCCTCACTATGTGCAGCCTTACGATTTGCCGCGAGCAGCATGTCGCTAGCACCTAGCTCAATCATCTTGCCCGATAGCTCTACGATGATCTTCTGCGCAGTCTTAAGTCCTAGGCCCTTAACATTTTTAAGCAGCACGGCATTCTCGGACGAGATGATGGATTGTAGCTCCTGAGGCGTGTAGGTAGAGAGGATCATGCGCGCCGTGTTGCCACCCACGCCCGACACACTTATAAGCTGACGGAAGAGCTCGCGCTCGAGCTTGGTGCTGAAGCCAAAGAGCGTCTGCTGGTCCTCTCGCACAATGAAGTGAACATAGAGCTTTGCATCGGCTAAATGTTCGATGTCTGAGTATGTCTTGAGCGATATATTGATAAAATAGCCAATACCATGCGCCTCGACAACAGCATACGTAGGTGTCGCCTCGGCAAGTGTACCTGTTATATATTCATACATAGTCTATAGCAGCACTAAAAATAATGTCAAAATTTCTACAAAAGTAAATATTTTTTTTCTATCTTTGCCATTTGAAACTGATTTTTAACTAAAATTGAGATAATATTATGAAAAAGAGAGTATTCTTTATGTGCGCTGTTGTTGCTATGCTTGTAGCATGTGGCGACAAGGAGGCTAAGACAGCAGCTATTGAAGGTGCAGAGGCTGATGTGATCATGCTACCCGACTCTACCGAGTGCGTTAAGAGTGGCGACGTAGTCTATGTAGACATGGACGCTATGTTCAAGTCGAGCAAGATCTATCTTAAGGAGGGTAAGCCTCTCGAGGAGCGTCTTCAGGCATACGAGAAGAAGGCTATCGAGGCTCAGGAGGATTTGGCAAAGCGCGAGCAGGGCTTGGTTTACGAGCAGAATAGACTTCAGCAGGATGGTGCTAAGCTACAGTCAGACTACCAGAAGGGTCTTATCACCACTCTAAATGCTCAGACCAAGAGCGAGGAGCTTGAGAAGCGCGCACGTAACATCGAGGCTAGCATGGCAGCACTTCAGAAGTCGATTCAGCAGGAGGGCGAGAAGCTTCAGCAGGAGGAGCAGCAGCTTGCTGAGGAGAGCGCAGTGCTTCAGAACCGCTTTACCGATCTTCTTCAGAAGGCTATTGGCGAGATCAACGCTGATGGTCGCTACAAGATGATCGTAAACTCGATGATGGTTATCGACGCAGCTGATGGTCTTAACATCTCATCACTCGTACTCTCGAAGATCGACGAGCTCTACGAGGCTGGCGCACTAACCGAGAGCGTTGCTGAGTAACATAGCATAACAACAGATAGGAGAGAGTGGCAAGGAGGATTATTACGTCAAACGTAGACCTTTGAGTCACTCTTATTCACGACACCACTCACTAATTAACCCCCAAACAGCAGCCATTAGGCAACGAACACCGACCGAATTATGGGCTTTATACCATTTACATTTGTCGACTTTATTGATATACTCCTAGTGTCATCGCTACTCTACGGCGTCTACCGCGCCATGAAGGGTACGAGCGCACCATATATCATGCTTGGCATATTCTTTATCTACCTATTGTGGATATTGGTAAAGACGTTTAACCTTGTCCTCTTCTCAACAATTCTTGGGCAGATCATCTCTGTCGGTGTCATAGCCATCATCATCATCTTCCAGCCGGAGATTCGCCACTTCCTACAGGCCATAGGCCGTCATCGCGAACGCTTCGAGTGGCTGACACGCATCTTCAACTTCCGCAATCGCAAAGCGGAGCAGGAGATCGACCTACAGCCTATTGTCGACGCATGTCGCGAGATGGGCGAGCAGAAGGTGGGTGCCTTGATCATCATCAAGCAGTCGAACGACCTAGGCATAGTGGAGGAGAGTGGTATTGCAATAGATGCAAAGGTATCTACCCCACTCATCGAGAACATCTTCTTTAAGAATGCGCCGCTACACGATGGTGGCATGGTGATAAGTGGCGATCGAGTGATTGCAGCAAAGTGCGTACTCCCCGTAACACAGCAGGATGTGCCTAAGGCATACGGCATGCGCCACCGCGCAGCACTCGGCATGAGCGAGGTGTCGGATGCTATAATCATCGCCGTATCGGAGGAGACTGGTGGCATATCGCTGGCTCACGACTCGGAGATCAAGCGCAACATCGATCCTGAGCGACTATCGCAGTCTATACGCAAGCTGATGCGTAAGAACGACCTGCGCCGCAAGGAGAATCCCGATGGGGACAAGTAGAGATAAAAATATAGGGACTGACTAAAAAGTAACTTAGCCAGCCCCATAAGAGAGTGAATAAAAAGATGTAGTTTTAGGCTTGCGAAGCCCGAAAAAGCGGAGTTTACTAAAGCGTAAATGAGCATTTTGAGGGCAAGCGTAACGACAAAATACACTTTTTATTCACTTTCTATTTAGAGCCGATGTAAA